>JAFUXN010000132.1 GCA_017477125.1 Selenomonadaceae bacterium
GCCTGTGATCGGAGGCGCGGACACGTTGAGGATCGCGGTGACCGGTGACCTTCCTCCGCTCGATCTGATCCGCGCGGACGGAACGCCGGCAGGATTCAACACCGCCGTGCTTGCAGAGATCAGCAATCGTATCGGGAAGAATTTCGAGCTCGTGAGCGTCGACAGTGCGGCGCGATCGGCGGCGTTGGCAGCGGGCAAGGTCGACATCATCTTTTGGGTGCGCGTGCCGGAGAACGATAACCTCTTCCCGCTCAACGCGGATCGTCCCGATGGTGTTGAGATATCCGACAGTTATTTCTCTGATGAGATCGTGCACGTCGGCAAAACCAAATGAGCGACGCACTCTATAACATTCTGATCAAGGGCGGCTCGTGGCAGACGATCCTCGGCGGGCTTTGGGTGACGATCCAAATCTCCGTCGCGTCGCTCGCATTAGGCACATTGCTCGGCGCGGCAGTGTGCCTTCTTCGTATGAGCCGCTCTAAAATTTTGAGCACCTCCGCGCGGATTTACATATCGATCATCAGAGGCTCGCCCGTGCTCATGCTCCTGATGCTGTTGTTCTACGGAGTGCTGGCGGGCTCGGGGCTAAAGCCGTTGACGGTGGCGATCGTGACCTTCAGCCTGCACACCGCCGCCCACGTCGCAGAACTCATTCGCGCATCGATCTTGGCGCTCGACCATGGACAAGTCGAGGCGGCTCGCACGTTGGGCTTCTCTCGATGGCAAGCGTTCAGGTTGATCGCACTGCCGCAGATCGTTCGCATCGCTAGCCCCGTCTATCAGTCGACGATCGTCAATCTGATCCAATGGACGAGCGTGGTCGGCTACGTGACCATCACCGATCTCACGCGCGTGATCAACAACACCGCGTCGCGCACCATGGAGCCGCTGTTGACGATCACGATCGGCATGCTGATCTATCTGGCGCTGTCTTATGTGGTGTATGGTATCTTTGCGTTGACGGATCGGAGGGCGAATGATGAGCATCATTGAAGTGCGCGGGCTCAAAAAATCGTTCGGCGATCTCAACGTGCTCAACGGGATCGATCTCGACGTCGACGAGGGCGAATGCATTGGGATCATCGGCGGATCGGGTTGCGGCAAATCGGTCTTCCTCCGTTGCCTCGAATTGTTGGAGGTTCCCGACGCGGGACGGATCATGATCGACGGGCTTGAGATCACCGCCAATGACGCCGACGTTGATCACATTCGACGACACATGGGCATGGTCTATCAGCGATTTCATCTGTTCCAACATCTGAACGTGATGGAGAATTTGATCCTGGCGCCGACGATTCTTTTGAAGATGGATCGGTCGACGGCGATCGCGAAGGCTGAAGGACTGTTGTCGACGGTGGGACTGCTCGGCAAAAAGTTTGAATATCCGAGTGTGTTGAGCGGCGGTCAACAACAGCGCATAGCGATCTGCCGCTCGTTGATGATGGAGCCGAAGATCATGTTGTTCGACGAGCCGACCAGTGCGCTCGACCCGACGATGGTCGGCGAGGTGCTTGCCGTCATTCGCATGCTCACCAAGCGGCGGCTGACCATGTTGATCGTGACGCATGAGATGAACTTTGCGCGCGAGGTATCGGATCGGATATTGTTCTTCGCAGAGGGCGGCATCTATGAGCAGGGCGCGCCCGATCAAATATTCGATGCGCCGTCGCGACCGTTGACGGTGTCGTTCATCAATCGGCTGAAGTATTTCCATTATGAGATCGCTCAACGCGAATTCGATCTGATCGAGATGCAGAACGAGATCATGTTGTTCGGCGAGAAGTACGGGCTGGGCTCGATGGAGATCAATCAGATACAAGTTTGTTGCGAAGAATATTTGATGGTGGTGCTCGAACGCGGGTACGGTGCGGACGATCGGATCGACATTGAGATCGATATCGTGTACTCGGAGGCGGCGGAGCAGATTGAGATCGCATTCGGAAGTCGCGGGCGGCAGTATGATCCGTTGGCGGCGGTCGACGAGGAGAACTTGGACGATTTGGGGCTGATGGTGCTGGCTCGACTGCCGCACTCGCATGAGTATGAGTATGTCGACGGCATCAATCGCATGAAGTTTATTCTTTGATCCTGATCAACGATCGAAGGCAGCGGTTGGGGCGACGATGAAAGGGACGGGCGTCCGCCTCTCGAATGGGGCGGCTCGCCCTAATTCATGGTCAACGGCTTAAAGGTCGACGGCGGCGATCGAAGAACGGGCGCCCGCCTTCCCAAGGGGGCGGCGCGCCCTTAACCATGGTCGACGGCTTAAAGGTTGACGGCGGCGATCGAAGAACGGGCGCCCGCCTCCACACGCGGCGGCTCGCCCCTACCTTCTTCGTCAACAAAACGATTTGCGGATTTTCATGGGCGGGATAATTTTTTTTGATGGTGACACTGTTGATAGAGATAAAGGATTTAAGCTATAAGTACGAAGAGCGATTGGCGCTCGACGAGATCAATTTGACGATCGGCGACGGCGAGTTCATAGCGATCATCGGAGCGAACGGTTCAGGCAAGTCGACGCTCGCCAAAAATCTCAACGGACTGTTGACGCCGACCGAAGGGCGAGTGCTCGTTGACGGCATAGACACGACGGTTGATGTGTGGACGGTGCGAACGAAGGTCGGCATGGTGTTTCAGAATCCCGATAATCAGATCGTGGGAGCGATCGTTGAGGACGACGTTGCGTTCGGACCGGAGAACCTTGGCGTCGATCCGATCGAGATCAGACGACGGGTTGATGAAGCACTCTCGACAGTCGGCATGCTCGAGTACAAAACGTTTTCGCCTTATAAGTTGAGCGGCGGACAGAAACAGCGTGTGGCGATCGCGGGAGTGCTGGCGATGCAGACCAAATGCATCGTGTTTGACGAGGCGACGGCGATGCTCGATCCGCGCGGACGATCCGAAGTGTTGTCGACAATCGAGCAACTGCATGCGAAGGGCATGACGATCATATTGATCACGCACTTCATGGAAGAGGCGGCGCGGGCGTCAAGGGTGGCGGTGATGTCTGGCGGCAAGATCGTTCGACAGGGCTCGCCGCTCAAAATTTTTTCCGACGTGAAATTTTTGGAGCGGATCGGTTTGGAGGTTCCGATGACGGTTCAATTGGCAGCGCGCTTGCGGTTGAAAAATGTTTTGACCGTCGACGATTTGGTTGGAAGGCTGAGACGATGATTCGATTGAGCGATGTGAGTTATACGTACGCGAAGGGCACGCCGTTTGAGAAGACGGCGTTGTTTAATGTTGAGCTCGAGATCGGCAACGGCGAGTTCATTGCGATCGTCGGCAGCACGGGTTCGGGCAAGTCGACGTTGATTCAAGTGATGGCGGGGCTGTTGACGGTCGAGGGTGTGACTTCCGACGGCAGGATCGGCTTGGTGTTTCAACGCCCCGAGGATCAATTGTTTGAGGAGACCGTTGAGGCTGAGCTCGCCTTTGCTCCAAAGAATTTCGGTTGCAAGCCCGAGGAAATTGCTCGTCGAGTGACCGACGCCATGAGACAAGTCGGACTGCCCGATCAATATCGATTGGTATCACCGTTGAAGTTGAGCGGCGGCGAGCGTCGACGAGTAGCGATCGCGTCGATCCTGTCGATGCAACCGAGCACGTTGATCCTCGACGAGCCGACGGCGGGGCTCGATGCTCGTTCAAAGGCTCAACTGCTCGATGAGATCAAACGATTGAACGACGGCGGCACGACGATCCTGATGGTCACTCACGACATGGACGCCGCGGCTCGTCTTGCGCAACG
The DNA here is from genome assembly GCA_017477125.1 of Selenomonadaceae bacterium. Taxonomy (GTDB): domain Bacteria; phylum Bacillota; class Negativicutes; order Selenomonadales; family Selenomonadaceae; genus Quinella. Next base: position 3,761 of record JAFUXN010000132.1, read on the forward strand.
GATCATTGTGATGAGCGACGGGCGAGTGATCGCCGACGGTGATCCGCGCGGAGTATTCGGCAGAGCTGACGTGATCGAGCGTGCGGGCTTATCGCGACCGACGAGCATGGCGATCCTGGATCGATTGAGGGCGAAGGGCGTCGAGATTGAAAGCGACGCGATCGACATTGACGAGTGCGAGGCGAGGATCAGAAAATGTTTCAAGATGTGACGTTGGGGCAGTACTTCCCGGGCGATTCGATCTTGCATCGGCTCGACCCGCGGACGAAAATATTTTCTCTGCTCGCGCTGTTGGTGATGATCTTCTCCGCCGACGATCCGATCGAATACTTGATGTTGACGGCGACGGTCGGGCTGTTGGTGGCGCTGTCCGGGATCAATTTGACGGCGGTGTTGAGAGCGATCAAGCCGTTGCGATGGATCATCCTGTTCACGTTCGTGATCCACTTGGTGAGCCACGACGGCGAATTATTGTTTCGAGCGTGGATATTCAACGTGACCGACGAGGGACTTCGCGAAGGATTTCTGATCAGCTTGAGGCTGGTACTGATGATCGTGGCGTCGTCTCTGCTGACGTTCACGACGTCGCCGTTGAAGTTGACCGACGCGACCGAACGATTGTTGACGCCGTTGAAAGTGATTGGAGTGCCTGCGCACGAGCTGGCGATGATGATGACGATCGCGTTGCGATTCATCCCGACGCTGCTCGATGAGGCGGACAAGATCATCAAGGCGCAGAAGATTCGCGGGCTCGACATCGAGCATGGAAATTTCATCAACCGATTGAAGATGATGGTGCCGATCCTCGTGCCGCTGTTCCTGTCGGCGTTCCGTCGAGCGGATGATCTTGCAATGGCGATGGAGGCTCGTTGCTATCGCGGAGGAGAAGGGCGCACGCACATGAAATCGTTGGCGATCGGATCGAGCGATTGGATCGCGCTGGCGGTCGTCGCGTTGATGGTCGTCGCCTTCGTTTGGATTAAATGATTTGACGCTCTTCGACGATAAATGTTAGACTGACTATCCAATTCAATCGAGAGGCAGGCTCTATCTCTATGAACACCATCAGAAACGATTCAACATCGAACACGCTCATAAGCGGGACGTCCGACGATGACTCCGTTGCCAACTACGCGTCGAACGTCACCATCAACACCGCGGCGGGCAACGATACGATCTACAATTCGAGCGCCGCGCCGACCGTCGTCGCCAACGCGGGCAACGGCAATGATGTCGTTTACAATTACGCGTCGCGCGTGACGATCGATGCGGGCGACGGCAACGATTTTGTTCAGAACTCAAGCGACGCGTCGCGGGCGATCGTCGACGGCGGCAAGGGCAATGACTCGATCCACAATTACGGCTCGAACGTCACGGTCGGCGGCGGCGACGGCAATGATTATATCTTCAACAGAGGCTCGCGAGTTTCAATCAACGGCGGCGCGGGCAATGATACGATCGTCAATCGCGGGTCAAGGGTCATGGTGCTCGGCGGCGACGGCAACGATCGGATCACCAACAGCGGCGAGAACGCCACTCTCAACGCCGGCGGAGGCATCAACACCGTCGTCGCCTCCTACGACGTGCCCGAGCTCATTCAAATCTCCGACGGCGCTCTTCTCGTCGAGAACTTCAATTACGACGACACGATTCAGATCGCAAACGGTTCGCTCGAGAGTTTCAACACCGACGGCGGCAATCTGATCCTCAACGTTTCCAACGGCAGCTCCGTCACGCTCAAGAACATGACCAACCACGCCATCACCATCGCCGACGCAAGCGGCTCGAGCTCAACTGCAATTTACGGCAACGGTTACTCGCCGCTCGACGTCATTCGCAATTTCATGCGCTCGATCCGTTACAGCGCATCGACCGCCGGAACCGACAAACTCAACGAGGCGATCAGAGCCTGTTCGGATTTCAATTCGATCCAAAACGTCGTCGACCAAATGATCAGCGATCGGGAGAACGCTGCCGACGCCAAAACTTTCCTCGAAGACTACTGCGGGATCATTCTCGGCAACGACGACACGGGAGCGATCACCGGTTGGGACGCGGGCGGGCTCGTCGCCAAGGACATCGATTCGATCATGGTTGAGACGTTGCCCGCCGACACGTTGAGCAGTCTCGATGGCGCAACTTACTCCAAGGGCAGGCTCAACATCACCTACACACAACGGGAGAGTTCTCTGTCGAGCGAGCAAAAGAAAATTTTGCAGGGCGCTTACAGTTGGTGGGTCGAGGAGTCGGCGGCGCTCATCGAAGAGTCGTTCGGGATTACCTTCGACGATGATAACGTCACTCTCAGCGTCATAGATGATTCCGCATCAAGTTATTGGGGCACGACGAACAACATATCCGACGGCAATGTCGTAGTGCTCAATCTCAAGTATACCACCTTCGACGGCGATGATGATCTCGATGCAAATTCCATCGATCGATGTCTCGCGCATGAGCTCACTCACGTTGCGCAGAATGTTTATCTGTCGACCTTCCCGCAATTCATGAAGGAGGGCATGGCGGAGCTCACCGGCGGCGTCGACGACACTCGCCTCAACAGCATCAATCAGATCATGTCGAACGTCGACAGCCTTGCCGCTTATCTCGACCTGTCCAATTACAGAACAGGCAACCGATATTATTACGCGTCGGGCTACATGTTTTGGCGCTACCTTGCCAAACAGGCGTCCGATGCCTACGACGGTTCGAAGACGTATGCGTTTTCGGAAGATGCTCTGCTCGAGGGGACGTCGGGCGACGATCTGTTGACGGCGTGGGGCGCGGGGCTCACCGTCGACGGCGGAGCGGGCAACGATACCATCAACGCACTCGGCTCCGATAATCCTCACGTGTACAAATTTGGGAGCGACAGCGGTCAAGATGTGGTGCTCGGCTATTCGAGCGGAGATGCGATTCTGATCTCAATCGATGAGGAATATTCGACGACGAGTTCGGGCAATGATCTGATCATCGATGTCGGCAGCAGTCGAATGACGTTGAAGGACGCGGCGGACGAAACTCTCAACGTCGTCAATCTGATCGTCAACAGCGATGATTCGATCAAAGTGAGCGGCACGTCGGAAGATGATCTGATCATCAACAGCGGCGCGCGTGTTACGATCGATGCGGGCGAGGGCGATGATACGATCGTCGGTTCGGATTACGGCGAGCGATTTTTGTTCAACTATCTTTCGGGCGACGATATCATCACCAATTTTGGAGTGAACGACACGCTCAAGAGCACGAAAGGCTCAATCAAATCGATCGCGACAGTGGGCGATGATGTTGTGATCTCGCTGAAGAGGTCTTCAACGTTGGCGACGGTGACGTTGCTCGACGCGGCGGGCTACACATTCAAGAAGTCGGGCTCATACGTGACGGTGATCGATACGATCAGCAACGACTCGGACGGCGTGACGCTCAACGGCACGTCGAAGGCGGAGGTTATCATCAACAGCGGCTCGAACGTGACGATCGACGCGGGCAAGGGCAATGATACGATCACGGGTTCGAGCGGCGGCGATCGGTTCTTGTTCAATTACGAGTCGGGCAATGACGTCATAACCAACTTCGGCGTCGACGACACGTTGCAGAATACGGCGGGCACGATGAGTTATAAGAAGTCGGGCGATGATTACGTGGTGAAGATCAAGCGCGGGGCGACGAGCGCGACGATCACCCTGCTCGACGTCGCGACGGATTACAAGCTCAAAAAGAAAGGCAAGACGATCACGTTGAAGGCTAAGAGCGGGTCGAGCGCTCAAGAGGCGGCGGACGATTATTGGTTCATAGAGGAGCCGACGAATGAATCACCGTTGAGCGAGATCGTTGAGCCTGAGGCGGCGATCGATCTGTCGACGGATTTCATGGCTGAGACGCTCGAGCGGAAGACGGACGCATTGCTCGGCGCAAGTCGGCATCGGCTCAAAAAATAAAAGTGCGCCCGCCCGCCTGCCCTCGGGGCGGCTCGGGCTGATATTCAAGGCGGCGACTCTTGATTGGAAGCAGAGCGCGGCGGTCGTCGAATGTCGAGACGGCGCCGCGCCTTTTTTACTTACCAACGACGAATTGAACTCCATACGTGGCGGCTCGGGCTGACGTTCAAGGCGGCAGCTCTTGATCGGAAGCAGAGCGCGGCGGTCGTCGAATGACGAGACGGCGCCGCGCATTTTTTATTACCAATGACGCATTGAGCTCCGCCAATCGGTATCGGCTCAAAGAAATTTTTAAAGGAATAATGCAGGTCGCGGCGAAAGTCTATGCGCAGGTAATTTTTTTCGATCGGAGATCATTGTGCGCATGAGAAATTTAACGAAGCTCTCACTCACCAACCGCGATCTGGTGTGGTATTTTATTGTCGTCGTGTTTGTCGGCGGCATATTTTTTTATCAACGTTTGGGACGCATGGAGGACCCGGAATTTACGATCCGCGAGATGATCATCAGCGCCGCATGGCCCGGCGCCACCGCTCAACAGATTCAGGAACAGGTGACCGACAAGCTGGAGCAGACGTTGCAGGACACTCCCGCGCTCGATTACATAGAGAGTTACTCGCGCCCGGGCGTGACGGTGATCTTTGTGGAGCTGCGCGACGACGCCGACATCGACAACATCAAGCAGACGTGGCTCAAGATCAGAAACTACTGCGAGGACATCAAGGGCGATCTGCCCGAGGGCGTGCTCGGACCTTTCTACGATGATCGGTTCGATGATGTGTACGGCACGATCTATGCGCTGGTCGGCGACGATTTTTCTTATGAGGAGCTCCGCGCGGAGGCTCAAAAGATTCGTCGTCAACTGTTGGGGCTCAAGGAAGTTCAGCGCGTAGAGCTTGAGGGCGAGCAGACCGAGAAGATTTACGTCGAGATCAAGCGCGATAAGCTGTCGGAACTTGGGATCGCGCCGACCGCCATCGCAGACGCCATCGAGCAAGCCAATCAGATGATGCCGTCGGGCATGCTCGAGACGACGACCGACAACGTTTATATCAGAGTGAGCGGCATGTTCGACGACCTTCACACGCTTGAGAGCCTGCCGATCAATGCCGACGGGAAGATATTTCGTCTTGCCGACATCGCAACGATCGAACGTCGATACTCTCAACCGTCCGAACCGAAGTTTTTCTACAACGGTCAGCCCGCGATCGGTATAGCGGTTTCAATGACGCCGGGCGGCAACATACTCGAGCTCGGCGAGGAGGAGCATCGACTGATCGAGGCGGCGCAATCGGAACTGCCGTTAGGCATGGAAATTCATCAGGTCGCCGATCAACCTCAAGTGGTCGAAGAATCGATCGGCGAATTTGTTGAGGCGCTCGTCGAAGCGATCGTGATCGTCATGGTGATCAACTTCATCAGCCTCGGTTGGCGCACGGGCTTGGTCGTGGCGTTCTGCATTCCATTGGTGTTCGCGGGAACCTTTTGCGCGATGTATCTGATGGGCATCGACCTTCAGAAGGTTTCGCTCGGCTCGTTGATCATCGCGCTGGGGCTGTTGGTCGACGACGAGATCATAGCAGTCGAGATGATGAGCGTTCAATTGGAGCGCGGGCTCGATCGATTGGACGCGGCATGCTCGGCGTTCGACATCACCGCCAAGCCCATGTTGACAGGCACGTTGATCACATGCGCGGGCTTCATTCCGATCGCCTTCTCGAAAGGCATGGCGGCGGAGTTCTGCAGTTCGCTGTTCCCCGTCATCTGCTCAACGCTGCTGCTGTCGTGGATCGTGTCTGTGATGGTGACGCCGCTGTTCGGCTTGCACCTTATCAAAGTGTCGAGCAAACCCGCGGAACTCTATCAAGGACGCTTTTATCAGATGTTCCGCGCGGTGCTGAAAAAATTTTTGGCGCACCGAGTGATCGTCCTGCTGTCGACGGTAGCGGTCTTTGTCGGCTCGATCGTGCTGATGGATTTCGTTGAAGAGGAGTTCTTCCCGTCGTCGATCCGTCCCGAAGTGCTGGTGAACTTGAGTTTGCCCGAAGGCTCGTCGATGGTGGCGACCGAGGAGGCGACGCGGACGTTCTCAACGTTCCTTGACAAGCAGGGTGATCTGATAAAAAATTATTCGGCGTATGTGGGTGTCGGGGCGCCGCGCTTTGTGCTGACGATGGAGCCCGAGCTTGATGCGGACAACTTTGCGCAGTTTGTGATCGTCGCCGAGAGCAGAGAGAAGCGCGAGGAGCTGACGGCGCGGATCAACGACGAGCTGTCGACGGAGCTTTCGCATGTGAGGAGCAAAATTCATTTCATACAGACGGGGCCGCCGGCGGCGTATCCGATCATGCTTCGAGTGTCGGGCTACGATGTTGAGCGAGTGCGGACGCTGGCGATGCAGGTTCGAGACGTGGTCGCCGACGATCCGAACGTGTTTGACGCTCATCTCAATTGGATCGACAAGTCGAAGGTGTTGCACGTCGAGCTTGATCAGGATAAGTTGAGCGCGTTGGGGCTGTCGACGACGGCGGTGGCGCAGACGCTTTACACCGAGCTGACGGGAGCGAAGGCGGCGGAGTTTTATACGGGGGATCGGACGCTCGACATTGATCTTCGATTGTCGGCGATCGATCGAGACAAGTTGTCTGACGTTGAGAACATGCCGATCTACTTGGGGGCGGCGGGCTATGTTCCGCTGTCGCAGGTGGCGACGCTCGAATATCGCGCGGAGGACGGACTGATCTGGCGCCGCAATCTCAAGCCGACGATCACGGTGCAGGCGAACATTCGATCGGGGACGGCGGTCGATGCGGGGACGAAGGCGATGAATGCGCTCGAGTCGATCATCGGCGAACTGCCCTACGGTTATGCGATCGAGGCGGGCGGCGATCTCGAGGACAGTGATTCATCGCTCGACAACTTGAGCGAGCCGCTGCCGTTGATGTTGTTCGTGATCGCGACGCTGTTGATGATCCAATTGAGGAGCGCGAAGCAATTGCTGTTGACGGTGCTGACGATCCCGTTGGGGCTGATCGGAGTGACGTTCGGCATGCTGTTGACGGGCTCACCGCTCGGATTCGTGGCGTACCTCGGGATATTGGCGTTGAGCGGAATGATCAGCCGCAACTCGGTGATCCTGCTCGATCAGATCGACAAGCATCTGGCGGAGGGATTGACGCCGCACGAGGCGGTGATCGAATCGACGGTGATGAGGTTCCGCCCGATCATGTTGACGGCGTTGACGGCGATCTTGGGAATGATCCCGTTGATGGCGAGCGTATTTTGGGGACCGATGGCGATAGCGATCGCGAGCGGGCTGTTGGCGGCGACGGTGCTGACGTTGTTGGTGTTGCCGACGATGTACGCGATGATGTACGGAGTGAAGGGCTGAAGTATTTTTTGAAGGACAAGATAGAGCGGGCGTATCGTCGAGTCGGGCGATTGGCGTCGATGTATGATGGAATGATGTTGAACAGCAGTTGGTTGGGTCGGCTGGCGATGAAATATTTTTGGCAGTTGACCGATGAGAAGTATGAGGCGTTCATCAACCAAGCGTTTGCGGGAGTGCCCGACGACTTTAGCGGGCGGCTGTTGGAGATTCCGGTTGGGACGGGCGTGTTGTCGTTGCCGATCTTCGAACGGTTGAAGGCGGAGCGGATCGTTTGCGCGGACTTCTCGACGGAGATGTTGGAGGCGGCGCGAGCGAATGCCGCAGGGGTGAGCAATGTTGAGTTTATGCAATGCGATGTGGGGTCGTTGCCGTTCGACGACGGGAGTTTTGATCATGTGTTGTCGATCAACGGTTTCCATGCATTTCCCGACAAGGAGGCGGCTTATGAGGAGACGCGGCGGGTGTTGTGCGAGGGCGGGACATTCAGCGGCTGCATGTATGTGAAGGGGCTCAACGGGCGGACGGATTTTTTTGTTGAGCAGTTTTGCGAGAGGCATGGATTTTTCACGCCGCCCTATGAGACGTTGACGACGCTGGCGGAGCGATTGAAATCAATGTACTCGGCGGTTGAGATCGATCACGTCGAGGCGTTTGCGGGGTTTGTATGTCGAAAATGAGGAACATCGCATTGTTGGTTGCCTACGACGGCACGAATTATCATGGGTTTCAACGTCAGACGAGATGGTTGGCGATCCAAAACGTATTGGAGGATCGATTGTCGCGAGTGTTCGGCGGACGGATCGAGTTGGCGGCGGCGGGACGAACCGACGCGGGAGTGCATGCGCGGGGTCAAGTGGTCAACTTCTTCACCGAGGGGACGATCCCGATCGATCGGATCACGATAGCGGCGGCGAGCGTGTTGCCGAGTGATATAGTGGTGCGTCGGGCGTGGGAGGCGGACGAAAATTTTTCGGCGCGGTTCTCGGTGGTGAGCAAGATTTATACTTATCGATTGCATGTCGGCGAGACGAGCGATCCGTTGATCGATCGATACGCCTGGCATGTCCGACCGCCGATTGATGTTGAGAGCATGTCGGCGGCGCTGAAACTTCTCGTCGGCACTCATGACTTCAGCGCGTTCAGATCGTCGAGCGAAGTTGAGCGCAATCCCGTTCGAACGATCTTCGATGCGACAATCGATGAACGGTTCGATCCGATCGGCGATCGACTGTTGACGATCCGATTGCACGCCGACGGATTCTTATACAAGATGGCGCGCAACATCGTGGGCGCGGCGGTGAAGGTTGGGCGCGGACGCATGACGCTCGACGAGCTCAAAAATATTTTCGACGGTCGAGATCGAAATGCCGCTCCGCCTCCCGCGCCCGCGCTCGGGCTCTGCTTAAGTGAAGTTTACTATTGAAAAAATGGCGGCGCCAATGTAAAATCATTTGTAAAAACGAAGGAGCAGATTAATCGTGAGGAAAATCATATCATTGATCGCGTTGACGATGTTGATGACGTTGATGGCATCGACGGCATTGGCGGCGTCTGTGGTGACCGAACGGGTAGGCGTGGTGATAGTGGGCGGCGCCGAGTACAAGACGAAGGACTACTACGATTTTGTTGAGAAGTATTTCGTCAAGCCGTTCGCAGGCGATCGATATCAAGTGCAGTACGGCAAGGACGCGCAGAACAAATATCAAAACTTCTGGCTCGATAAGGGCTATTTGGAGGAGCAGGTTCCGACGCAGAGAGACTTCATCGATTTCGTGTCGTATGGCGCTTATGACAGAGTGATCTTCCTGAAGGTGCAGGACTCGGTGACTGATCAGCAGGGCAAGCGGTCGCGGCTGTCGGTGAACGTCAACGGGTTCCTGGTCGATCGTCGGAAGGTGCTGAAGGCGTCGAGCTCGACGAACGAGGAAGATTCGAAGGCGAGCCAGTTGAGGGCGCGTCGTGGAGCGTTCAAGAAGTGCGCGAAGGAATTGCATGAGGCGATCGCTCCGCTGATGAAATAAAATTTTCGGCGACGACATTCGAAGGCGACGGTTCCGATTGGGGCTGTCGCTTTTTTAATGATCGTTGTTGACATCGGCAATGAATTTTTATGATGTTCACGATGGACGACGAGTTTAAGCGAATTACCCGATCGAGTGGCGACGTTGCGAGGACTTTCGTCGTCAGAAGCTCGATGTGTTCATGCGTTTGATCGAGAAATGCATGCAGACGGGCGAGTTTCGCATAATCAATCGCGGCTTCGTCAAACAGCAGTTGCTTTTCATGTCGTCGTTGCTCGCCGATTCGAAGTTCCTTGCGGAAAATAAATTGACGTACACGGAAGCGATAGAGGAATTTCGCAAGCTGATGTTCTTCTATTGGCAGACGTCGGAAGCGAAATCCGATGTGCCGTTGCTGTGGGGCATGGCGGACGCGAAGGAGATCAACATCAATTCAAAGGTGAGCGGGCGCGTGGTCGAACTGCTCGTCGACGAGGGCGATCACGTTGAAGAAGGACAGTTGATCGCGCGGATCGATCGGGACATGCAGTAGCCTCAACTTCATCAGGCTCAAGCCGCGCTCGCCGCTCAGTACGCTCAACTGCAGCAGGTGATGATCGCGTCGCGCAATGCGGAGACTTCGCTCGATGCTCAACTCCGCGCGGCTCAGGCTCAACTCAATCAGGCGACGACCGCCGCCAACCTTGCCGCCAAGGACGAGGCTCGATATCGCGCGTTGCTCGAGGCGGGCGCCGTCTCCGTTCAGACCTATGACACTTACAAATCTCAACTCGACAACGCGCTTGCCGCAGAAGACGCCGCTCGCGCCGCCGTCGATGCCGCCAACGCCGATCTGCTCAAAAACGATCAGAACCTTGCCGCTCAACGCGCCGCTCAAGAGCAAGCCGCCGCCCTTCAATCTCAGCTCGACGCGGTCAACGTCAACATCGACGAGACGGAAATTCGCGCGCACTTCGACGGCATCATCACTCAAAAATATGTCGAGGAAGGGCAATTGATTTCGAGCGCGATCCCGATCTTTGCGCTGCAAAATCATCTCGACAATTGGATCGATTTCAAGGTCGACGAGACGGCTATCAATAAATTTTCGATCGGTCAATCGCTCAAGGTGCGCGGGCGCGACGGCTCGACGGTGATAGACGGGACGGTTGAGAGCATTCGGCGGAAGGCGGATTTTGCGACGCAGAAGGCGACGAGCGAACGCGGCGACGTCGATGTGATTGCGTTCAATGTCAAGGTGCGGACGAATTCCGATGCGGTGTGGTCGGGCATGCGCTTCTCGCTCGACGGAGTACGTTGACATGTTTTTCGTCGATAAAAAAGTCGCCGCGTTGCTGATCGCAATCCCGCTCCTGTACACGATGCTGTTCGGCGGGCTGTTCATTCAAAACGCGTTGACCGACATCCCGATCGTCATCTGCAATCTCGACGGCGGTTCGTACGGTCGAAGGATCGTGCGCGATCTCGGCGACACGCCCGAAGTGCGCGTGGTCGAGGTTAACGCCGACCCGACCGATCTCGAACGGCGAATGATCGAGATGAAATCGTTTGGCGTCGTGGTCATTCCGCAGGATTTTTCGCGGCAGTTGAGCACCGGCGGCTCGACTTCGATCGAGTTGATCATCGACAACACCAATCGATCGGTCGGCTCAACGGTGTCGAAGGCGTTGCAGACCGTTCTCGCGCCGTTCAACGCCGAATTGATCTCGACGCAACTTCAAAGCTCCGCGCGGATTTCGATGAGCTCACGGATTTTGTACAACCCGACCGTCGGCTACGAAGATTTCTTCCTTGCCGCGCTGATCATTCACGCCGCTCAGATTGCCGTCGTGTTTTCTGTCGCGCCTTCGATCGTCGATGAGAAGCTCGATGAGAAGCACCCGATCACCAAGCCGTTGCCGTTTCTGATCAATCGGCTGATTCGCGCTGATGGTCGGCTCGTGGATCAACATCGACTTCAGTTTGTTTCTGTCATACGTGATGCCGATCGGGAACGTCGCCGACGACTTACGTTCGATGCTCGTCAAGGGCGCGGCGTTCGGTTGGACGGCTCACGCGATGATGCTGCTTGCGATCGGGAGCGTGTTCTTCACGGTCTCGATGATTGGATTGATCAAACATGTTAGAGATAATGGAACGCGAATTGCGGGTGCTGGTCAGTGAGCACTTGATGACGTTCGTGGTGTTGATGTGCGCGGCAATTGATACAAGCGGTTGCCGACGCCGATCAGTTGAGGTACTACGCGACGCTCAACGATGATCTTGAGGCGGTCAACGCCCATGCAATCGGTCGTGAGCGAGTTCGATTCAAAAATGATTCGTCAGACGGCGATGAGGAGCGGCGCAGATCGGAATGATTTTGGCGTTTTCGATGTCGATGTTTGAGGAGAAAAAAAAAGCGCCGTCGATGCGTTCAATCGCGGCGAAGGAAATTTTATATTTGATGTTGAGCGTGACGTCGGTGATGCTCGCGATAACGATCCTGTCGGCGGTGTTCGATCTGCGCATGGCGCTGATTCAGTGCATGGTGTTCTACACGTTGCCGGCATTTTTATTGAGCGGATACATTTGGTCGGAGCAGGGAATGATCGAACCGATACGCTTGATATCGATCATTCAGCCGGTGCATTACATTCTCATGGATTTTCGAGCGATGGCGCTGGTCGGCACCTCGGAGAATTTCGTTGAGCACGTGGCGCTGTTCATTGCAATCGGATTCGGCGCGTTGCTCATCGCCATGCTCATTCGAGTTCGATGGTCGAAGGCGGTTTCGACGTGCAATCATACAGCACGCGATTGACGCCCGCGACCTCATTGACGATCCGATCCGCCGCGCGACTCAATACCTCCCACGGGATTTTCGATGCCGTTGCCGTCATGAAATCCGTCGTCTCGACCGCTCGAAGGACGACCGCATAATCGTAAGTTCGACCGTCGCCCATCACGCCCACCGATCTCATGTTCGTCAGCGCCGCAAAATATTGATTCGACACCACGCCCGCACTCTCGAGCTCCGCGCGGAAGATCGCGTCGGCGTCCTGCACGATCTTGATCTTGTCAGCCGTCACCTCACCGATGATCCTGATCCCGAGCCCGGGACCGGGGAACGGTTGACGGCTCACGATCTTCTCGTCAAGCCCGAGCTCCCGTCCGACGGCGCGAACCTCGTCTTTGAACAACAGTCTCAACGGTTCGACGATCGCTTTGAAGTCAACGTGATCGGGCAGCCCGCCGACGTTGTGATGCGATTTGATCACCGCCGCCTTCCCCAGCCCGCTCTCGATCACGTCGGGGTAAATCGTTCCCTGCACAAGGTAATCGACCGCGCCTATTTTTTTTGCTTCCTCCTCGAACACGCGGATAAATTCTTCGCCGATGATCTTGCGTTTGCGTTCGGGCTCCGTCACTCCCGACAGTCGAGCCAAAAACCGTTGAGATGCATCGACACGAACGAAGTTGAGATCAAAGTTTTTGAAGACGGCTTCGACCTCGTCAGCCTCGTTCTTGCGCAACAGACCGTGGTCGACGAACACGCACGTCAAATTCTTGCCGATTGCCTTCGACATCAACGCCGCCGCCACGCTCGAATCGACGCCGCCGCTCAACGCGCAAAGTGCTCGCCCCTTGAGCGTCTCCTTGAGCTCGGCAATCTTGGTTTCGGCGAACGATTTCATCTGCCAATCGCGACGACAGCCGCACACGTCGATAAAATTGTCGAAGACGCGCTTGCCCTCGACGGTGTGAACGACCTCGGGGTGAAACTGCACAGCGTAGAGTTTTCGAGCGTCGTTCTCCATGGCGGCGATGGGGCAATTGCCGGTCGACGCCGTGAGCGCAAATCCATGCGGCAGTTCGACGATCCGATCGTTGTGGCTCATCCAAACGGTTGTGTGATCGCTCATGCCGTTGAGCAAGCGGGAGGCGCCGACGCGATTGAGATCGGTGCGACCAAACTCTGAAGTGGGCGCGGTCTCGACCTTGCCGCCCAACGTCTTCGCCATCAATTGAGCTCCGAAACAGATGCCGAGGATCGGGACGTCGAGCTCAAACAGTTTGGGATCGACATGAAAGTCGTCGCTGTTGACCGATTGAGGTCCGCCCGTCAGTATGATTCCGCGCGGCTCGAAATTTTTGATCGCGTTGAGATCGAAATTGTTGTAGCCGTGCACCTCACAATAAACATGATTCTCCCGCACTCGACGCGCAATCAGTTGATTGTACTGCCCGCCGAAATCCAACACCAAAATTTTTTCCACGTCAATGCCTCCCCTGCTCGTCTAAATCTGCGCTCCTGTACGCAATATAATCCTCATAGAAGTAGCTCGCATCGAGCCCCTTTACAAATATCTCGCGGTCGTCCGTCGATGCCGTCAACGCGTCGCTCAATAAATTTTTGATCGGTGTAACATCGAGCGGGCTCCGTTCCATCGCTGTCAAATATCGTCCCTTATCAACGAGCCGCCATTCGATCACGCGACGCAACTCCCGTTTGAGCATGTGATCAAGCCACAACCTCATGCTTCGACCGTTGCCCTCTCGAAACGGATGTGCCACGTTCATCTCGACATACTTGTCGATGATCTCATCGAACGTCGATTGAGGCAGACGCTCGATCGTTTCAACCGCCTCTCGAAGGTACAGTGCCGACGCAAATCTGAAATGCCCTTTCGAGATGTTCACCGAGCGGAACCGTCCCGCAAACTCGTAAATGTCCTCGAACAGCGTCCGATGAATGAACGCGAGCGTCGAAAACGTTCCCGCCGACAATCGTTCAAATTCGGGGTCGCTCCACATGGCGAGCGCCTTACGTTTACTGATTCGCTCCTCGACGCGCGCCAACTCGATCGCGTCCTTGATGCCCAATTTATTCTCCAACATCAACGCCGCCTCCCGTCATAAGTTCGCCGCCCCGATGATGCCCGCCGTCTCTCCCAATTGCGCAATCTCGATCGACGGAAGGCGCGAGCTCTCTCCTCCAAAGCAATCACGTCTCATCATCTCTTCGATCGAGCCGATCAATCGATCCGCGTACGCCGACATCACTCCGCCCAACAAAATCAACTGCGGTCGAAACATGTTCACGATATTCACCACGCCCTGCCCCAACATCATAACATATTGCTCAATCAACTCAACCATGTCTGCGTCGCCCAGATCGTATCGCTTGAATATCTCCTCGAGCGTCGTCTCTCGTCCGAGCGCCAGCCGCGCCGCTCTCAACAGCGCCGCAACCGACACGTATGCTTCCAAACAACCGTTGCGCCCGCATGAGCATCGACGCCCGTTCACTCGAATGACCTGGTGCCCAACCTCCGCGCCGCCGATCATTCCGCCTTCGAACATCTTCCCGTCGAGTATGATCCCGCTGCCGATCCCGTTGCCGATCGTCAGCAACACCATGTCTCTCACGCCTCGCCCCGAGCCCGCGATCGATTCTCCCAACGCCGCGCAATCCGCATCGTTCGCTATCCTCACCGGGCATGGGATCAACTCGCCCAGCTCCTTCAACAGCGGCACATTCTCCCAACGCAAATTGTTCGAGTAAAGCACCGTTCCCGACCGCCGATCGATCGTCCCCGCCACGCCCGCGCCCACGCCCACGCATTGATCCAACGCAATCCCGTTGTCGTCGAGCAACTTTAGAATGTTGCGCGCGGTGTCTTCGATGATCGATTGCGCTCCTCGTCGACGTTCGGTCAATCGCCGCTCGACCGCCAGCAATCGGTTCTCCTCGTCGACCAATCCCAATTGAATTTCCGACGATCCGATCGTCACGCCCACGCGGATCGGATTGTACTTCGATCGCACCGTCGTCAACAGCGCGTCGCATTTCCCCTCGAGCTGCCAATCGCCCGCGCCCGCCGCCATGAAAAATGAATCGCCCTTGCGATACTCTATCGCCTCCGTCTGATTGCTCAACGTCCCATGCCCGTCGAGGATCAAGATGCTCAAAAACGATTTGTGATCCACTCGTCCCTGCGTCCGATACGTCAGCTGCCCGTCGAGCGTCAACTTGTCGACCGTAAAATAATCGCAATCGGCGACGTGCGGATAAGCGCTGCCCTTTCGAACGATCGGCACTCGATTGGTCACCGCCAACGCCTTCTCGATGTGGAGCTCCCGCGCCGAGCCGTAATCGTACACCCGATAAGTCACGTTCGAGTTCTGTTGAATCTCCGCCACTACGATGCCCGCTCCGATCGCATGCAACGTCCCGCTCTCGATCAAGATCACATCGCCGCGCTGAACCTCGACGGCGTTGAGCACCTCAAGCAAATTGTTCTGCTCGATCCGCGCGGAAAATTCTTCGCGACTGATCTCCCGCTTGAAACCGTAGTAGATGAACGAGCCCGGCTCGGCGTCGACAATGTACCACATCTCGGTCTTGCCGAATTGCCCTTCGTGCTCGAGCGCGTACGCATTCGACGGGTGCACTTGGATCGATAAATTCTTCTTCGCATCGATGAGCTTGATCAGCAACGGGAAGTCTCTGAACCGACGACAGTTCTCGCCGAGCACCTCACGACCGTTGGCGTCAATGTACTCGCTCAACGTTCGACCGCCAAACTCGCCGTTGATGATCGTCGACGCGCCGTCGGGGTGACACGACAGCGCCCATGCCTCCGCCAAAATTTCTCCGTCGTACTCAACGTTGAAGTCGTCGACCAAGCGATGACCGCCCCACACATATGCCTTGCACGCCGGCTTCAATTTCAATATCGACATTCGCATCGCTCCTTCGAGTGCATTATACAAAATTGCCGACGGGCTTTTCAACCGCCTCGAATTATGATAAGATTTCCGTCGACAAGGTGGTGATTCGGAATGGGATTGCGAGAGCTGAAAAAAATTCGAGCGCGCCAATTGATCCTGACGGCGGCGGTCAAATGTTTCGACGAGCACGGCTACAGTGAGACGTCGATCGCCGACATCATGAGCGAAGCGGGCATGGGCGTGGGCACTTTTTACAATTATTTCGCGTCGAAGGAAGAATTATTGATCGCGTTGCTCGAGCAGATCGAAAATGATCTGATTGAGATCGCCGAGCGCGAGAAGCATTCGCCGTTGTCGGCGCTCGAGATGATCAGCGATCGGACGGCGCAACTGCTCGAGGAGAATAAATTCGTGCTGCCGTTGTTTTTGAGCGCGTCCGATCATGCGGATCGACCCGAGCTTTGGCGGAAGAAGTTGCGCCCGGGATTCAAGCCGGTGTTCGAAGAGCTCATCACCCTCGGACAACACGCCGGAACAATCCGCGCGGACATGCCGAGCGATCTGATCGCCGAGATGTTTCATTCGATCTATCACTCGGCGGCGTTGAGCATCATGCCCATCTCATTCCGAACCAACGTCCAATTAAAAGTTCAGCTGCTGCTCGACGGCATCAGAATTGATCGGAGTTGATTTGATTGATCAGCGTGACGAAGCTGCTGTTCGCCCGCGACTACTACGGCGATCGATTGCGCTACACTCGTTCGCACAACAAAAACGGCGCCGCCGACGGCATTGGTCCGGTCGTCGTTTGGAACTCGACCAAGACATGCAATCTGCGTTGCCGACATTGCTACATGGAATCGGACGGCGGGCGCTACGATGAGCTTTCGACCGACGAGGCGAAGAAGTTTATCGACGACCTTGCCGAATTTAAAGTGCCGGTGCTGTTGTTCAGCGGAGGCGAGCCGTTGATCCGCAAAGATTTTTTTGAGCTTGCCGAGTACGCGGCATCGAAGGGCATACGTCCGACGCTCTCAACCAACGGCACTCTGATCGATCGCTCGGTCGCTCGACGGATCAAAGAGATCGGTGTCGGCTACGTCGGCATTTCTCTCGACGGCTTGAGCGATATCAACGATCAGTTTCGCGGGGTCGAAGGCGCTTACGAGCGAGCCATGCATGGCATCGAAAATTGCGTGGCGGTGGGTCAACGCGTCGGCTTGCGATTTACGATCAATCGGCACAACTATGAGGAGCTCGATCGCATTTTCGATTTCATTGAGGAGAAGGGCATCAATCGCGTGTGCTTTTATCATCTGGTGTACTCGGGGCGCGGCAAGACCGTCGAGGACATCACTCCCGCTGAAAGTCGTCGAGCGATGGACATCATCATCGAACGGACGGCGGACTTTGAACGTCGCGGGCTCGAGAAGGAAATTTTGACGGTCGATAACCATTGCGATGGGATTTATTTATATTTGAAGGCGGTTGAGCGCGGCGATGTCGAGGGCGCGGAGCGGATCAAGAAATTTATCGAGCTCAACGACGGCAATCGATCGGGTATAGCGTTCGGCGAGGTCGATCCGATCGGCAACGTGCATCCCGATCAATTTACTCAGCATCACACGTTCGGCAACGTTCGCGAGCAGAAATTTGGAGACATCTGGTCGAGCGCCGACGATCCGATCCTGCGCGGGCTGAAGGATCGCAAGCCTCTGCTCAAGGGACGCTGCGCGCGGTGTCGATGGCTGAACAACTGCAACGGGAACTTCCGCACTCGAGCGGAGGCGGTGACGGGGGATTATTGGCAATCGGATCCGGCGTGCTACTTGACGGACCGGGAGATTGGGAGCGATTGAGTGTCGAAGTGCAACGATATAGATTTAAAGCGTTGGCGGGATTATTCCGATGTGCTGACGGATTCGCTGTGGCTGATTGATCGTCGAGACAAGACGGGCGCGCACGACGGCAGTTATCATGGAAATTTTGTGCCGCAGGTTCCGCATCAACTGTTCACTCGGTACACCAAGCAGGGCGATTGGATACTCGACGGGTTCATGGGCAGCGGCACGTCGCTGATCGAAGCTCAACGCATGGGGCGCAACTCGATCGGGATCGAACTGCAGCGATCGGTGGCGGACGAGGCTCGTCAACGGATCGACAGTGAACGTCGTCAAGAAATCCGCGCGGAAGTTTTGGTGGGCGACAGTCGTTCGATCGATCTGACGACGGAGCTCAAGCGATTGGGGATCGATGCGGTGCAGTTTGTGATCCTTCACCCGCCGTATTGGGACATCATCAACTTCTCGGACTCGGCAGATGATCTGTCGAATGCGGCGACGCTCGAGGAGTTCATGGCGTCGTTCGGTCGAGTGATCGACAACACCACGTCGGTGCTCGAGCGGGATCGGTATTGCGCGTTGGTGATCGGAGACAAGTATGCGAACGGTCGAGTGATCCCGTTGGGCTTTGAATGTATGAATGCTTTCCTCGAGCGCGGCTTCCTGTTGAAGGGCATCGTGGTGAAGAACATCGGCGAGACAAAGGGCAAGGCGCACGATCAAAATTTGTGGAGGTACCGCTCGTTGCAGGGCGGCTTCTACATTTTCAAGCACGAATATGTGTTTGTGTTTCAAAAATAAAAAGCGTCGCCGCCGGCTCATGGGGCGGACGCCGCTTCATCTTCCGGTGCCCATAAAATTTTCGTTGAGCCCGAACAAGTATTGGGCTACGAAAAAAATAAAAGGGCGAGCCGCCCCCTTGGTAGGCGGGCGCCCGTCCCTTTCGACCGTCGCCCTCAAACTTTATTCAAGCCCCAAACTGTTGAGCACATAAAAAGGAAGGCGCGGGGCTTCTCCGCCCGCTCCCGCGCCTTTCCTTCCCCACCACCACAAAAATTATCGGCACCAAAAAAAGTTTTTGAGCCAAAGAAAATAGGGCGAGCCGCCACGTGAGACGGCGGGCGCCCGTCCCTTTCGACCGTCGCCCCCAAACTTTATTCAAGCCCCAAACTGTTAGATGATCAAGAATTAGGGCGAGCCGCCGCGCGAGGAGGCGGTCGCCCCTACTTTCCCTCCGTCGTCCTTCCTGTTCACTCATGATTTTACATCGACCAAAGGATTAGGGCGAGCCGCCGGCTTCGAAGGCGGGCGCCCGTATTTCAATCGTAGCCCTTCCCGCCCGCTCATGCTTTGACATCGAGCAAAGTATTAGGGCGAGCCGCCCCCATTGAAGGCGGTCGCCCCTACTTTCAAAAATAATCCGCGCGGAGCGGATTGAGTGTTGCCGATTGAGTTCGAGCCGAAGAATTATTTTTTGCCGCCGGGCTCGGCGATGATCTCGATCTCATTGCCCTCGTGGTCGTTGACGACCGCCTCATACAAGTTGTCGCCCGTCCAACGCGCGCCGCTGACCACCTTATAGCCGTCCTCCTGAATGCGCTTGACCATCGCATCAACCGACGAGCCGCCGCCCACGCAGATCGCTATGTGGTGAAAGCCCGTGCGGTAAGTTCCCTTGGGCGGATCGCTCATCGTCGGACGTTGCATGATCTCGAGCCGCGAGCCGCCGTCGAACGTGAGGAAGTAGGAGCTGAACCCCGAGCGGAAGTTGTGATATTTCTCGCTCGTCTTGGCATTGAAGTACTTCACGAAGAAATCTTTCGCCGCCTCCATGTCGTTGACGTACATCGCTACGTGTTCGATCCTCATTTCGATTACCTCCCGAATGTTGGTCGTCAATTGTTTATCTCTACGCGTATGATATCAAAAAATCTTCGCGACCGTTATAACGTCGATGCTCCGAATGTAGGACAAAATCGGCGAGCCGGAGGTGGCGACGTGTACACTTTTAACATCACGGTCACTGTCGACGATGAGGGACGTCAGCTCGAGCGTCATGGGACTGCGGCGTTCCCCGTCGTCTGCAATCAAGGTGATCTCAATGGTCCGGAACATTATTCGGTGATGTGTCATTGGCATGACTCGTTCGAGATAATTTTTGCCCATCAAGGCTCTATAGTGGTCGGGGCGGATAACAGCATCGAAACTCTCAACGAAGGCGCGGGTTGCTTCATCAACGCCGGAGTTCTTCACAGTGTTCGTGCGGCGTCAACCGACGAGAGCGTGTTGCGTTCGATCGTCTTTCACCCGAGAGTGATCGGGGGCATCGACACCATCTTTTGGCAGAAGTATTCGCGCCCGCTCATCGAGAACCGAAATTGCCGATTCATCTGTTTCAATGTCGAGAGCGAACGCGATCGAGAAATCATTGAGCTCATGCGTGACGCGTGGCTGGCGGAATTGGAAGAAGCGCCGGGCTTTGAGTTTGAAGTTCGCAGTTTGCTGTCGAGGTTGATCTTTAAGATCATCGAAGGGGCAGCGGGCAATGAGTACACTTTGACCGAAGGCGAGTTGCGCGACTTGGATCGGCTCAAGACGATGATAACCTTCATCGAAAATAATTTTGCCGACAACATAACGCTCAAACAGATCGCAGAGACTTCATCGATCAGCGAGGGCGAATGCATCAGATGTTTCAAGAGGACGACGGCGCTGCCGCCCATGCAGTTCTTGAAAGAGTTTCGACTGTTGAGAGCGTCGGAGCTGTTGAGGACGACGCGATTGAAGATAGCTGATATAGCGGAGCGTTGCGGCTTCCTCGATATGAGTTACTTTGCGAAGTCGTTCAAACAGCTGATGAGTGAGTCGCCGACCGATTATCGGAAGAACAATTTACATCAAATCATTCAACAGGAGTGAACACATTGATCGTTTCGTGGAACACCACCAACGCATGCAATATGTATTGCGCGCACTGCTACCGAGATGCGGGCTGCCCCGCCGCCGAAGAACTCTCGACCGCCGAGGCATTCACTCTGCTCGATCAGATCGCCAAGGCAGGATTCAAGATCATGATCTTTTCGGGCGGCGAACCTCTCATGCGTCCCGACATAATTGATCTGGTCAAGCACGCCGCCGCGCTCAAACTGATCCCCGTGTTCGGCACCAACGGCACGCTCATCACTCGACAGATGGCTCAACGGTTGAAGGACGCCGGCGCCAAAGGCATGGGCATCTCGCTGGACTCTCTCGATCGTCAAAAGCATGATCGGTTCCGTTCGTTCGAAGGCGCATGGGACGGAGCGGTTGAGGGCATGAACAATTGTCGAGAGGTCGGGCTGCCGTTCCAAATACACACGACGGTGATGGATTGGAATCAACACGAGCTCGAGGCGATCACCGATTTTGCGGTCGACATCGGCGCGAAGGCTCATCATCTGTTCTTCCTGGTGCCGACGGGACGAGCGGCGTCGATCGAGGAGGAGGCGCTCCGCACTCAACAATATGAGACCGTGCTCCGTCGAGTGATGATCAAGCAGCAATCGGTTCCGATCGAATTGAAGCCGACGTGCGCGCCGCAATTCCTTCGCATCGCCTCTGAGCTTGGGATCAAGACGAGATTTCGTCGCGGGTGTCTGGCGGGGCTGTCGTACTGCATTATCAGTCCGCGCGGAAAGGTTCAGCCGTGCGCCTATCTCAACATGGAGCTGGGCGACGTTCGACGGACGCCGTTCGATCAAATTTGGAAATCGAATGAGGTACTGGCTCGATTGAGAACGCTCGACTACGGCGGCAAGTGCGGTGCGTGTCGATACAAGAATGCATGCGGCGGTTGTCGAGCGCGAGCGGCGTGCTACCACGACGGAGATTTCATGGCGGAGGATCAATGCGCGTATCAGTTATAGGGGACAGTTGAATGTTGGAGCTTCGACCTTATCAAAAGCAGTTCATCAATGACATCAGGAATAAGTTCCGCGCAGGGCATCGAAGAGTGTGCGGAGTGATGCCGTGTGGCGCGGGCAAAACTCTCGCGACTGCCGACATGACTAAGAAGGCGGCAGCCAAAGGCAATCGTACCGTCTTCATGGTTCATCGCAAGGAGCTCATCGATCAAACTTCCAAGACGTTTAATGAGCTCGGCATCGAGCATGGGATCATAGCCGCCGGAGTTGAGCCGAAATACGAATTGCCGGTTCAGATTGCAAGCGTTCAAACATTGTTTCGTCGTCTCGATAAAATTCAACCGCCGAATTTTTTGATCGTCGACGAGTGTCATCACATTCTTGCCGATACTTACATGAAAATCGTCAAACGTTGGGATTGCCATATGCTCGGGTTGACCGCCACGCCGATTCGCATGGGTGGAATAACTCTCCACGATTCATTTGATTGTCTCGTCGAGGGACCGTCCGTCAAAAAGCTGATTGCCGAGGGGTTTCTCAGCAATTTTGAGTATATCAACTCAACGCGGCTCGATCTGTCCGGGCTCAAGATCAAACGCGGCGAATACACTAAAGAATCTATGAATGCGTTAATGGATCACGTCGCCGTCACAAACATCATCGTCAAAAATTATCTCGAAGTTGCATCGGACAAGAAAGCGATCTGCTATTGCGTGGACATCGAGCACTCCAAGCACGTGGCGAATTTTTTCCAACAGAGCGGTGTTCGAGCAGAGCATTTCGACAGCACAACTCCTGCCGTCGAGCGCGCCGATATAATTGAGCGTTTCAGGAGCGGCGATATCAAAGTGCTGTGCAACGTCGAGTTGATCGGCGAAGGTTTTGATGTGCCCGACATGGAATGCGTGATCCTCGCGCGCCCGACAAAATCTCTGACGCTGTTCATTCAACAGTCCATGCGCCCGCTCCGTCCCGATCCGTTGAATCCAAATAAAAAGGCGCTCATCATCGATCACGTCAACAACGTCAAGAATTTTGGAATGATCGATGAGAAGCGCGATTGGTCTCTCAAAAAAAATGTTATCAAAGAAAAAGATGCATCGAATGCGCCATTTAAAGAGTGCTTCGGATGCGGTGAATTGATTCCTCTCGCCATGAGAGCTTGTCCGTATTGCGGCTACGAATTTTTGAACGATGCACCGGTCAGAATTAATTACGACATGCATAAGATTTACGATTCGTCCGAGAAGACGCTGTCGACCATTGATTATTATTTGCTGATCGCCGAAGAGCGCGGTTACAAAAAAGGTTGGGCGGCGATTAAAGCGTTGATGTATGCGCGTTCGCTCGATGATTGCATTGAGATTGCCGACGCTTGCGGTTACAAAAAGGGCTGGGCATATCATAATTACAACGAACTCGATAAGTATCGATCCAAAAACACCGATCAGCATGTGCTACGGTCGCATGCTTAAATCAATGCGCGTATCAACCGTCGTGAAATCCGTCGAGCCGTTGCTTAAATTATTTTTTTGTGCTAGACTTCAACGGTAGTTATCTCAACATCAGGAGGCACTCGTATGATAATCGTAATGAAGCCGACCGCGACGCCCGAGAACATCAACAACGTCGTGCGCAAGATCGAGAACGCCGGACTCCGCACTCACCTGTCGACCGGCGAGGAGGTTACCATCGTCGGCGTGATCGGCGATAAGAAGCTCATCGCCAACCTTGAGGTCAATATGCTTGAGGGCGTCGATAAGTCCGTTCGCATCACCGAGAAATATAAACTTGTCAGCCGCGACTTCCACCCCGCCGATACCATCATCGACGTCGACGGCATCAAGATCGGAGGTCCCGAGCTCGTCGTCATGGCGGGACCGTGCGCCGTCGAGTCGTTTGAGCAATTGCTTGAGGCGGCGACGCTCGTCAAGAAGTCCGGCGCGAAATTTTTACGGGGCGGCGCTTATAAACCGCGCACTTCTCCTTACGATTTCCAAGGGCTCGAGGAGAAGGGCTTGAAAATTTTACGCGACGCCGCTGACGAGGTCGGCTTGAAAGTCGTGACAGAGATCGTCGACAAGGACGACATCGAGCGGCTTGAACAGTATTCCGATATTCTTCAGGTCGGGGCGCGCAACATGCAGAACTTCCAAATGCTCAAGGCACTCGGCAAGGCGCACAAACCGATCCTGCTCAAGCGGGGACTGTCGGCGACGATCAGCGAGTGGCTCAACGCGGCGGAATATATCATGGCGGGCGGCAACGAGCAGGTGATCTTCTGCGAGCGCGGCATCAGAACTTACGAGACGTTTACGCGCAACACGCTCGATCTGTCGGCGGTGGCGGCGATCAAAGAACTGTCGCACCTTCCGATCATCGTCGACCCGAGCCACGGCACCGGGCGTTGGCAGATGGTGCAACCGATGGCGCGAGCAGCGATCGCCGCGGGCGCCGACGGCTTGATCATCGAAGTGCACCCGCATCCCGAGGTCGCGTTGTCCGATGGCAACCAATCTCTCAAGCCCAAAAATTTTGATCGGCTCATGCATGATCTCGAGGCGATCGCAAAAATCATGGGGCGGACGTTATGAGCGATGTTCGATTGAGATTGGCGATAATCGGCGTGGGATTGATCGGCGGCTCGTTGGGGCTGGCGCTCAAACAGAAACTCGGCGACGAAATTTATATCACGGGCTTGTGTCGAACGCAACGGTCGATGGACAATGCGGTTGCACTCGGCGCGGTCGATTACGCGTCGCCCGACCTCAAGCGCGTGGTCGAGGACGCCGATATCATTTTCCTCTCGACGCCCGTCCTTCAGATCGTCCCGATGATCGAAAAACTGTTGCCTTACGTCAAACGCGGAGCGATCCTTACCGACGCGGGCAGCACCAAACAATTCATCTGGGAACATCTCAAAACGATCCTGCCCGAAGGCGTCTGGTACGTGGCGGGGCACCCGATGACGGGGCGCGAGTTGAGCGGCGTGACGGCGGCGAAGGCTGATCTGTTCAAGGGCAAGGCTTATGTGATCGTCGAGGACACCGGCGCGCCTCCCGAAATCGTCGAGAAATTGATGTCGGTACTTCGATTGACGGAAGCAAAGTTCGTGACGCTCGACATTGCCAAGCACGATCGGTGCGCGTCGGTGATAAGTCATGTGCCGCACGTGACGGCGGCGGCGCTGGTTACACTATTAAACCGTTCGGGCGGAGATTTGGAGTCGTGCATCAAACTGATCGGCGGCGGATTCAAAGACACGACCAGGATTGCGTCGTCGAATGCGGACATGTGGGCGGACATCTGCATGACCAACGGCGAGGCGATCGCCGCCAACCTTCGCGAACTTCAACAGATTCTCGGCGAAGTGATCGATTCGATCGAGCACAAGGATCGTCAAGCGGTGCATGACTACTTTGCGGCGTCGAAACAGCGGCGTGATTCTCTGCTTGAGGCTGTCGAGAAGAAATTTGATCCCAACTGACGGAGGTAATGTTCGATGAAGGCAGTGATTTTGTCCAGCGGCGGTCTCGACTCTACCACATGCTTGGGGCTTGCCGTCGATAAGTATTCGAGCACCAACGTCATCACCGTTTCGATCTTCTACGGTCAAAGGCATGAGCGCGAACTTCAATCGGCTCGAGCCGTCGCCGAGCATTACGACGTCAAGCATTTCGAGTTCAACGCCGCCGCTCTGTTTCAACCGTCCGACTCCGCCATGCTCAAGCACTCCACTCAAGCGCTCGAACACTCAACCTATGCTCAACAGCTCGCCGCTCATAACAAAGTCTCAACCTATGTGCCGTTTCGCAACGGGCTGATGCTTTCGATGGCGGCGGCGTTCGCCGATGGTTTTTACGACGGCGACGAGCTCGTTGAACTTTATTTGGGAGTGCACGCCGACGACTCGGCGGGTCGTGCCTACCCCGATTGCGGCACCGACTTCATTGACGCGATCAATCGAGCGATCGAGATCGGGACTTATGAGCGCGTCAAAGTGATCGCGCCCTTCGTCTCTCTCAATAAATCTCAAGTCGTCGAGCTCGGGCTCAAGCTCAACGTCCCGTACCGTTTGACGTGGAGCTGCTATGACGACGGCGATACCCCTTGCGGCAAGTGCGCCACCTGCCTCGACAGAGCCGCCGCGTTTGCCGCCAACAATGTTGTTGATCCCGCGTTGATAATATGATCGTCTTGGACAGGAGCGATCGTCATGTTGGAAAAAGATATCAAGGAATGGTTGAGACCAATCATCAATTCGGTCGAAAGGCTGGTGCCGACCAACCGCGCGCTCGTCGACTTCACCAATTCAAAGGCGTCGGGCACGGGCGTGAAGCGTTCGCTGAGCAAGGTGAAGTTCCTCGACAAATCCGAGCGCAGCACTTATCAATGCATCGGGCTGACGATGAACGAGCTCAAGAAGAAACTCAACGAGCGCAAGGTCAAGGAGGAGGATCAGCAGGAGGTCATCACGCGCGCGCAAGAGGTTCTCGACGAGA
Organism: Selenomonadaceae bacterium; assembly: GCA_017477125.1. Classification (GTDB taxonomy): domain Bacteria; phylum Bacillota; class Negativicutes; order Selenomonadales; family Selenomonadaceae; genus Quinella. The sequence goes on from JAFUXN010000132.1 coordinate 30,067, forward strand.
CCAAGCGCAACGTCGAACGGGTATACGGCGAGGTTCGACGGTACATCGTCACGTCGGAACTGCGGACGGGTTGCATTCAACATCACTTCAAAAAAATCCCGTCGATCAGTGCCGAGCAGAATCAAGCGCTGTCAAAGGAAATGTTTTCGATGGCGCTGGAGTTCGTCAATAAGAGCGACAAGCACAGCCTCGATGATGTTGAGGACGAGTTCGAGAAGATCAATCGGATCGCGACGGAGCTGTTTGCGATGGTCGAGAAGACCGGCGGGTTTGCGTCGACGAGCGGCAAATCGAAGCCCGCTCACTCGAATGAAAAACATCGCAGCCCGCTGAGTTTGCTCGACGACCTCTGGTGAGCTCGGTCGTCGATCGAGGAAATGATTTAACGATCGCTGAGGGCGATCTTTTTTTGCGCTAATCCAATTGATTTTTATTAAAAACAACTTGCGCCAACGGAATGATTTTGTGCTATAATATGCCGCGCTGAAAAAAACAATTCGTAATGCGTAATGCTTAATGCGTAATTGGGAGTGACGGGGGAGCGATTTAATTATGAATTATGAATTACGAATTACGAATTACGCATTGCCTTTTGGAGGTTGAGTGAATGGAATTGACTTATCTGCTCAACAGCGGTTTTATGGTACGTTCGGGTCGGACGGTGTTGCTGTTCGATGACTATGATGATCCGTCGGGCGCGGCAGATCGAATGATGGACGCGGGCGATTTCGATCGGCTTTATATTTTTGTCAGCCACGCGCACTTTGACCACTTCGGTACCCACATTCGAGCATACGCCGACCGAACCACGCGATACATTTTCAGTTTTGATCTGCGTCGGACCAAACGAGTGAAGTTGTTTCCGACGAATAACATCGTGTACATGAAGCGTTACACGGAATGGAGCGACGACCGATTGCACGTTTGGACGTATGATTCGACGGACGTGGGCGTGTCGTTCCTGGTCGAGTTCGAAGACGGCAGCCGAGTGTTTCACGCGGGGGATTTCAATTGGTGGAATTGGCTCGGCGACAAGGAAGAGAATCGACAGATGGCGGAGAAGGCGTTCAAGAAGCAGATGGCGAAGTTGCGCAATCTCGATGCGGACGTGGCGTTCTTCCCCGTCGACGGGAGGTTGGGCGCGGCGCAAGAGATGGGACCGCAAGCATTCGTCGACAAGACGGACGTGAAGGCGCTGGTGGCGATGCATCGAGTAGGTTATCCGCGTTGGGAGCCGTCGGAAACATTCTTCGGCAAGCGCGAGCCGATCCCGACGTGGGCGCCGACGGTGCCGGGCGAGACGCGTCGATTTGTCGACGGGCAATTCATATCGGATTGAAAATGATGGGAGGCAATGACATTGACGGAAAAAAAAGTGATGCTCACTCAAGAGGGCTACGACAAGTTGGCGGCGAAGCTCGAATATCTCAAGAGCGTGCGGCGGATCGAAGTGGCGGATCGATTGAAGGCGGCGATCGCGTTGGGCGATCTGAGCGAGAACTCGGAGTATGAGGACGCCAAGAACGAGCAGGGCTTTCTCGAGGGCGAGATACTTGATCTCGAGGCGAAGCTGCGCAACTGCGAGATCATAGAGGAGGAGGTCAGCAGTCAGATCAAGCCGGGCAGCACGGTGGTGATCCGCGACGTTGAGACGGGCGAGCTGGAGACGTACATGATCGTTGGAACGACGGAAGCCGATCCCGACAACGATCGGATATCGTATGAGTCGCCGGTTGGCGCGGCGTTGCTGCACAAGGAGGTTGGAGCGATCGTTGACGTGCACGCGCCCGTCGGCGTGATCAGATATGAGGTTGTAGAAATCAAGGCTTGAGGAGAGATATTAATGGCGCAGAAAAATAATCCGCCGCCGATCGTCGACGAGAACGAACTGATCCGCGTGCGGCACGAGAAGCTAAAGGCGTTCGAGGAGAAGGGCATTCCTCCGTTCGGCAAGCGCTACGAGACGACGCATCACACCGCCGACGTTCGCGAGCAGTATTCTTCGCTCGAGGGCGAGGACGAGGGCGAGGAAGTACGAATCGCGGGGCGGTTGATGGCGATCCGCGGACACGGCAAGGCGAGTTTCGGCGTGCTCAACGATCGAACGGGCTCGATACAAATTTATTTCAAGCTCGACGTGTTGGGCGAAGAGAAGTATTCGCAGTTCAAGTTGCTCGACATCGGAGACATCATCGGGGTGGTCGGGCGCCCGTTCAAAACCAAGAGGGGCGAGCTCACGGTTCGGGTTGAGGATTTCGATCTGTTGAGCAAATCGTTGAGACCGTTGCCGGAAAAATTCCATGGGCTCAAGGACGTGGAGATCAGATATCGGCAGCGTTATCTCGATCTGATCGTCAATCCCGAGGTGCGCGACGTGTTCATCAAGCGGACGGAGATCATCAAGGCGGTGCGTCAATATCTCGACGAGCGCGGATTCATCGAAGTCGAAACGCCGGTGCTGTCGACGATAGCGGGCGGGGCGGCGGCTCGACCGTTCGCCACTCATCATAATGCGCTCGATGCCGAACTCTACCTTCGGATCGCGACGGAGCTCAACCTCAAGCGGCTGATCGTCGGCGGGTTCGAACGGGTCTACGAGCTCGGTCGGGTGTTTCGCAACGAGGGCATGGACACGCGACACAATCCGGAATTCACGACGGTTGAGATATATCAAGCGTACGCCGATTATCGCGATCTGATGGACGTGACGGAAGGGATCGTGCGGGCGTCAGCGGAGCGAGTGATCGGTTCGACGAAATTCATGTATCAGGGCGTTGAGATCGATCTCGAAAATACTCCGCGGCTGTCGATGAACGAGGCGGTCAAACAAAAGACGGGCGCCGATTTCCTCTCATGCTCGACGGTCGAGGAGGCGCGGGCGATGGCGGATTCGATCGGTGTCGAGTATGAGCAGAGGCATGGGATCGGCGGCATATTGAACGCGGCATTTGAGCAGAAGGTTGAGGACTCGTTGATCCAACCGATCTTCATCACGCACCATCCGACGGAAATATCGCCGTTGGCGAAACGCAATCCCGACGACCCGCGCATCACCGATCGGTTCGAGTACTTTGTATTCGGGCGGGAGCTGGCGAACGGATTTACGGAGCTCAACGATCCGATCGATCAGCGGGCGCGGTTCGAGGATCAATTGAAGCAGCGCGAGGCGGGCGACGACGAAGCTCACGTGATGGACGAAGATTTTGTGCGGGCGCTCGAATACGGCTTGCCGCCGACGGGAGGACTGGGCATCGGGATCGATCGGCTGGTGATGCTGTTGACCGACGCGGCGTCGATCAGAGACGTGCTGTTGTTCCCGACCATGAAGATTATCGATTGACGGCGCCAACGCGTTGTGATACAATCACGCGGATTTTATAAACGTCGGCGCGGTGCGGCGATTCAGCGACGCTCACTTTGCCGTCGATACTCGAAAGGAGATTAATATGCTGACCAAAGAAGACAAACAATCGATCATGGAAGCGAATGCTCGGACCGAGGGCGACACCGGTTCGCCGGAGGTGCAGGTTGCGCTGTTGACGGCGCGGATCAACTATCTGACGGAGCATCTGAAGGTGCACAAGAAGGATCATCATTCGCGTCGCGGGCTGCTCAAGATGGTCGGACATCGTCGCCGTCTGCTGAGCTATTTGAGCCGCATTGACATCGAGCGCTATCGTGCGCTGATCGCCAAGCTCAACCTGCGCAAGTAAGATTGGAGGCGTCGACCATGAAGATCACCAAGGACATGAGTATCCTCGAGGTCGTGCAGACTTATCCCTACACCGCCGAAGTGTTCTTCTATGCGGGGATGGGCTGCTTGGGTTGTGCGGCGGCGCGCTTCGAGAACATTGAACAGGGTTGCATGGCGCATGGGATCGATCCCGATGCGTTGGTAGAGGCGCTCAATGAGGTCATCGAGGCGGAGGAGAAATCTCCGGCGGTCGAGCCTGCGCCCGCCAATTGAGCCGAGGGTTGCGACGATGAAACTGGTAGTGACCGTGGTCGGGCGGGATCGAGTGGGCATCATCGCTGCCGTCACGAAGATTCTCGCCGATAACAACGTCAATATCCTGAGCATCAATCAGAATATCATGGATGGATTCTTCAACATGATCCTGCTTGCCGAGGCGAGCGAGAGCAAAGTGCCGCTGGTGGAATTGCAGAAGGCATTGAGCGAGCAGGGCGAAGAGATCGGCGTCCAGATCAAAACTCAACATCAAGACATCTTCGACGTGATGCATAAAATCTGATCCGTCGATGGGAATAAAGAAAAAGGCGTGCGCCCTCTCGAAGTAAGGACGCCCGCCTTTTTTTGTGCGTCGAGAAAATGATCGAGGGCGGAGAAAATTTTTTGGGGGCGCGGTGAAAAAGTAAGGGCGCCCGCCTACCAAGGGGGCGGCGCGCCCGTTCCAGGTTCATCGTTTCAACGGTTGAAGGCGGCTAAAATATTTCAGGAGTACGGCAAAAAGAATGGGCGCCGCCTTCCGCTCGAGGCGGCGCGCCCTTCCCATGTTCCTCTGCTCGATGGTTGAAGGAGTGACGAGGAAAAGAATAGGGCGCCCGCCTTCCGATGGGGCGGCTCGCCCTTTCCAGGTTCATCGTTTCAACGGTTGAAGGC
>JAFUXN010000133.1 GCA_017477125.1 Selenomonadaceae bacterium
ACGCCCGTTTTATTTTTTCTCCGCGCCCCAAACTTATTTGCCACCCTTGATCGTTGAGCCGCCGTCCATCGTCGAGCCGCCGCCCATGGTTCAAGACACGCCGCTCATGATAAGGGCGAGCCGCCACGAGCAGGAGGCGGTCGCCCGTTTCTTTCACCGTCGCCCCTATTGGGGGCTTAAACAATCGTCTTACCGGTGGCAGTCGACGACTCGCTTAAGCGTGATATCACGGCGGGCGCCCCTTTTTTTATCCGTCGCCCTCAATTGCGCATTCTTAACCGCGCTTAAGCCGTCAAGCCTCCGTCCACATTGAGCACCGCGCCCGTGATGAAACTCGCCTTCGACGACGCCAGGAAGTAGATCGCGTTGGCGATCTCGTCGGCGTCGGCGATCCTCCCCATCGGATACACGCTCGCCAGCTTGTCAATCGTCTCCCCCGATCGTTTGATCTGCTCGAGCGTCATGGGCGTGAGGGTGTCGCCGGGCGCAACCGCATTGACGCGGATCGGGATATGAGCAAGCTCGAGCGCCAGCGATTTCGTGAAGGCAATGACGGCGCCCTTCGATGCGGAGTAGAGCGAGCAGAAGTAATTGCCCTTGACGCCGGCATCGGACGCCACGTTGACGATCGAGCCGTGCGTTTTCGAGAGATGATCGACGGCGGCGCGACACATGAAGAAGGTGCCCTTGACGTTGACGGCGATGATCCGATCGAACAGAGTTTCATCGACGGAACGAATATCGCCGTCGGCGTAGAGCCCCGCGCTGTTGACGAGCACATCGAGCCGCCCGAAGTGCGCAACGGTATCGCCGATTATTCTATCACACTCAACGGTGTTTGACACGTCGGCGGCAACAAAAAAAACGCGGCGGTCGAAGTCGCCGAGAGATTTAACGGCGTTGTGCCCGCGTTCGACATTGCGTCCGACGAGCGCCACGTTGAAGTTGTGCTCGAGAAAAATTTTTGCGGCGGCGAGACCTATGCCCGAGGTGCCGCCGCTTATCAATGCAGTCTTTAAGTCGTTCATCGTACCTCCTCACCGTACTTCGCTTTGAGCGCCGCCTTATGATTGTACATGGCGACGTCGGCATACTCAGATACCTTGGCGAACTCCATGCCGTGCTCGTGCACTCCGAGCCCGCGCGCCACCGATACCGTCAACACATCGCCGCCGACCGTGAAATGCTCCTCCGCCGTCTTGACGTCGAACAACTTCAACAGCCCTTCCCGATGCTCGTAATCTTGATTCTCCAAGATCGCCGCAAACTCGTCGCCGCCTATCCTGAACACCTGGCTGTGCCTGAACACCGCGCAGATCACTTTCGCCGCTCGACGAATGAGCTCATTGCCCGCCTCGTGCCCGTACTTATCGTTGACCTTCTTGAGGAAATTCGCATCGAGGATCACCACGCCGTATTTTATATCGGGATTCAATTGGTTTTGAGCGTCGAGCTCCGTCCGCTTGCTCATGTACGCCGCCGCGTTCCAAACTCCCGTCAGCTTGTCTCGATAAACGTAGCCCTCCAACTTCGCCGCCATCTCTCTGATGCTTCGAACCAACAATCCCAACTCGTTGCCCGACTCATAAGAGATCGTCACGTGAAGATCGCCGGACGCGATCCGTTTCGCCGCCTCGGTCATGCCCGCCAACGGTCTTATCGCCTTCGACGCAACCGCTATGCTCCCGACCGAGATCATCATCGCCACCACGATGATCGACGCAATCAAATGGATCATGATCCGATTGCGCTCCTCGTTTATTCGCTCCAACGGGATTGCAATGCCCAACCACATGCCGTTCGTCAAGTACAGTTCGATCTCTTGGAACTCGGGATTGGGCTCGAAGACGGCGCCCTGCGGCTGATCCTTATGGTAGAGCACAACGTTGTTCCGATTCATAATGTAAACGTAGCCGTAATCGTAGATCGACATGCGCCGCAGCTCGTGGATAATGAAATTGAAATCGATCTCGATGCCGATGACGCCGGCGAATTTTTGATCGATATAGATCGGCGCCACGTACGAGATCACATAAGAATTTGTTGTCGGATCGATGTAAGGCTCGATCCACGTGGCGCACTTGCTCTTGAGCGGAATGTAATACCAACCGACGTGTTGATCGTCGTCGGGCGAATAGAAGGCAAGGTCGGTGACCTCCCGCCTTATGAATTTCGACAGCGCGCCTTCCCATCGGGCATCTTCGCGCGCCATGAAGAAACCGCTCTTCGTTCCGCCGAGTTCGGGCGTCAAATGCAGGTAGTAGGTGATGCAGCCGTCCGTCCCGCGCGCAATATCGTCGAAGCGTTGTTCCATCGATGAGAGGTATTCGGCTCGATAGGCGGCGTCGGTTCTCAACCGCTCATAACTTTCGGCGGTGTGGATCGCTTGGCGCTCCATGCCGTTGACTGCCTGTCGAATGCAGAAGAATGTTCGATCCAATCGTTCCCGACAGATGACGCTCATGGCTCTAAGTGAGTCGTCGGTATGAGACTTCACGAGGTTGGTCATGGCGACCGAGCTGCCCCAGCCGAGCACTGCCGCCGACAAAAATACCGTCAGCGCCACCATGAAAACGATCTCCATCATGATTGAGCGACGGTAACGCAACAGGAGGTAGAGCATCAGCACCAAATACAAGTCGACAATCGACAGGCATTCGATCACAAACCTCATCCACGTCGCGATGTTGTCCATGCCGTAGATTTGATAGACGTCGAGATAAGCGATGACGACGGGGAAGAGGAAATAACATCGCATCGACATGATCAATGCCTTATGCTCGTCGCCGGTGACGGGATCGTCGTCGGGATCGGCTGGCGCGTCGGATTCTCTGTAAACGTAATAGAAATTATATTCCCTGCCGACGAGGTAGAAGAACCAAACCAGATCGACGAAGATCGCCACGCAGAAATCATTCATGAAGCAGACGAACATATACAGCGGGAACATTGCCTGCCGTCTTACGTCGAACAGACGAGCAAGTTCCTCGAGCTCCGTCGTCGGCGCGGTCAACGCTCTGAATATCGACGTGACGACGAAGGTGAATACCATGACGATGAGAAATCTCTTGAGCGTCAGAACCTTGAGGGCGGGCTTGGGTCTCCTCGAGCTGAAAAATTTACTGCGTCGAAGGCGATAGGGGAGGTACGCCGCAAGAAACACCCACAGCCCGCGCACGAAATACATCAGTCGATCGCCGACGTCCGCCGTGAACATTGAGGAGAGATCGGGCAGTGCCAGCAGTCCGCCCACGTAAACGCCCCACGCCGCGATCGGTCCCCACATCAGCCCGAGAACGGGCGGGATGAATGCCGTGAGGTTGACGATCTCCGCCGGCATTATGAACACCGATCCCGTAAATGTTGCAACAAGCCAGTACAAGAGTGCTGACAGGCAAAATCGGGATATTCCCTGCTTCACTTCTCATCACCCTTCTCATGCTTTTTTTCCATGTCGATGCGGAAGGCGTTGAGCGCCTCGGCGCCGTACTTCTCTTTGAGCTTCTCGCGGAGCGGGCGAACCTGATCCTTGAACGCGTCCAATTCCTCGGGCGTGAGATCAATGATCTCCATGCCTTCCATCTCAAACTCCGCGCGGATTTTTTTCTCCTCCGCCTCAAGGTAATTGCGACTCCACTCGCAAGCCTCGCGCATCTTGTCTCTGATCAACTGTTGAGTCTTGGGCTCCAATCGATCAAAACTTTTGCGGTTGGCGACGAACAAATAATTTTCGTAGAGGTAATTCAAAACGGTCATGTACTTTTGAATTTCGTCGAGATGTCCCGAGCGCATGAGGAAGAAACCGTTGTCCTGCCCCTCGATGACGCCCTGCTTGATCGCGATGTTCAATTCGCTCCAGCCCAACGGGATCGGTTCGGCGTCGAACTCGCTGAAGAAATGTCGATAGACCTCGCCGCCCAGCACTCGAATGCGCAGCCCCTGCATGTCCTCGGGCGTGCGGATCGGATTTCGATTGTTGCTCAATTGCCGCATGGCGTTATGCGTCGAGCCCAGATAAACCAGCCCGTAATTGTCGAGCACCTTGGCATAATAATCGCCGCCGCCGTCGTCGATCACTTGACGAGCCTCCGCATAGTTTTCGAACGACCATGGGATCGTCGCCACCTCCAAGCGCGGATCGAGCATTGACATCGTACCCGACACATACGCCCCGAGATCGATCGCGCCCTCCGACACCGAGCGCACTGCCTCATTGGTGTTGCCGCCGGTGAGCTCGTCGTTCGGGTAGAACTCGATGTGCACGTTACCTCTCGACGCGTCCTTTACGAGCTTTGCAAACCGACGCGCCGTCAACGTTTCGATCCCCTTGTCGGTTCCGTTGGCGGTCATCACCAGCCGCACCTTCTCATATTCGCCGTCCATGTCCCAAGTTTGAGTTTCCGTCGTTTGTTTGTTGCAACCGCTTGCGAGGATCAAGACGGTCAACAGTAAAAAAACAGATGCCAAACAACGTCGCATCATCAAAGCTGCCCTCCCTCTCATCGAATTACGCTTCCGATTGAATATATAAATTCTACAGCATCAATCGCAAGATCGCAATACAATGTATTTATTTGCCTTGAACGGACATCAACGACAATCTATAATCCGATCGGTGCACTAATCTTATTGAGGAGGTTTCGACATGAGGAAGGAACATGATTTTTTGGGCGAGCTCGAGGTGCCCGATGAGGCGTACTACGGAGTGCAGACCATGCGCGCGATCGAAAACTTCAGCATCACGGGGCGGGTGCTCGACGTCGATCTGATCAAGTCGCTGGCGAAGGTCAAGAAGGCGGCGGCGCAGGCGAACATGGAGACGGGACGTCTCGACAAGAAGATCGGCAACGCGCTCGTGCAGGCGGCGGAGGAGATCATCGATGGAGAGTTCATCGATCAGTTCCCCGTCGATCCGATCCAGGGCGGCGCGGGTACATCGATCAACATGAACATGAATGAGGTGCTCTGCAATCGCGCGCTTGAGATCATCGGCGAGGCGAAGGGTCGTTACGACATCATTTCGCCCAACAATCACGCCAACATGGCGCAGTCGACAAACGATTCTCTGCCGACCGCGATCAAAGTTTGCTTGACGTATAAGAGCCACGTCGTCACCAAGGCGTTGGAGTATCTTGCCAATGCGCTCGAACAAAAATCCGTCGAGTACAAGGACATTCTTAAGATGGGGCGCACGCATCTGCAGGACGCCGTCCCGATCACTCTCGGGCAGGAAATGGGCTCGTATGCGTCGGCGATCCGTCGCTCGATCCGTCGCATCGAGTGGGCGATCGACAGCATCAGGTTGATCAACATGGGCGGTACCGCCGTCGGCACCGGTCTCAACGCCGAGCCCGCCTATATAAAGATCGTCGCGCGCAAGCTCCGCGAGATCACCGGTGAGAACTTTGAGACCTCGACCAACATCATCGACGCCACCAATAACACCGATGGCTTTGTCGATGTGTCGAGCGCGTTGAAGAATACTGCGCTGGTGCTGATCAAGATGGCGAACGATTTCCGTCTGATGGCGTCGGGACCTCGTTGCGGCTTCGGCGAATTGCTTCTGCCCAAACGTCAGCCCGGCTCGTCGATCATGCCCGGCAAGGTCAACCCCGTCATTGCCGAAGTCATGGATCAGGCATGCTATCAGGTGATCGGCAACGACCTCGCCGTCACCCTCGGCGTCGAAAACGGTCAGCTTGAACTCAACGTTATGGAGCCGATCATGGCTTACAACCTCTGCAGCTCAATGAATTACATCGCAAACGCGTCGAGAACTTTCGTCGACAAACTTCTCAAGGATCTCGAGCCAAATCGCGAGCAGTGTCAATGGTACGTCGATCACAGCGTCGGCGTCATCACCGCGCTCCTGCCTCATATCGGTTACGAGCAGTCGGCGATGCTTGCCAAGGAGGCTTACAACACCGGTCGACCGATCCGCGACGTCGTGCTCGAGAAGGGATTGTTGACCAAAGAGCAGTTGGAGCATTTCATGTCCCCCGAGCAAATGACACACCCCGGCATCACCAAATAATCCGCGCGGAGGTAAGTTAAATGTTTTGGGCTGAATTAATCGTCGTGCTCGGCATGATCATGATCGGCGCTCGATTCGGAGGGCTGTTCTTGGGAATGTCGTCGGGCGCCGCCGTCGCCATACTCGTTTTCGGATTCGGTTGCGTGCCGGGCTCGCCCGCCATCGACGTCATCATGATCATCATGACCGTCGTCGTCATCGCCGCCGTGTTGCAAGCCTCGGGCGGCATGGATTACCTCATTCAGATCGCCGTCAAACTGCTTCGCGCCAATCCTCATCGCATCAGTTATTATGCTCCTCTTATCAGTTGGGTCTTCACCTTCATGTGCGGCACCGGCAATATCGTTTTCGGTATCCTGCCCGTCATCGCCGAAGTGTCGCGCGAAGCGGGCGTGCGTCCCGAACGTCCGATCGCCATGTCGGTGCTGGCGTCTCAACAGGCGATCACCGCTTGCCCGATCTCCGCGGCGACCGTCGCGCTGCTGGGCATGCTCGCTCCCGCCGGCGTCACGCTCATCGACATCTTGATCGTCTGCGTCCCGTCGACATTGATCGGAGTGATCTGCGGTTGCCTGTGGTCGGCGCGCGTCGGCAAGGAGCTCCACGTTGACGAAGAATATCTCGAGCGCGTCAAGCAGGGCGTTGCCGCCCCCATCAACGAGAAGGCGGACATCAAGATCAAAACCGTCGACGACGATCGCGCAAAGACCGCCGTCATGCTCTATCTGCTGGCGACCGTGATCGTGGTGGCGTTCGGCATCTTCCCGTCGCTGCGTCCGACGTACATGATCGGCGAAGACCCCGTCACACTGTCAATGACCATGACCATCGAGATCGTCATGATGATCATGGCGGGCGTGATCATTGCCGTGTGCAAGGTCAACGTCGCGTCCGTCCTCGAGCAATCGGTTTATAAGAACGGGCTGATGGGCGTGTACGCGATCTTCGGTCTGTCGTGGGCGGGCGATACTCTCGTCAAAAATAATCTCAGCTTCCTCAAGATGGGAGCGCAAGACATCGTCGCCGAAAATCCGTGGGTGTTTGCGATCATCTTGTTCCTGATCTCGGCGATGATCCTGTCGCAAGCGGGAACGATCGGAGCGTTGGGGCAATTGGGTCTCACGTTGGGGATCACTCCTCCTGCGATGATCGGTATGTTCCCGTCGGTCAACGGTTACTTCCTGGTGCCGAGTTACCCGACGATCCTGGCGGGCATTGCCTTCGACCGAACGGGCACGACGCGCATCGCCAAGTACCTGTTCAATCACAGTTACATGATCCCGGGCTTGATCACGTGCATTGTGAGCGTGGGCGTGGGCTTGGTGCTCGCCAACATGTTCATCTGATCGATCGGATCGATTGTAAAAAAATAGCGGGCTGTCGGTGGTGGCAGCCCGTTTTTGGTGTGCGTCTAAATGAGGGGCGACGGGTGAAAAAGACGGGCGCCCGCCTCCCGCATGGGGCGGCTCGCCCTGATCCTTTGCGCAATGATCGAAGGCGACGGCTTCAACGGTTGAGGGGCGACGATGAAAAACGGGCGCCCGCCTCCCTAATGGGGCGGCTCGCCCTGCTCATCTACGCAATGATCGAAGGCGACGACTTCAACGATTGAAGGGCGACGATAAAGTTACGGGCGCCCGCCTTCCGATGCCGGCGGCTCGCCCTTATCCTTTAACGCCCAAAAACTTTTCTGCGCTTGAGCCCGAGGAAAATTTATGAGGGCGGCGGCATCGGCTGCCGCCAAATATATTTTCCCTTCCTCCAATGTATCTGACGGAAGGGGGAGGGGCGCCCGCCTGGTCGCGTGGCGGCTCGCCCTGCCTCTGCTGTCGATTCGACGGTCGAAGGCGACGACTTCAACGATTGAAGGGCGACGATAAAGTTACGGGCGCCCGCCT
>JAFUXN010000134.1 GCA_017477125.1 Selenomonadaceae bacterium
CGATCAACAGCGGGAAATGAAAGAAAGGCGTCGCCGCCGATTCGCGGGGCGGACGACGCCGGACTGTATCGGGCTCAAAAAGTTTTAATGTGAAAGGCGAGCCGCCCCCTTCGAGAGGCGGTCGCCCATCTTTCACCACCGCCCACAACCGTTGAGACGTTGACCATGGACTAGGGCGAGCCGCCCCCTCTGAGAGGCGGTCGCCCATCTTTCACCACCGCCCACAACCATTGAGACGTTGATCATGGACAAGGGCGCGCCGCCTCCTTTGAGAGGCGGGCGCCCATCTTTCACCACCACCCTCAATCGTTGAGCCGTTGATCATGGACAAGGGCGAGCCGCCACGTGACACGTCGGGCGCCCGAGCTATTTTTTAGTCTCGAACATTCAAAGGCGGCTGACGATCTTCACTGTTGATTTGACATAAAATGTTTTAAACTGTATAATCGCGCCGTCAAATTTAAAATCCGTTTCAAGGAGTTGATTGCTTTGAAGATTACCGGGTTGTCCGACGCTGAAGTTCAGGCGTCAAAGGCGGCTCACGGCGATAACCGAATCACCGAACAGGCTCGTGAGGGATTTTGGGACAAACTCAAGGGGAATTTCGACGATCCCATCATCAAAATTTTGATCTTTGCGCTCGCGCTCAACGTGTTCTTCGCGTTCATGGGCAAGGCGGAGTGGTATGAGTCGGTCGGCATCGCAATGGCGGTCATTCTCGCCACCGGCGTTTCGACCTTCTCCGAATATCGAAATGAAAGCGCCTTCCAAGCGTTGCAAGCCGAGGCGTCTCTGATCAAATGCAAAGTGTATCGCAACGGTGAGGTCATCGAGATTCCCATCAACGACATCGTCATGGGCGATTGCGTTCTGCTCCAGACCGGCGATAAAATTCCCGCCGACGGAGTGATTATCGACGGCACTATTCAAGTCGATCAGTCGATCCTCAACGGCGAGGCGAAGGAGGAGACCAAAACTCCGCCGACCAACGACGCCGACGATGCTGCCGCCGCCGCCTCGACCGATTTTCTCAACGCGCATAAAGTATTTCGCGGCGCGGTGGTGGCGGGCGGCAACGCGGTCATGCGCACGGTCACGCTCGGCGACAACACTCTCTACGGTAAGATCGCCGGCGAGCTCCAATTGAACGAAGACCGCGACACTCCGTTGAAACTCAAGCTCGGCGATCTCGCGGGGCAGATCAGTAAATTCGGTTACGTCGGCGGCGTGGCGATCGCTCTCGCTTACATCTTCGATAAGATTGTCATTCACAACGGTTTCGAGATGGCGCGCATCGCCGCGTTCTGCGCCGATTGGATGGACGTGCTCAACATCGTCGTCGAAGCGGTCATGCTCGCGGTCATCATCATCGTCATGGCAGTCCCCGAGGGCTTGCCGTTGATGATCGCCATCGTCTCCGCCCAAAACATGGGCAAGATGCTCAAGGATAATGTTTTGGTGCGCAAAATTAGCGGCATCGAGACCGCAGGCAGCCTCAACCTCCTGTTCAGCGACAAGACGGGAACGATCACCAAGGGGCAGCTCGAGGTCGTGACCTTCCTCGACGGCACCGCCACCTTCACAGAGAAATTCGATCAGCTCAGCGACAAGATTCGTCGGCTGATCTCGTTGTCGGTTCGTTTTAACAGCGGCGCGGTCATAAGCGGCAATGAAGTGGTCGGCGGCAACATGACCGATCGCGCGTTGCTCAATTACGTGCTCGGCAAGGACGAGCCTCCGTCGGTTACCGTCGGCGACACCGTTCCTTTCGACAGCGCCAAAAAATATTCGATGGCGAAGGTCAGCGGCGATTATAATCTGTGGCTGATCAAGGGCGCGCCCGAACGTCTGCTCGATAAGTGCTCGTATTATTACGATGCGAACGGCAATCAGCAGAAGCTCACTTCGACGGCGGCGATCAATGCCAAGATTGACGAGCTTGCCAATCGAGCGATCAGGACGTTGGCGCTCGTGACGTTCGACGGCGAGGTTAAGGACGGCAACATTCCCGACAGCGGCTTGACGTTCATCGGCGTGACGGGCATTCGCGACGACGTTCGCCCCGACGCAATCAAAGCGATCGAGCAGGTGCACAAGGCGGGCGTGCAGGTCGTGATGATCACCGGCGACCGCAAAGAGACGGCGGTGGCGATCGCGAAAGAGGCGGGCTTGATCGAAATCCCCGACGCGGTTGTTTGGACTTCGACGGAGCTTAACGAGTTGAGTGATGATGAAGTCAAGCGCCAACTTCCGAAGTTGAGAGTTATCGCGCGCGCGTTGCCGACGGATAAGAGCCGGCTCGTGCGTCTGGCGCAGGAGCTCAATCTGGTCGTGGGCATGACCGGCGACGGCGTCAACGACTCGCCCGCGCTCAAGAAGGCGGACGTCGGTTTTGCGATGGGCGGCGGCACCGAGGTCGCCAAGGAAGCGTCGGAGATCGTCATTCTCGACGACAATTTCAGATCGATCGGTAAAGCGATCCTCTACGGTCGCACGATCTTCAATTCGATCCGTAAGTTCATCATCTTCCAGCTGACGATCAACGTCGCGGCAGTTCTGATCTCGTTCGTCTGCCCGTTGATCGAGCTCGAAAATCCGTTGACCATCACGCAAATCTTGTGGGTCAACCTGGTCATGGATACTCTGGCGGCGTTGGCATTCGGCGGCGAGCCCGCGCTCGATCGTTACATGGACGAGAAGCCCAAAACTCGAGACGAGCACATCATAAGCCCGTACATGTATTCGGCGATCGGTACGGGAGCGTTATGGTCGTTTGCGATGGGCTTGGTGTTCCTGCTCACCGACTTCTCTCATCAACATTTCCGCGTCGGCGAGACCGATCCGAACATGTATTTGATGACGGGATATTTCGCGTTCTTCATCTTTACGGCGGTGTTCAATGCGTTCAACGCTCGGACGGATCAAATGAATCTGTTTGACAACATCGGCGGCAATACAGACTTCTTGAAAGTCATGGGCTTGATCGCGGTGGTGCAGGTTATCATGACGTACGTGGGCGACGTGATCCTTCGGTGCTTCGGCTTGACGGGCGGCGAATGGCTGTTCGTGCTGGGCATGGCGTTCACGATCATTCCGATCGATCTGATCCGCAAGACGATCGTCGGCGGCTCGTCGAAAGCGGCGTGAGGGTTCCGTTATGGGATTTAGAGATTCGGGATATGAGCATCGGCGCAAAAAATTCCTGTTCAGAGTGACGAGGATCATATTGTTCGGCGGGATCATCGGGGCGTTGCTCGGAGTATTTCTCGGCAATACGATCTTCAACGAATACGGCGTCGAGGCGATACAAAATA
>JAFUXN010000135.1 GCA_017477125.1 Selenomonadaceae bacterium
ATACCAACGAAAAAGGACTGCCACATTCGACAGCCCCGTTGATCAAATATTTTCCTTGGCGACGGCAACGAACTTGCCGAACGCCGCAATGTCATCGACGGCGAGCGCCGCGAGCATCTTGCGATCGACCTCGACGCCTGCCTTGGTCAGCCCGCACATCAGACGGCTGTAGGAGATGCCGTTGAGACGAGCCGCCGCATTGATGCGTGCGATCCACAACGCTCTGAACTCGCGCTTCTTGTTCCGACGGTCGCGGTAGGCGTAGAAGCCCGCCTTCATCACGGACTCGTTTGCCTTCTTGAACTGTTTGCTGCGTGCGCCGCGGTAGCCCTTCGCCAGCTTGAGAATCTTCTTGTGGCGACGGTGAGCGGTCACACCGGTCTTTATCCTCATTTATGTCACCTCAAACGATTACGCATTACGAATTACGCATTGCCTTTCAGGCGTACGGGAGCATGCGACGGATAGCGACGGTCTCAGCCGACGACGCTAAGGTCGACTTGCGAAGATTGCGCTTACGCTTCGGCGTCTTCTTCTCGAGTATGTGGCTTTTGTACGCCTTGTTGCGCTTGAACTTGCCGCTGCCGGTCACGCTGAACCGCTTCGCCGCCGCCCGATGCGTTTTTATCTTTGGCACTCTTATCCCTCCTCGGACTAAGTATCATGGTCATGTTTTTGCCTTCCAATTTAGGTTGCCGCTCGACCGACGCCGTCGTCAATGCCGCTGCCAATTTTTCAAGCAACACCGATCCGAGCTCGGGATGCGAC
Source organism: Selenomonadaceae bacterium (assembly GCA_017477125.1). Lineage (GTDB taxonomy): Bacteria > Bacillota > Negativicutes > Selenomonadales > Selenomonadaceae > Quinella. The sequence goes on from JAFUXN010000135.1 coordinate 769, forward strand.
AGTTCTCGCCCGCGAAACATTATCGTCGCTTTGACTTTGTTGCCTTCCGCCAGGAATTTCGCCGCCGCTTTCAACTTCACGTCAAAATCATGATCCTCGATGCCGGGACGCAATTTGACTTCCTTCATCGTCACGATCTTCTGCTTCTTGCGCGCTTCCTTCTCGCGCTTCTGCTGCTCGTAACGGAATTTGCCGAAGTCCATTATGCGGCAGACGGGCGGTCTCGCCTTCGGTGCTATCTCCACCAGGTCGAGATGCGCCTCCTCAGCCATGCGAAGAGCGTCGCGCGTCGCCATGATTCCCAATTGATCTCCGTTGACGCCCGTCACTCGCACCTCTCGCACATGAATTTCATCGTTGATCCTTGGCTGCTCTCTGATGATCTTGCACCTCCAATAATGCTTCACTCACGATCGAGTTCTCTAAATCCGACCGTCCGCCAAATCGCGTCGGTCTTGAGCAATAAACCTTGAAAACTTTACCACAAGGGCTTTGCATTGTCAATACTTTTCGTCTCGAGCCGATACTTTGTCCGTTGCATACTTGATGAAGTCCGCCGCCGACATCTTGACCTCGTCGCCGCCGTATTTCCTGATCGCCAGCTCGCCCGTCTCGATCTCCTTGGCGCCGATCACCAGCGAATAAGGCGTCTTCTTCGTCACCGAGTCGCGCACCTTCTTGCCGACCTTCTCACTTCGAGCGTCGACCTCAACGCGCAAGCCTTCCGCGCGGAGTTGATCGCGAAGTTTATAAGCGAAGTCCGCATGGTCGTCGTTGACCGGCAACAATCTGATCTGCACCGGCGCCAGCCACAGCGGAAATGCTCCCGCGTAATGCTCGATCAATATTCCGATGAACCGCTCGATCGAACCGTACACCACCCGATGAATCATGATCGGGCGCTGCTTGGAACCGTCGGGCGCCGTGTATTCGAGCTCAAACTTCTCGGGCATCTGCATGTCGAGTTGGATCGTCCCGCACTGCCACGTCCGACCGATCGCATCAACCAAATGGAAATCGATCTTCGGTCCGTAGAATGCGCCGTCGCCCTCGTTGATGATGTAATCGAGCCCGCGATGTTCAAGCGCATTCTTGAGCGCCGCCGTCGTCTGCTCCCAAACCTCATCCGATCCCATCGAGTTTTCGGGGCGCGTCGACAGCTCCGCCTTATACGAGAGCCCGAACGTCTTATAAACTTCGTCGAACAGATCGATCGTCCGCTGAATCTCGTCCTCGATCTGATCCGGCGTCATGAAGATGTGCGCATCGTCTTGCGTAAACGCTCGAACGCGGAACAATCCATGCAACACGCCCGACTTCTCATGTCGATGCACCAAGCCCAACTCGCCGAGTCTCAACGGAAGGTCGCGATACGAATGCGGTTGCGTCTTGTAAACGAGCATGCCGCCCGGGCAGTTCATCGGCTTGACCGCGTAATCCGCCTCGTCGATCTGCGTGAAGTACATATTCTCTTTGTAGTGATCCCAATGCCCCGACGTCTCCCACAGCTTGCGATTGAGTATGATCGGCGTCTTGATCTCTTGGTAGCCGTACCGCTTATGAACTTCATGCCAATAGTCGATCAGATTGTTGCGCACGATCATGCCGTTCGGGTGGAAGAACGGGAAGCCCGGTCCCTCCTCGTGCAGGCTGAACAGATCAAGCTCGCGCCCCAACTTGCGATGGTCGCGCTTCTCCGCCTCCTCGAGCATCTTGAGATAAGCGGCAAGCTCGTCCTTGGTCGGGAACGCCGTGCCGTAAATCCGTTGGAGCATCTTGTTGTGCTCGTCGCCGCGCCAGTACGCTCCCGCTATCGACAGCAGTTTGAACGCTTTGATCTTGCCCGTCGACTCGACGTGAGGACCCGCGCACAGATCAACAAACTCCCCTTGACGGTAGATCGATATCTCCGCATCGTCGGGCAGATTCTCTATCAGCTCGATCTTATAGGGCTCGTCGGCAAAAAGTTTGAGCGCCTCTTCTCGACTGATGATCGAGCGTTCGAGCTTGAGATTCTCCTTGACGATCTTCTTCATCTCCTTCTCGATGGCGGAGAGATCATCTTCGTTCAATCGATGCTCGAGATCAAGATCGTAATAGAAGCCGGTATCGATCGCCGGACCGATGGCGAGCTTGACATCGCCGAACAGACGTTTGATCGCTTGCGCCATGACATGCGCGGTCGTGTGACGTAACGCTTTCATCGAATCACCTCAATCAGATTTTGTATCTTGATTTTATCGTCGATCTGTGATAGTTTCTTAAGCACGGGAGGTGATGACCGTGAAACTTCAAGCGGCAGTGATCCTGGAGCAGGGTGTGACGTTCGCGGTGGTGGCAGTCAACCAATCGGTCACTCGATACACCTCGAAGATCATTCGGACGCGATATCAACTGTCGGCGTTCTTCCCCAACATGCCGATCATCTTGATGTCGATCGACAACAGCGGCTCGCCTCATTTCTACGGTCGCAAGGACATTGTTGATTTCCTGAAATCGATTCGGCTGAGCCAGATTCCGTGGAGAGACTACTATATTTATTGACGATTGACGGGAGTGATGTTGATGTATAAGAAGGCGCTCGTGGTGATTGACGTGCAGAATGATTTTGTGAGCGGGGCGCTCGGCACGAAAGAAGCGCAAGAGATGATCCCGCGCTTGGTTGAGAAATTGGAGCAGACCGGCGACGATGTGATCTTCACGATGGACACTCATAAGGACAATTATTTGGAGACGCACGAGGGAAAAAATTTGCCGGTCGCGCATTGCATCAAGGGCACCGAAGGTTGGGACTTGGTCGACGCGGTGAAGGAGTATGCGTCGCGGGCGAAGGTGATCGAGAAGAAAGCATTCGGTTCGACGCGGCTACCCTCGCTGTTAAAGCCGTATGATGAGATCGAGTTCTGCGGTTTGTGCACCGATATCTGTGTGATCTCCAATGCGCTGTTGATCAAAGCGTTTTATCCCGAGACGTTGGTATCGGTGGACAGCAAATGTTGTGCGGGCTCGACGCCCGAGGCTCACGATGCCGCGTTGATGATCATGAAGAACTGCCAGTGCCGGATATATTGAGATAAAAAAATGGCGGACGCCTTGCTCATGTGGCGCACCGCCCTTCGCCCTCCGTGGTCGGTAAAAAGTTTGCGAGCTGAATTTTATTCGAAGCGAAGAAAGTTCGGAGTGACGGATAAAGACGGGCGCCCGCCTTCGATGCCGGCGGCTCGCCCTGTCCTTCCGTTAAAGACAAAGCAATTAGAGCGGGTGCCTTGCTCATGTGGCGTACCGCCCTTCGCCCTCCGTGGTCGGTAAAAAGTTTGCGAGCTGAATTTTATTCGAAGCGAAGAAGGA
>JAFUXN010000136.1 GCA_017477125.1 Selenomonadaceae bacterium
ATCCGTCGACCACAAAAATATATTTCGAGCCCAAAAAGGAAGGGCGGGCGCCATGCTCGCGGCGCGCACCGCCCTTTCTTTATTCGTCGACCACAAAAATATATTTCGAGCCGAAGGGAAGGGGCGACGCGTTGTTCGCGGCGCGCACCGCCCTTTTTTATCCTTCGACCACAATAATTTTTTGATCCCAAAAGGGAGGGGCGGGCGCGTTGTTCGCGGCGCGCTCCTCCCTATCCTTATCTTTCGACCACAATAATTTTTTTGATCCCAAAAGGGAAGGGTGGGCGCCATGCTCGCGGCGCGCACCGCCCTTTTTATCCTTCGACCACAAAAAATTTTTTGATCCCGAAAGGGAAGGGCGGGCACGTTGGTCGCGGCGCGCTCCGCCCTATTCTTATCCGTCGCCCATAAAAATTTTTTTGATCCCAAAATGGAGGGGCGGGCGCCTTGCTCATAGGGCGCACCACCCTTTTTTATCCGTCGACCACAAAAATTTTTTGATCCCAAAAGGAAAAGGCGGGCGCGTTGTTCGCGGCGCGCTCCTCCCTTTCTTTATCCGTCGACCACAAAATTTTTTCGATCCCAAAAGGAAAGGGCGGGCACGTTGTTCGCGGCGCGCTCCTCCCTATCCTTATCCGTCGACCCAAATCTTTTTGTCCTATTGTTTTTCCATGAGCTCATTCATGCGCGTGACCGGCTCCGACAAATCCATGTGCCCCGCCAACGAATCTATCTCCTTGCCGTCGATCAGGAACCGCACGCCTTTGACCTCATCAAAATTCGTCAGCGCATTCACCACCGAGCCCACCAGGAACGTCTCGCCCGCCGAGCCCCCGACAAAGTGCTTCTGTAATCCTTCGTCGAAGTTCACATTCGCTATCCCGTCATCAACCGTTACACCCAATAACTTCGCGTGCTTCGGAAAGATTTCCGTCAGCTCCTGCTCCTTCGGCGCCTGCATCATCGCCTCGACCGTCGCCTCATACTTGTTTTCGCCCTTCGACGTCTCTACCTGCCGCTCAACTTCCACCAGCCGCAGCCCGCTCTCATCGGGATAATACACCTTCACTTGCATCTTCTCAACATTGCTCCCATCTGCTTTCGGCGTCGGCGTCGGCGGCTGTTCTGCTTTCGGCTCCGGTCTCTCATCGGGCGGCGCCTTCGGCTCAGTCGTCTCCTTCGGCTCCGGCGTCTCGATCTTCGGCGGATTTTCTACCGGCGGCTGCTGCTCCTCACAGCCCGCTGTCAGCACGCTCACTGCCATCAATACCGCCGCCAATAATTTTTTCGACATCGCTTAAAGTTCCTCCCACATTTAATCGGTCGTCCGTCCGAAATATCGATTGATACCTGTCACTATCGCTCGCGCCAAACTGTCTTGATATCCCTCGTCCGCCAACAGCTGCTCCTCTTCGGGATTCGTCACAAATCCGAGCTCCAACAACGTCGACGGCATTGACGTGTGTTTCAACACGTAGAAATTCGCCGGCTTCACGCCACGATTGAACAGCCCGCCATACTTCTCGAGCTCCTCATTGATCAGTTTCGCCAATCGACGCCCGCGCCCGCTGTCGGTGTAATAGTACGTCTCCATGCCATGCGATGACGGATTCGAAAACGCATTGCAGTGGATCGAGATGAACAACGCCGCATCTCTCGGCGCCTTGTTCACCCGCGCTTGCAACTCCTGTGCGTTCGTCGCTTGAGGACTGTAAACGTCGACGTCCGTTGTCCGCGTCATAACCACTGGATCGCCCTGCTCCTCAAGATATTCTCTGAGCTTGAGCGCCACCGCCAACGACACGTCCTTCTCGCGTACGCCCGTCGGACCGACCGCGCCCGCGTCCGAGCCGCCATGCCCGGGATCGATCACGATCGCGCCGCTCCCGATGTCAAGCTCAATCGTCTCATCGATGAACACGTAATTATCAATGTCGATGAGCAACCGCGTCGGCAGCTTCTGACTTTTGTTCGCCTTCTCGACACGCGCCCGATAACTTCTGTCGTCGATCGTCTTGTCGAAGTTGATCTGCAATCGGCAACTGCCCAATTCAAACTCCTTGAGCGTGATATTCTCAACCGGCTCTTCAAAGTCGATGTTCGAGCCGCCGCGTCGCCCGACCTTGGCGGGGATCGTGTGCTTGAGATCGACCGTCATCAGTTGAGAGATCGAAGACGCCAACTTGATATCATATTCGAGCTCCTCGCCTTTGAATCCGATCTCGATCCGCAAAAATTCTCGTCCGCCCTCGCGCGTCTGATATGCTTTGATGTATTCGAGCTCGTTGGGATCGGAGTTCTTGGCGGACGCGATCGACATAAAGCTCATCAGCACCAATGTCAACAGCAAAAATATTTTCGTGAGATGCCTCACCAAATCACTCCTCTGCTATCTGTGCGGCGTCTTCTTCCTCCGCGTTGTCGATTGTTATCGTCAGCGAAACGTTATCGCCCTCGCCGGCGTCGTCGGGCAACAGCGAGATCGGCAATACGATTTTGATCATCGAATCGGTTTCCTCGCCGATGTACAGGACGGCTTTATCTTCGCCCTCCTCAACCTCTTCGATCCGATCGATGTACGCCAACGTTCGCTTGACGGTTCCGTCCTCCGCTCCCGATATTTTTTCGACCCCGATTATCTCATCGCCCTCTAAAATTTTTTCCTCCGCCTCTGACATCTGTTCAGCCTCCGTTATTATTTGTCGAGCCACGCATCGAGCCAATTGTTTTCGACCTCGGGCGTCACCGACCATGCTTTGCCGTCCGTCGTGATCGTTATCGTCCCGTTCTTATACGTCCAATAAATTTTCGACTTCGCCACGCCCGCCTTCAGATAATTGTTCAACGCCGCCTTATGCGGGTGCCCGTAAGTATTGCCGCCGTCAATGTCGGGCTCGCCCGCAGAGATCACCACGTATTCGGGCGCCACCATTTTCATGAAATCCACGCCCGCCGACGTCTTTGAGCCATGGTGCGACGCTTTGAATATCGTGCTCTTGAGCTCCGACTTGTGCACGCTGTTGAGCAGTTCATTCTCAACCTTCTTCTCGGCATCGCCGGTGAACAGCATCGAGAAATTTTTGTACGTCAAGCGCCCCACGATCGATTCATTGTTCGGATCATGCTTGTAACCCTTCTGCGAGCCCTCATTGATCAACTCCGCCGTCGGGTAATACACTTTGAACTTCACGCCGCCGCCGAAGTCAAGCTCGTCGCCGTCCTTCAAATGCCCAATCGAAATGCCCGCTGCCTTCGCCGCCTTCATGTAATTCGTATAGATCTTCGAGCCCGAAGTCATGCCGTTGTCGTCGATCTCCTTGATGTTGAGCTTGCCGTCTTTGATCAGCCGCTCCAAGCCCCCGATGTGATCCGCATGCGGGTGCGTCAGGATCACTCGATCGAGCTTCTTGATCCGCGTCTTGTCGAGTTCCGCCACCAGCTTATCGCGCTCGTCGATGTCGCTCGTATCGATCAAGATGTTCTGCTTCTTGGTCTGAATGAGGATCGCATCGCCCTGCCCGACGTTGAGCATCTTGATCGTCAGATCGCCTTTGACGGGCGTCGACGGTTGAGTCGGAGGAGGAGCCGCCGCCGTCTCGACATTCGGCTTCGGATCGTTGTTCGACGGTTGAGGATCGTTCGAGCTTCCGCCGCAACCGCTCAATAACATCGCCGACGCCAACGCCAACGCCGCTAAAATTTTCGTCGGTCTCATCAATTGCCCGCCTCGAGAATATATTTTTCGATGCCGACTGCCACGCCGTCTTCATGCACGCCCGGCACGACATGCTTCGCCAACGATTTCAATTTCGGATTGCCGTTGCCCATCGCGCAACCGCAACCCACCGTCTGAATCATTTCGAGATCGTTGAGCCCGTCGCCGAATGCAAAACTGTTCTCGATCGGAATGTTCAAGTACTCGAGCGCATGGATTATACCGCTGCCCTTGGTGTTCTTGCGAGAGTAGAGCTCCAAATTATTGTCGTGGAACGGATCGGTGATGCCCGTCAGCTCTTTCGAGTTGAGCCAACGTTTATAGAATGCATCGATCTCGTCGTCGGTGTGAGCGGTGACGAACTCCATCTTGTGGACGGCAATTTCTTTCCAATCGAAATCTCGGACGAAGCGATCAACATCAACTCCGATCCGACGATAAAATCTGTCCATCCGATCAAATTTCTTGTCGAGGTAAACGCACGGGTGGCTTTCGAAAATATATTCGAGCCCGTGAGCATCGCAGAAGCCGACGAGCTCATCAACGATCGAACGCTCGATCGGCTCGTCGAACACAATGTTATCGCCGACGAGCACCACCGCGCCGTTCATCAACACAAAGCCGTCGAAGCCCACGGTCATGATCGAAGTGTCAAGGAACTCGATCGGTCGACCGCTGGCAATGAAAATGTAATTGCCCTCGTCCTTGAGACGTTGGAGCGTCGCGCGAACCCGATCGGACGGCTCGATCATGCCTTTCGAGACGTCGATGAGCGTGCCGTCGATGTCGAAGAATGCTGCCTTGTTCAATGTAATTTTCCTCTCCTTTTCTTTTCGCCGCGATACATGATGACTCCGCGAATGATGAACATCGTGAACCACAGCGAGAACGTAACGATGTAAACTATATCGGCTGTCTCAAGATTATCGTAGTCGAATTTGGCGAAGAGGAAGACGGCAGCGATGAGAATAAAACAGTCGAACGGTCGCAACATTTCTTTGAGCACTTTACGCAAACGATCACCTCCCGCGAGCATTTGAAACATTATATCCAAAAGGCGCGTGCTAATCAAGCGCAAAGCGTTGAAAAGTTGGGCGCGATATGAGACAATACGTCAAAAGTTTTGGGGTGATATCGATGGCGATCAAATTGTTCGTGACGGACTTGGACGGGACGTTGTTGCCGAGCGGCGTTGAGGTATCGGAACGGAATGCGCGCGCGGTGAGAGATATGGTTGAGGCGGGAGTGATCTTCACGCTGGCGACGGGGAGAATGCATCGGGCGGCGGTGAAGATCGCCGAGCCTCTGAAGGTCGACGTCCCGTTGATCACTTATAACGGAGCGCTGATCAAAACGTCGGCGGGCGAAGTGATCCATGAAGATTGCTTGCCGGAGGAGCTGACGCTCGCGCTGATCGAATACAGTCGAGCGCGGGGCTGGCACATTCAAACTTACGCGGGCGATCGGTTGAGGTTCGCGGAGTTGAATCGATATGCGGAGGGTTACATGTCGGCGGTGAAGGTCGAGGGTGAGGCGGTCGGTTGGGACGGCTTGAAAAATTTTGCCGCGGGCAGTTACAAAGTTTTGCTGGTGACCGACGGAGACGAGCAGTCGAAGGCGGGCATCGTCGAGCTCGAGAAGGATTTTGGAGATCGGATTGACGCGGTGCAATCCAATCCGCAGTACGTTGAGATCACGTCGAAGGGAGTATCGAAGGCGTCAGCGTTGAGGTTGATGGCGGCGCGCTACAACATTCCGATCGAAGAGACGTTGGCGATCGGCGACTCGGGAAATGATCTGCCGATGCTCCGCGCGGCGGGCGTGAGCGTGGCGATGGGTAATGCGTCGGACGCGGTGAAGGCGGCGTGCGATCATGTGACGGGGCTCTGCGTCGACGACGGATTTGCCGACGCCGTTTATAAGTTTGTGCTCAACAATTGAGGTGATCATCAATGGACGAAATGGATAAAATTGCCTCCGAGATCGATCTGAGCAATGTCAAGCGCGAGAACGCCGAGGGCAGTGTTACGTCGAAAAATCTCAACGGCGCCGACGACGAGCAATCGCGATTGGTGATCGTCACGGGCATGTCGGGGTCGGGCAAGACGCTCGCCTGCCGATACCTTGAGGACCTCGGATATTTTTGCGTTGATAATTTGCCGCCGGTGTTCATTCCGAAATTCGTCGAGCTGTGCAATCACGTCGGCGGTCATGTCAAGCGCGTGGTGCTCGTCGTCGATACCCGCTCGAGAGATTTCTTCGATACGCTGGTGCATGTGCTCGAGGACATGGACAAGAACGATCAGCCCTATGAAGTTTTGTTCATGGACGCCAGCGACGAGGCGATCATTCGTCGATACAAGGAGACGCGCCGTCGGCACCCGATGGCTCCGTCGTCTCGAATATCGGAAGGGATCAGCAAGGAGCGCGCGCGGCTCGAGGTCGTTCGAAGCAAGGCGACGTACATCATCGACACTTCCAACCTGGTCAAGGTCGATCTCAAGGACAAGATTTTGAAGTTGTTCAGCAGTCACGACGGCGATCGCATGAACATCAACGTGCTGTCGTTCGGATTTAAATTCGGCATGCCGCTCGACGCCGACATGGTTCTCGATGTTCGGTTTCTGCCCAATCCGTTTTACGTCGACGCGCTCAAACATAAGTCGGGCGCGGTGCCGGAGGTCGCCGCTTACATTGAATCGAAGACGGTCACGCAAGAGTTTGAGAAGCGGCTTGACTATCTGATCGATTTCCTCGTGCCGCAGTACGTCAAAGAGGGCAAGAGCCAATTGGTGATCGCGATCGGCTGTACGGGAGGCATGCATCGCTCGGTGTTCATTGCCAAATACATTTTCGAGTTTCTGAGCAAACGCGGCTACGCGGTCAACCTCGAACACCGCGACCTGATGAAGAACGACGTGTGGGAGACCGGACTGTCGAAGGAGTGATTTGCTTGTTGCATCTGCTCAAGTGGCTGTACCCGGGCATGCGGCTCAAGCGTTGGCTGTTGCTGTTCGCGCTCGGCGTGCTGATGATCAGTCTGGGGCTCGCGCTCGTGTTCAACTATAAATATCTCGATCTGATCGAGGAGCAGATATTCCGCTTGGTGTATCTGTCGACGGGCGGCTACAATTACATGATCACGACGTTGAGCGGCGTGGCGGTGGTGGTGCTCGGGCTGGCGTTGATGATGTTTGCGACGCGGCAGATCATTAGGTCGATCATCGTGGTGCTGATGCCCGGGACGTCGGATCGATTGGTCGATCTGATCTACGAGAAGCGCAAGCTCGGACGCGGTCCCGCGGTGACGGTGATAGGCGGCGGGCATGGTTTGAGCGTTCTTCTTCGCGGGATCAAGTCGTCGACGAGCAATGTTTCGGCGGTGGTGACGGTTGCCGACGACGGAGGATCATCAGGTCGATTGAGAGAGGAGCTCGGGATCATACCGCCCGGCGATCTGAGAAATTGCCTGGTGGCGCTCGCCGACACCGAACCGTTGATGGAGAAATTATTTCAGTATCGATTCGAGGGCAAGACGGCGTTGGCGGGTCACAGCTTCGGGAATTTATTCATCGCGGCGATGAACGAGGTGACGGGCGACATGGAGACGGCACTTCAAGAGTCGTCGAAGGTGTTGGCGGTCAAGGGGCGGGTGCTGCCAGCGAGCAAGGAGCATGTACGGCTCGATGCGATCATGGAGGACGGGACGGTTGTCGAAGGCGAGTCGCAAATCCCCGAGGCGCACAAAAAAATTCGGCGGGTGAGGCTGTATCCGAAGAGAGTGCCCGCGGTGCCGTCGGCGCTTGAGGCGATCGAAACCGCCGACGCGATCATTTTGGGACCGGGGAGCCTGTACACGAGCATCATGCCCAATCTGTTGGTTGAGGGCGTGGCGCACGCGTTGAGAAACAGCAAGGCGATCAAGATTTATATTTGCAATGTGATGACGCAACCGGGCGAGACGGACGGATATACGGCGTCGATGCATGCGAAGGCGATCTTGGATCACGCGGGCAAGGGCGCGATCGATTATGTATTGGTCAACAGCGCGGAGATTCCCGAAGAGATGTGTCGAGAGCTCGGGGCGCAAGCGGTAGTGATCGACGAGGACAAGATCAACGCGTTGGGCATGGGGCTGATCAAAACCGATCTGATCAGCGAGAACGATGCGGGGCGGCACGATCCCGATAAGCTGTGTGCGGCGGTGATGAAGATCATTTACGAGATGCAACCTCAAACTCATGGTTGAAGCCTCCCACTCGGGTCGCCCAT
>JAFUXN010000137.1 GCA_017477125.1 Selenomonadaceae bacterium
GCGCGGAGCGGCTCTGACATAGTAATTTTTTCGATGTCGACGGTTTAGAATGATATCTTCGACGGAGGAGAATATTTCCTTATGCAAATCCGAGAACGGTGCGGTAAAGATGGCAGGGAAATACTCCTTGGCAAAAACCTCCAAGGAACGCGCCGACCTTTGAACGCGTCCGTTTTTAGCCTCGCGTTCGAGCACGGCGCCCGTCGATGTTTCGTGCTCGATGGCATTAGCCAACTCCCCGAAGAGCGTTTTCGATGTGATTTTCATGGTGTTGTGCCTTTAAATGTACTTGATAGTTTCATAGGCGGTGGACTCGCGCATTTTCTCCAAGAACCGAGTTTTGACGTCGGGAAACTCCTCAAGTACTTCGAGCAAAGTTTTCAAGACCTTGCGAACCTTCTCATGCCCGAGATATTCCTTCTCGATCCTGGATACGGACTTATTGACTTCGAGAAGGCACTTGCAAGCGTTGAGATAAGCATTGGAGATACTGGCGATCTCCGAGAGTTTTTCCTCATCATCTTTGAGCTCGTCGACAATGCGTTCAAGTTTCTTTGAATGCCGAACGACGCGGTTGTGCACATCCCACGCCTCTTCGAGCGAATTGAAGTTTTGACGCCTAGCCATGGTAACGAGCTTGCCTTGAGCGCCGCTGACGCCGTGTTTCTCACAGTACTTGGAGATTTGAGAGATGCCTATATTGGGAGCCCCTTCGGGCTTGAGCTTATTGATGCGATCGGCGACTTCCTCGAGAGTAAGGTTGCGTCTGAGCATAAGGACGCGTTCCCCGAGACCGAGCTGATCGATGGCGCATTGTTGACCTCCCAATCTTTCTTTTCTAACCTTGATATCCATGGAAACAGAACTCTCCCCAAAAAAATCCTTCTACATGTACTGTTGGTAGTTGATTCGGTTTTTTGCCCTTTTTTTTGCATGTATACATGTATACATAATGGATTGATGGGAGATTGATGGGAGGGAGCAGGGAGGGAGGGTTGGAGCATACTCCAAAAAGCATTTTTGCACACCTTATTAAACAAGAGAAATAAGGAAAGAAAAATATATATCTTCATATCTAAGAATAGGAAGATATTCTTTTCTTTATTCACTACGTTCATAAAGAAAAGAACGGGATCAACGTTTTTTGAAGTCTTTTTTTGAGTGATGAGGAATTTTCGAGCTAAAGCTCGAACGCCGTGGCGGAGCTCGGTGCTCCGCCGTGGCGAACGAAAGATCGGAATTGGATCGAGAGACGAAGAAAAGAGGAGAGGGAGATGCTAATCGAAGGGATTTTCCCATTGGGGAGCGACGAAGCCGCGCGCCTGCTGTTTATGTACAAGCGTCGGCGTCGTTGGGCTCGAGAGTCTCCCCCGCGTTTGGAGAATTATCGGCGGCGCCGTTATCCCGTGTGCACTCGTCGAGATCGATATAATTGGGTTGCTCCTCGAAGAGTTTTACGGTGTTGGCGGTTGCGAGGGAATTATGCACGCGCACGAACTTTGGATTCATGAAGAAGGTCTTATCGCGGAGCATGATATTCTTATCCCGAAGAGTGCGGACGAGCTTATTGGCGGTGACGGTACTGCAACCGACGATCTCGGGGATATCGCCGACACGTATATTGACGGGCTTGACCTCGCGCATGATGACCTTATTGCCGTTCATGGTTTGTACGTCGCACATCATGATGAGGCGATTGGTATAAGGCTCGAGGTACCTTGAGAGTCGAAAGAGTCCGTGCAGCTCGATTGGTTTAAGGTCTGGGAGGTCAATAAATTCGACGTGATGATGTGTATTTTGCAAATCAATCATATTTTTCACCTTCAATTTTCAAGATTTAACGCGGAAAATCAATGATATTGTAAAAAAATCGACGGGTTTTTCAAAAACAGAGTCCTCCGAAAAGCGCCCGAGCTCGCCCGAGAGGGAACAAAAACAGCTCCGCCGATCCGAATAAGTAATCGAACAGAGCTTGCGAAAAGTTAAAGGAGCTGAGAAGAAAAGTGTAATTATGGCGAAGATGGAGGAGGGAAACAAGGGGCGGCGCCTTCAGGCGCCGCAACCGCATAGGAGTGAAGAAAATTGCACTTGGATCGCGCCGCGGCGGCGTTGGGAGTTATACGGATTGGCGTCAACGCGGCGTATAATCGATATTATATGCCGTCTTTCAGCCGAGGAACCTTTCCTCAACCGCTTGCACTTGCAACATTGTCTTTGACCATACCAATTGATATTGATTATCGTTTGCATTAATATATTTCCAATATGTGTTGTCGACATTGATCTCCCGAGTCACTTTCGTTTTACTCACTCGCCGCTTTCGCTCGAAACTCCTATCACTATTGTTTATCTCACCATAACTCCAGTTTATTCTATGTCATTTTTGTTATACAAAAGTCAGATTTCTATAATTTTATGGCATATTTCTTAAATTATGAATATTTTGACCATAACCTTCACTTTTTAATCTTTCTTTAATCCTGCTCTAATCTGATTCTAATCTTCCTCTAATCTTATTCTAAGAATTGCTTCCCGACCGACCGCCATACCAGCCGCGCCGACCATGACCGTCTAACGTCGATTTTAAGGCACATAGCAAGCCCGTAGACGCGTTGCAATACCTTTCTGGTGTCTAACTACCTTCGCTCGATTAGCACTCTCAAGCCGTTCAATCCGTTCAACACTATATAATATAGAAACTCGTGTCAAGCTAAATCAACGTTGCTTTGATAACCGCTTTTGTTCCCGATACTCGCCCAAAATACACGCTCCCGATAGTCAATCCCTTTCCTCTTATCGTCGCTATCAGCGTCGATCGTCTTTCCTCTAGACACTCGATTAATCATCGCTATGAGCGTCGATCGTCGTTATGAGCGTCGATCATCGGTTATCGCGCCGCGCCGACATTAACGACACGCCCTATCGAGCCGCGATCGATAGCGTCAACGATCCGTGCCGCGCGGAGCCGTGTTTCTTCGTCATGAGCCGCCGCGCCGATCGCCGTGTCCTTCAGCGGAAACCTAATGATCTCCGCGATACGAGTCTTTTGCTCGTCGTCTAGATTGAACGCCGCCGCGAATTGATCGAACGCGTCACGTTGCGCGTCAACAAACATTCGCCCGCCGCCGCCGCGCAACCATTTTTCGTTGACTCCGCATTGATCGCATATCAAGCGGATCGTTCGATCCGTGATTGATCTTACTCCCTGTTCATTGTCTCTAATCACGGCGTATGCAATCCCTACTCGAGCCGCGAAATCCTTTTGCGTCAAGCCCAATGCCTTCCGAATAGCCTTTAGGCGACTGATAATTGTTGTCTCCATTTCGAGCACTCCTTTCACTTGTTTGTATACATCAAAGAGCTTTATTGCTCGGAGCCTCAAAGTCGCGTCACGACGCACATTTTTGTTGCCATTGATCAAGCCCCAACGGCTTTGATGAGCCGCGCTATATTCCTCTTTGCCTTGCCGACTTGCGTTGACTCCGTCGATTGCGCGTAGATATCGGCGGCGTCAACATCATAGCCGACAAGCGCCGCAAGCTGAACTTGTTTATCCGGAGTCAAACGAAAGACCGCGGCGAATTGATCGAACGCCGATCGGCGCCGCGCCGTTTCGTCAAGTTGCGCGTCAACAAACATATTCCCGTCGCCGAAGCGGAACCAACGCTCATCGACTCCGCATTGATCACATATCAAGCGGATTGTTCGATCCGTGATTGATCTTACTCCCTGTTCATTGTCTCTAATCACGGCGTATGCAATCCCTACTCGAGCCGCGAAATCCTTTTGTGTCAAGCCCAATGCCTTCCGAATAGCCTTTAGGCGACTGATAATTGTTGTCTCCATTGCAAACACTCCCTTCAATCCCGTCAACACATTGTATAACCATCGCACTTGTTTGTATACATCAAAGAGCTTTATGGCTCAGAGCCTCAAAGTCGCGCCACGACGGGCTTTTCAAGCATTTTTCGACACAAAAAATATCGCTTGACAGATACAGCTGATTGCGGTATCATACGCACCATCAAAGGCAACGCGCCTTACGAACTTTGAAAATTGAATAAGGAAACAACACAAGCCCGCCTACCGATTGCAGTTTTGGATCGGCAGGAGCGGCTTGACAAAAACCTTATTCAATAATCAAGGATCGAAGGCAACCGCGCAAGCCGCAAGGCAAGCAGCAGAGCCGGAGATAAGCCGACAGGATGTCGACTTTAGCGGAAGGATCGATACAAGTTTCTACCTAGTCAAGCCCAGGTCAACGCGGCAAGCACAGGGAGCCGCAAGCGACAACCAATCTTTAACAACAGAATATGGGATGCACAGGATAAACGGACAGCAGCGAGGATTGTAACTGTCAAGTAGCCAGGAGCGAAAACGGCGGCAATCAGACGGCACACCGACCAAAACATTAATCCAAACGTGCAAATATATATCGGTTGCAAGGTAGACGCCCCCAGTATAGCCGCTAACCAGTGTACTTATTGTACATTAAATGAGCGGATTATGTCAAGGGGTTTCTACCGAACCTTTATCACAAGCGCATTGCTGTGATTACGCAATCGACCGCTTGAATGCCGCGGGACTGTTAGCGGCAAGCGGCGGAGCCGACCGAGTATCAAGGGAGTCAATCGGCAAGCCGCAAGCTCAAAGGCGATCAAGGTTGAAGGGCGGACGAAGTGCAAAAAAGGCTTTGACAATTGAATATTGTAGGCAATCGCTCCAATTTGAAGGCGAGTCAAAGAAAATCGGTTTCACCGACCTGTATTTAATTCGCCCTAAAATCGGAGACAGATAAGGAAACGTTTTCAATCAACATCGCGCTTTCACTCGGCGCCGTTGAGATCGCAACACGTAAATATCACGGCGATTTGATCGCTGGTACTTATCACACAAACCAACTGCCTTATCAGTCTACAATGAGCGCCAGCCAAACTGGCGACCGCCGATGCATGAAGATGTGCTATACACGGACGGCGGAGTCGAATTTAGTATGCATACCTATGTTTGAACGGTAAGCGGTTTAAATACCCGACAGCCAACGGAAGCT
Source organism: Selenomonadaceae bacterium (assembly GCA_017477125.1). GTDB lineage: Bacteria > Bacillota > Negativicutes > Selenomonadales > Selenomonadaceae > Quinella. The sequence continues at coordinate 5,051 of JAFUXN010000137.1, forward strand.
GACTATCACGTGCCCGCAGTGAAGGTGCCTGCATAAAACAGACGTGAGAAATCAGTCATGTCAAGTAACTGTTCATTGTAGTAATTGATAACATAGGTATCCTGCTAGAGAAAACCTTGGATTGTGACAGAATCCTGAGGAAACGCGGCTGATAAACAGACGTTTGAGCGGTCTATACCGCCAAACACAATCCTGCAGATTGGGAATAAAGGGATGCGGTTTAAATAGTTAGTCATAGTAAAGGCAACGGTTGACCGTCAAGTGGCGTAGCCCGACCAAACCTGAGCGGCAATGAAACGACGCGATGACACTTACATACCACAAGCGCGTTATCAGAGCGTTATCCTAATCGCGGATTGAAGATGAAAAAACTCCGATCAAAACGCCTTTCAAACAAAAGCCTACGGATATGTCGCCGTTCAATGCTAACCAATAGCAACGGACGGCGACATTGTCAATAGGTTATCGGATCGTAGATACGTTATCGGATTGGCGACTTTTCAGATTAGCAGTCAACCTACCATTGAATGTTAATCCGAGGAGTCTCACTCCTTATCGAATTAACCACAAGCATTGAAGGGAGTTTTTGATAATGGCAATTAAACTGACTATCGATGAAACGAGCGTTGCAAAACCGCAAGCAGTTGTGCCCATGCATCCGAAGTCTGCGTTGTTCTTCCTCGCTGAGTCTAATCGGCTCTTGGAAGATGCTGACAACCTTCAGGAAATCGTCCGTCAGTATGCTGAGCTTTGTACTCGCGCCGTGTGCAAAGGCGATGTCAGAGCTGCCGAAATCGTTGCACTCCGAGATCGTGTTGTCGACGCCATTATGAGCTTCGAGCCTCCGATCGGATAATTACAAACTCGCATGCGGTAAGTAACTTGCCGACTGCACCGATCCTTGAGCCCCATGCTGTTCGCGGCATGGGGCTTTAGGTAGTGAGAGACTCTTCTCTCCGCCGTATTAACTTTCTACCTTGAAAGGAGTTTTTGATTATGCAAATCCAATTGAGCCGCATGATCTTCGTCCGCGTCGACAAACTTTTCGACGTTGACACGGTCGAAGAATTGATCACAGCGACCGAAAAATTCGACGAGCTGACCGATGATCTGCATGTTACAACGCCGTATTTCGACGACGATGTCTATCTTACCGTCGAAGGCACGGTTCCCGACGTCGATGAGTACTCGCCGTTGTGTTCGTTCATTAGCGACAATTACAGCGATGATGAATGGTTTCACTCCGTCGATGAGTATATCGACTACGTCAATACTCAAGTAGAGCATCCCTTGCACGGCACATCCGACGAAGACAGCGCCGGCGACTTGACATTCGATCTGCAACGCTTTGCAGACGACGAAGATCAAAAGAAAGTGCTCGAACTGCGTCAGGCTTTCAGAAAAGTTTGCGCTGACGCAAAAAAGGAGTATTTCGCGCTTGGCGAAGCGATGAGCAGAATTGACGAAGCTGTCGCTGAACGTTATTCCGATGATGGCGCAATGAAAGATTTGAACGATTATTGCGTTGACGTATCAATTCCTTTGTTCGGCGCATTAGTGAAAGCCGATCGTTTAGCGCAGTTGCTCAGCAAAATAGACAGCATTGCCGACAAAGCGTAGAGTTACGTTACAAAACCGCACGCGGTAGTTCTGTCAAGCGCGGCGCCAACGCGGGCGCCCACAAGTTAAGATCATCTTTACCTGAGCCCCATGCTGTTCGCGGCATGGGGCTTTAGGTAGTGAGAGACTCTTCTCTCCGCCGTATTAACCATCTACATTGAAAGGAGTTTTTGGATAATGGAAATCGCAATTACGGCAATCATTTCCGCAACGGCAACTGCAAGCCTGAGTCATGCGGCTTACCAAACCGCACGCAAAAAAGGTATCGATATCACCATGACTTTCTTGGATGCTGTCTATCATCCTTGTGAGTCTAAAGCCGTTGGCACGGATTACTTGCTGAGGTCTTTCCTGACTCATCGTGACAGTGAGTGTGTTGTCGACTGCGATATCAGTTCGCAACGGCTCATACTGTCGCAAAAACTCGACGTGAGAGTTTCCACGGTTCGCAATATCGACTGGTGCGAAGACGGTGATGCTCTGTATGAGCAGATTAACGCTCATTTCGAGCACTTCAAAAAGGGAGTCTGCGGGCGGACTTTTAACCGCCAGCCCAGGAAAGGTCATTCGTGTCTCGACGAGTCCCTTTATCAGCCAGGCATTGAGCTTTTTGAAAAGTTGCCTGCCTTCACTCTCGCGAAGACAATTTCTTTCCTCAACGGTCCCCATTGGGCATTCGCCGAATGGTAACGTCACAAAACCGCAGGCGGGACGTCTGTCGATCGCGGTGCCAACGCGGCGCCCATGAGTTAAGTACATCATTACCCAAGCCCCATGCTGTTCGCGGCATGGGGCTTTAGGTAGTGAGAGACTCTTCTCCTGTAGCTGAATGGGATTTTTATGAAAGAGGAGGAAACAAAAATGAAAGATGTTACCAACGCGGAGTCTACCACGATCATGACTGCCGACCATGCGTTGGCGATCGCGTGCTCGTTTATCGCTCGCGACGGCGGTTTTGGTGTTCGGAATAAGATCAATCGCAATCTCATTGCTGACGCCGTCAAAACCGTTGAAGGCGAAACTGACTTGACTCGTAAGATGTTGGCAGTGATATCGAAAGAAGATAACAAGTCCGCTATCGAGTTTATCAACAGCCGCGGCGTGATCATCAATAGCAACGGTTTGTTTGACGCTGACCGTCTTTTCTCCAATTACGAAACTGCAGTATTTGAGGAAAGACTTTTTGCCAACAGCAAGGCGGCAGTATGTGTCGAAAAACATTCGTCTGCGTGCAGAATGGAATCTCTCCTGCTGCAACTTATTGACGGCATAAAAAAATATGCGGGCGAAATCGACACTGACGACGACAAAGCTGAACACGTGTTGAAAATAATCGATAGTGCGCAATCGGTTGGGCGGTCCAGTGCTCAAAAGGTTGCAGACATGATGATTAGTCCCTACAACCGCGGCGTTTTCGACGGCGTTCAAAACATTGTCGGCAAGGTTGTTCCCATTCGCAACGCATATTGCAAGGGCAAATTCGTCTACACTCCGGCGCCGACTTATGTTTGCAGAAATCGCGGAGTGTTAATCCCGACCAGCATTGATTCTACAAACGCAATGAGCGTTGACGGCATTGAAGATATCGAATTTCAATCCATCAACGATGTTGAAAACGTTGTGACATTCCCGGGGAATTATCCCAGAGAAGTCTTTCGAGCAGGATACGCGTTTGCTGAGTATGTTGAGCGCGTCAATTCGATCATCATCGACTATCTTGACGCTCATACCGAAGGCAACGAGTACGACGGTAATGATGCAGACTCTTATCGTTTGCACGAACGGATTATCGACTTGCAAGCGAAAATCCGTTTCGAAGATGATTATCGTGTTGACGAGGAGTCTTCTCTGACGGAAGGCGATATCAGCATGGCGAATCGCTGGGCTGAAAGCGTTGCTAACCAGTACAAAGAAGAAATCGAGCAATACCTTGCAAAGATGATTGCTGCGGTCAATGAATCGAAGGCGGCTATGATGTTCGATGATACCACCGAGCAAACTCTTAACGAGTATGAAAAGACGATCTTCGATATCTACATTATGTTTTTTCATTATCAGCGGGGGTATTGCCCGCAATCATTAGGGGCGCAATCTCTGGCGCATAGCATTGCGTGTGCTGAGGAATATGCTATTGAATTGCGGGATCGGTTGCTTGCGCTTGACTCGGTTGAAGTCAATGCAGAGTCTGATCGCGTTTACAAGATCGCCGCGGACACTGCATTCTGCATTCTCGAAAACGCAGGAAACTTCGATTGTTACTATAACGCATATAATCAACGGGAATGGGCTAAAGATAAGGTTTACTACATTTCACAACGGTATTGCGATGTTACAAAACCGCACGCGGTAAGCAACACCAATATCGACGCAACGATCATCGAGCCGACGGTCGACACCAATGAGCCCGTCGAAATGCCCCATGTCGATTTCTACGCGGCTCCCGTTGTCAAGCTCGATCCCGCGCCCGCCATGAAAAGGTTCACTCCGCCGACTCCGCCAACCGTTTTGATGTTGCCTGCTCCTGCCGATGAGCCGTCAACGAATGACATTGCCGACAACGGCGACTCCAATCCCGAGATCGATATCAATGAGCTTATCGACGGCGCTCTTAACACTACTCTCGACAACACCGAAAAGATCATACTCTGCATGGATCGGTTGACTGTCTACACTGTAAATATTCAAGTGACACAAGCCGCCAACGGTAAACTAAAATTTTACCATTGCGATCCTCGCGGCTATAACTCTTTCCGCAATGTTGCAATCTCGACGGAGACTGCATTCAATCTGGTCAAGCAGGGACGCGCTCGTTTCGTCGATTACAAACCTATCAGCCGTTGGGAAGGCGGACTCGGGCTTGTCATTATGGTCAACAATGAAGCCTATGTTAAGGTTTGCAGTGCCGAGGACGCTCTTCAATACGGCAATCGCTCTTCTTTCAGGCGCGGCTTTTACAAAAAGCATGCCCAATCCATTCTCGATAACGGCGGCAAATGGTTTCACGGCAAGCTGGGCTATAACGGGATCGCCTATACCAATGACGGTACCGTTGTTCAAACTCCAGCTCGAATCGCATACCGTCAAATCGGTATCGACGTTGACAGACTCGACAGCGATTATATCGAGCAGATTAAATCTAAGTACTATTCCTCATTAAATGCATTGCAAAAGTTAGATGCATTTCTTCACAAACAAGCCTCGTTGACTATCGATATCGACGCAACGATCATCGAGCCGACGGTCGACACCAATGAGCCCGTCGAAATGCCCCATGTCGATTTCTACGCGGCTCCCGTTGTCAAGCTCGATCCCGCGCCCGCC
>JAFUXN010000138.1 GCA_017477125.1 Selenomonadaceae bacterium
GATGCCAATCGAGTTGCGCGCCGCTCACGAGCACAACGATCGATTGGTGATCGAGCTGTATCACTTCGAGAGCATGATCGAGCTCGAGATGATCACTCAACTGCTGTTGATGTATGAGGAGCTGTCAGAGTACGTTGATCAGAGGAGGAACCAAAATGAATCGGCTCGATGAACGCAAGGAAAATATCCGCTACGCACTGCTCATCAGCGTCCACACCATGCTCACCTGTCCGAGCTTCAACTTCATCGCCTACTACCTTTTGGGCGAGCACGTCGATAACTCCGACGTCGGCATCATCATCGCCGTCAGCTGTCTGCTGGCAGTTCTGCTTCAACAGTTGGTCAGCCGATTGGTCGACGCGGGTAACATCAACGGCAGGAAACTCCTGCTGGCGCTGTCGATGGTCGAGATCATTGGAGGCGTCGCCACCACCATAGTCGACTCCGCCGCGATGAAATCATTGATGTTCGGCACGCTGTTGTGCGTCACGCTCGTGATGCTGCCGGTGCTCAACTCGTTCAGCTTCCTCTATCAGAGCCGAAACATAACCGTCAATTACGGCGTCGCTCGAGGGTGCGGGTCGTTGAGCTACTCGGGAATATCGATCGTGCTCGGGTTCCTGACCGCGGCGCTCGGTCTGAACGTCGTGCCGTTGAGCTATACCGTCTTGGGCTCGATCCTTTTCGCGATCTTATTGACCATGCCCGACCTCAAGGCAACAAAAAATCCGCGCGGAGGCTCGAGCGGCGGATCGTTGAGGCTGTCGAAGTACCCCGAGTTCGCGTTGATGCTCGTCGGCTTGAGCATGGTGATGTTCTTCCACAACATGTCGATGACGTACTTCATCCACGTGATCAACCACGTCGGCGGCGACAGCAGTCATATGGGCATGGCGTTGGGGATCGCGGCGTTCGTCGAAATCCCTGCGCTGTTCCTCTACACTCGCATCAAGGGGCGCACGCCGTCGAAAATATTCCTGGCGATCTCGGGCGCGGCGTTCTTCGTCAAGGCAGCTCTGTTTGTGGCGGCCGACAGCATCACGATGATCTATTGCGTGCAACTGGTGCAGTGCCTGGCGTACGGATTGATGGCGGCGTCGAGGGTGTACTACGTCGATGAGGTTGTCGGCAAGGAGCACGAGACGACGGGTCAAGCGTACATTGCGGCGACGGAGACGATCGGATTGGTGCTGGGCAGTGTGGTCGGCGGCGTCGTCATGCAGGTGAGCGACGTGGTCGTGCTGCTGTGGGTCGGAGCGGTCGCGGCGTTGATCGGCATGGGTTGCATGATCATGTCGGCGACGGGACTCAAGAATATGCCTCGGCTCAAAAATTTTTAATCGACCGTCGAGCTTTCGAACTGCAACGGACGAGCCCAACGTTCGAGCACCCGCTTCTTGACGATCTCCACGTCATCACTCGTCGACTCCATCAACAGCACGAAGAACTGATTGCCCCCATGTGTCGTCACGCAATCGCTTCGCCTCAAACTCTTCGACAGCACTTCGACAAATTCATCAGTCGCCGACGGCTCATCGATGGTGATCCGCAGGAACTGAATGCCCTTCTGATAGTTGTCGACCAGCCGCACCGCCAATCGATAGATCGCTTTGAACTGTTCGAACTCGACCACGTACGCGCCCGCCGCTTTGTTGCGCTCGCCCAAGATCATCTGCATGCCCGAGATGTTGCGCGCGACGGCAGGCTGTTCGACTTGCCCCGCCTCGTGGTAGAAGGCGCAACCGTGTTTGCCGTTCTGCTTGACGTTGTAGAGAGCCTTATCGGCTTTCGGATTGAGCGCGGCGAAGTCATTGCCCTCGTCGGGGACGACGACGCAACCGACCGAAGTACCAATCGGGATATTCATATCGTCGCCCATCAAACGCTTGGCGACCTCAACGAGCTCGACATTGATCTGCGCGACCTTATGATCGAGTTCGGCTTCGTCGGGAGTGCCGGTGCAGAAGGCAATGAACTCGTCGCCGCCCATGCGTCCGAGGAGATCGCTCGAGCGGAAGGCGTGACGCAGAATGTCGGCGAACGCGATCAAAATCTTATCGCCCATCGCATGACCGTAGAGATCGTTGACCAGCTTGAAACTGTCGAGGTCGATCATCATCAACACGCCGTGCTTGGTCGAGCAGAGTTTGGTGAGTTCGCGTTGAGCGGCGGCTTTGTTGAGAAGTCCCGTCATGGGATCGATGGTCGCCGCCTGCTTGAGCCCGATAATTTTATCAAGGTTGTCGATGATGTTGCCCACTCGACGCAGAAGGACGTCGGGCTTGAGAGGCTTGCGAATGTAATCGGCGGCACCGATCTCAAAGCCGCGGCTCTCAGCCTCGTCGGACTCGTCGGCGGTCATGAACATGATCGGAACGGGCTCGTCGCTGACCGATTGCAGTTCGCGATGAAGGGTGTAGCCGTCCATCTCGGGCATGAGCAGATCGGAAAGAACCATGTCGGGGCGCTCTACCTTGAACAGTTCGATCGCCTCTGCTCCCGACGTGGCGCCTATGATTTTATAGTTCTTGGCGAGAATGCGGGTCGCCATCTTGAGCATCATCTTCTCGTCGTCAACGATCAGTATCTTCTTCATGACATCTCCTCCTAAAAAATTATCACGCCCATAAAGGGCAAGCCCTTCGATCCAATACCTTGAATGATTTTGAAGGGGGAGCCCCTTCGACCCCAACCCTAAATGATTTTGAAGGGAAACCCCTTCGACCGCCGCCCAAATAATTTTTTCGAAGCAAAGAGAGAAGGGCGAGCCGCCCCCATTGGTAGGCGGGCGCCCGTTTATTTCCCTCGCCCCTCAACCTTTGAGCCGTTGCCGACCAGGAGAAGGGCGAGCCGCCGGCATCGGAGGCGGGCGCCCCTTCTTTCCTCTCTAACTTCGACCGCCGCCGCTCTCAATTCATTTCATGCAATCGCCTCCAACCACTTACTAATGCCTTCACGGATCGCCGCGTAATGCTCGATGAGCGCGGCGTGATTTTTTTTGAGCGTCTCAACATCGCCGTCCTTGGCTGCCAACTCCAAAACCTTAGCCTCCTCGCTCAAGTCCTTCGCCCCGACGATCAACGCCGTCGACTTCAACGCGTGCACCGTGATCCGATAGTTCTTCCAATCATCGGCGTCAAACGAGTGATTAAGCTCGTCGGTCTTGTCGTCCGAACAGAAGTCCTCCATCATCTCGATCACAAACGACTTGCTGTCCATGCACGAGTTCAATGCGACCTCGAGATCGATCGAGGGGCAAATCTCATTCAGCAATTTTTTCTCCGCCGACGAGAAGCTGTCTTCGTCAACTTCCTCAGACTCCTCAACGGTCTGCTCCCGGGGCTCTTCCTCCGACAAATATTTTTCGAGCAAAGCCTCCAACTCCTCGGTGCTTACGGGCTTGGAGAGATACGCGTCAAAGCCCGCCGCCAGATATGTATCACGCATGCCGCTGATCGCGTTCGCCGTCAACGCTATCACAGCCGTCGAGTCGTCGATCAAGCTGTCCGCTCTCAACCGTTGCAAGGTCGCAAAACCATCGAGCTCCGGCATCATGTGATCGAGGAAGATTATATCATAATGCCCGTTCGCCGCCAGCTCCAAACATTCATAACCGCTGTGCGCCAAGGTCGGCACGATCGCATTCGCCTTCAACAGCCCGCGCATCACTTTCAAATTCATGCCGTTGTCGTCGACCACCATGATTCGAGCCTTCGGCGCCTGCAAAAATTTCTGCTCGACATAATTCTGCGGTCTGACGATGTGATGCTCGCCGTACTTCCCGATCGGCATTCGATCGATGATCTCCTGTTTGATCGTGAATGAGAACGTCGAGCCCTCACCGTACACGCTCGCCACATGCAATTCGCTGTCCATCATCGTCAACAGTTTCTGCACGATCGATATCCCGAGCCCCGTGCCCTCGATGTTGCGATTCTTCTCCTCGTCCAACCGTTGGAACGATTGAAACAGCTTATCCATGTCCTCCGCGCGGATCCCGATGCCCGTATCGCTTACATCAACGCGAAGCTCAATCGCGTCGTCGCTGATCGATTCGGCGCTCATCTTCAGCGTCACCGATCCTTGGTGCGTGTACTTCACCGCGTTCGTCAAGATGTTGGTGATCACTTGCTTGAGCCTGACATCATCGCCGCGCAAACTCCTCGGCAACGACGGATCGATCTCCGTTCGGAAGTCGAGCCCCTTCTTCTTGGCGCGTTCGGAAATCATGTTGACCAGATCATCAATCAGATTGGTCGTGTCGTAGTGCACCTTGACGATCTCCATCTTGCCGTTCTCGATCTTACTGAAGTCGAGTATGCTGTTGATCAAAGTGAGCAAAGTCCGTCCCGCGCTTTGAATGTTGAGCGCATACTCTCTGATATCCTGCTCGCTCGTCTCGCGCAAGATGATCTCGTTCATGCCCAACACCGCATTGAGCGGCGTCCTTATGTCGTGGCTCATGCTCGATAAGAAGGTCGACTTAGCAAGACTGCTCTGCTTGGCGACCTCCGCCGCCTCCTTGAGCTTCTCGTTGACGCCCTGATACCAATTGAGCAGATAATTGATGAGCGTCTTGACGGCGATGATGCACAGGATCAGGAACGCGGCGAACGACACGCCGAGCGTGACGATATTGCCGTAGATGTTCCACCAATTGCTGGCGACCACGACGGTGAACTGCGATGTATCGTTCTTCTTGGCGAGGCAGGCAACCCGCATGTCATTGTAGTCTTGAATGCGAACAACGTCGTCGGTGGCGTAAGCGCGTTGATACTCCGTGCCGTTGATGTCGGTCATTCGATTGGCGGACATCTCATATACTTTGTTCGGGTGATTGAGAATGATCCCGTTGCGGTCGACGAGGAAGGCGTAACCGTTTTTGCTGTAGCTCTCGCCGAGCACTTCAATCAATCGATCGATATAAAAGTCGACGCCGAAGATTCCGAGGAACTCATCATTCTGACCGTAGACGACCTGCGACAAGGTGATGCAATACAAGCCCGTTTGATCGTCGTAGTAGGGAGCGGAGACACTGAAACCGTCTTCGGCTCGTTCGGTGTCGATGTACCATTGCCGCTGCTCGACGTGCCAGCCCGGCGCGCCTTCCCAACCGTTGTTCATTATGACGGTGTGCTCGCGATAGGGATTGGCGAGGTAGCAGACGGATATCTCGGGATAATTTTTGGCAAGGTCGTCGAGGAATTTGACGGCGGACGGGTAATTGTCCATGATCTCCGGGCGCTCGGCGATCAGATTGGTGAACATGCTCAAGATGCTGCGCTGCTTGGCGATCCAATTGGAGAGTTGATATTCATATTTGTCGGCTTCGCGATTCATCTGAGTGTCGCCCCAATTGATCGTGGTGTAGATGCACAGCGCCATGCTCGCGGTCATTGCGATGATCAGCACCATGATGATGCCGACGCGCGTCATCTGGCTGACCTTTGAAAGTTTGGTGCCCTCCTTGACCTTGCTCTCGTAGCTATCGGATTGATCGGCGGCGGTGATGTCCGAGAACGACAACAGATTGTCGATCATGTCTTTGAGCTGAAGGGCGGACTCTCGAACTTGAGCGGCGACGTCAACGGGATTGATATCGGATTCGATCATGTTGATGTGCGAGAGTTTGAGGATGCGGTTGAGAGGCTCGCGCAGTTCCTTCGACATGTGCGAGAGGAAAATTTCCTTGGCTTGCAGGGCCTCTTCGGCCTTGAGACGATTCTTGACGCCGTTGAGGTAGAACACGACGATCGCGACGAGCATGAGCACGCTGATCAAGATGGTGCCGTACATTTGAGTGTAGCTTTTTCTGTAGAGCTCATGATCGTCGACGCTGAGGATCATGTACCAACCGTTGTCCGTTTTGCTGGTGAAGATCGTATGATCGGAGCCGTCGAGCTCCGCAACGAAACTGTCATGGGATTTGGTTTTGATGATGCGCTCGAGAATCGGCTCGTACTCGGGGAGCTTCTTGGAAATTTTTTCGCCGACGAGCGACATATCGGAGTAGCCGATGATCATGCCGCTCCCGGTGACGATGAGCGCGGTTCGATCGCTTTCGGCGGTCATCTTTGTGATCGACTTCTGAACGTCGGCAAAATTGAAATCGAGCCCGACGACGGTGTTGAGATCGGGCAGGACGTTGGACATGGTGAAGCATATTACTCCCGAGGCGGCATCGATATAAGGTTCGGTGATGTAAACTCCGCCGGGATTTTCCATTGCGCCCTTGTACCAGAGACGTTCGGGGGCGTGATAATCGTCGGGCATGTCGAAGTCGGGAATGATCACCCAATCGTGAGCGGCGGCGTATACGTTGAAACAGACGCCGCCTGTTATCGCGATCTGATCACGTTTGCGCTGAACGATGAGCTCGTCGAGTTTTTGGCGGGAGCTGTCCTCCTTGAGTGAGTCTTCGACGTCGGCAGCCATTTGTCGCGTGGATTCCTCAGCTTTATTGAGCACGTCTTGAAAATCCGCGCGGATCGATTCCAATTGCATTTGACCGATCTCTTCGGTCTGATTGGAAGTGATTTGGAAGATGAGGCGGACGTTGAGGACGATGATGGCGATGAACAATATGGTGACGCCGACGATGATCGCGAAATCGGAGTTTTGCCCTTTGCGCAGTATCTGCCATTCCTCGATGAGTTTGTTTTGCATTTTGAAGTACCTCGATCAGATATTAAATTTGCCGGTCTCGCTCTGAAGGACGGAGGCGACATCAGCCAACGAGCGTGATGCCGCCGCAATTTCTTCCATCGATGCCGATTGCGCTTGAGTCAACGCTCCGATTGATTGAGTGTTGTCGTTTGTCTCGCGACTGACCCGATCGATCGACTCGATCAGCTTGACCATGTAGCTCGCGCCGATATAGACCTCCTGCATCGAAATGTTGATGTCGTTCATCTCATTCTTGTTGACGCGAACCATCTCAATAATCTTGTTGAACTGATCGCCGACCGATCGGATCGAATCGGCGCCCGCCTTGACGCGATCGGTGCCGCCCTCCATCGCCGCAACCGCTCGAGCGGTATCATCGAGAATGCTTTTGATCCGCTCCTTGATCTGATCGACCGCCTCTTGAGAGCTCGTCGCCAACTTGCGCACTTCGCCCGAAACCACTGCGAAGCCCTTGCCCTGCTCGCCGGCGCGTGCCGCTTCGATCGCCGCGTTGAGCGCCAACAAATTTGTTTGATCGGCAATGGCGGCAATCGTCTCGACGATCTGATCGATCTGTTTCGAGTTATGCCCGAGCTTCTCAACCATCGCCGCCGTTTCGGTAACGCTGTGTTCGATGTGCTCCATCTGCTCAACAGCCTGCCGCATGAGTTCCGCACCCGTTTGAGCGGCGTCGGCGGTGTGGATCGTGTTCTCCGCCACCCGACGAGATTTTTCAAGGATCATCGTGACGTCGGAATGAACGGCATCGACGTCGCGCTTTGCCTCATCGATGCTTTGCAGTTGATTGTCCATGTCGTTCGAAACTTTTGCGGCGGTTTCGGCGATGTGCGTGGAGGCGTCGGCGGACTGTTGAGAGCTGGCGGTCAACTCTTCGCTCGAGGCGGCAACCTGTTCGGCGTTGTGAGCGACCTGCTTGACGAGCGATTTGATGTCGAGCATCATCTTATTGAAGGCGCGGGCGAGCTCGGCGAACTCGTCATTGCCGTTGACGGCGAGTTCGGGCACGCGGAAGTTGCCGCGCGACAGTTCATTGGTATGATTTCGAATGTCGGAGATGTATTTAATGATCTTGGTCGAGAAGGCGAGGCTGAACCCGACGGTGAGGAACACGCCGACGATGGTGGCGACGGTGAGCGCGAAGTAGACGAAGCGCAGATGAGCAATCGAGGCGAAGACGAGTTCGCTCGGGACGAGCATGCCGACGATCCAATCGGGACCGGGAACGGTGGCGTAGGCGAAAACATTTTGCTCGTCGATCTCGAAGAAGCCTTCGGGTTGAGTGATCATCTGTTGAAAATGATCGCGCAGAGGAGTATCGGCGACGTTTGACATGGCGTCGTTGGGATCGGCAGAGGCGATGACGGTACCGTTGGCGGCGATGATCATGCCCTTGCCCTCGCCGCGATAGTTGATGGTGGCGGCGACCTTATCAAGAGTATCGATATCGATGTCGACGCAGATGGCGCCGAAGAATTTATTGTTGAGCGAGTAGGGAGCGGCGGCGCTGACGACGAGCTTGCCGTTGGTGGCGTCCTTATAGACGTCGGTATAAATGAGAGTGCCTTCGGCTTTGACGCGCTTATACCAATCGCGAGTACGAATTTCGAGCTTGCCGGTGTAATCGGCGGTATTTGAAACGACGACGCCGTTCTCATCGCAATTGGTGATCGCCATGATGTCTTTGTCGTTGTCGGCGAGTTGCATCATCGATTGCATGGTCGAGTGATCGAGCGAGCCGTTGGAGAACCGAGCCATGAGGTTGGCGGCGGCGATGCCGTTGGCGGACTTCTCATTGATCCAACCCTCGAGCGCACGACCTTGGGCGTCGGTGGCGGCGAGCATCTCCTTCTCGATCGAATCGCGGAGGTTCGAATGAGCGGTGGTGTATCCGATGATGGAGACGGCGCCGAGAATGACACTGACGAGCGCGGCGAGCAGGAGGAATTTCATTTTGATACTCATGAGTTCATTGCCTCCGAAAAGTTTTTGATCATGATATTATAAAGTGATTGGGACGTAAACAGCGTAACATTTTTTTTGCAGAGAAAACATTTTTTCGATCGGGTTTGGGAGCGCAAAAAAGTGATTGACAAGGGCGCGGCGGTTTGATACAATTCACCGCGTCGAAAGACAAATTCCTCGGTAGCTCAGTCGGTAGAGCACCTGACTGTTAATCAGGGAGTCACTGGTTCGAGTCCAGTCCGGGGAGCCACCACCGAAATAATTTAAGCGATATAGATTGAGGGGCTCGACGGCATGTCGGGCTTTTTCATTATTGGGGGAGTGATGAACATTGGATTATGAAGCAGTGATCGGCTTGGAGATTCACAGCGAGCTCAAGACGGCGACGAAAATTTTTTGCGGCTGCGCAACGACCTTCGGCGCCGACCAGAACACTCACGTTTGCCCCGTGTGCTTGGGGCTGCCCGGCGTCCTTCCGACGATCAATCGCAAGGTGGTAGAGTTTGCGATCAAGGCGGGGCTTGCCACCAACTGCACTATCAATCAATACAGCAAGTTCGATCGCAAAAATTATTATTACCCCGACCTTCCGAAGAACTGGCAGACGTCTCAATACGAGCTGCCGATCGCCGAGCACGGTTATGTTGATATCGATGTCGACGGCGAAAAGAAACGCGTTCGATTGACGCGCATTCACATGGAAGAGGACGCGGGCAAGCTCGTCCATTCGGGCACCACGATTAAAGACTCGGCGACGTCGAATGTCGATTACAATCGAACGGGCGTGCCGTTGATAGAGATCGTTTCGGAGCCCGACATGAGATCGGCGGCGGAAGCTCGAGCGTACATGGAGAAGATCAAATCGATCCTCGAGTATATAGACGTTTCGAACTGCCGCATGGAGGAGGGCAATCTCCGCGCGGATATCAACGTTTCGTTGCGTCCCGTCGGGTCGACGAAGTTGGGGACGCGGACGGAGATGAAAAATATCAACTCGTTCAAGGCGCTCGAGGACGCGATCAATTATGAGATCGAGCGTCAAGCTGAAGTGCTCGACGACGGCGGCAAGATCGTTCAGGAAACACGCACTTGGAACCCCGAACGCGGGATCACTCAATCGATGAGGTCGAAGGAGGAGGCGCACGATTATCGTTACATGCCCGAGCCCGATCTGCCACCGATCATCACGACGGCGGAGGAGATCGAGGAGTTCAGGCGTTCGTTGCCCGAACTTCCCGACGCTCGACGTCAACGGTTGATGAATTCATTCGGATTGTCGGATTACGACGCGGGGATCATCACGTCGTCGCGAGCGATGGCGGAGTACTTTGATGAGGTGGTGCGCGAGGGAGCCGACGCGAAGATCGCCGCCAATTGGATCATGGGCGATCTGTCGAAGAACCTCAACACCGACGGCTTGACGATCGAACAGTCGCCCGTTGACGCGAAACGTTTGGCGCAGATGATCGCGTTGATCGACAAGGGAACGATCAGCGGCAAGATCGCAAAGACGGTGTTCGCGGAGATGTGGAAGTCGCCCGACGCGCCCGATAAGATCGTCGCCGACAAAGGGCTGGTGCAGATAACCGATACGTCGGCGATCGAAGGCGTTGTCGATGAAGTGATCGCCGCCAATCCGAAGGCGGTCGGCGAGTACAAGGCGGGCAAGAAGAAGGCGCTCGGCGCATTGGTCGGACAGATCATGAAGGCGACCAAGGGCAAGGCAAATCCTCAACTCGTCAATCAATTGCTCGCTCAAAAGTTGAGCTGAAATATCGATTGGGATCAAAAAAAAATTTGCTTCGCTGCTAATTATTGCGGCGGAGCATTTTTTGTTGTACAATGAACGGTAATAATTTTTTAATCAACGAGAGGAGCCGACACTTGGACAGAGCAACTCATCGTCGCAACGATCAAATGCGCATCACCAACATCACTCGACACATTCAAAGTTATCCCGCAGGCTCGGCGCTCATCGAGATGGGCAGAACCAAGGTGATCTGCTCGGCAACAATAGAGGATCGCGTTCCGCTGTTCGTCAAGGGCACGGGTCAGGGCTGGCTGACCGCCGAATATTCCATGCTCCCGAGCGCAACGCAAGAACGGGCGTCGAGGGAACGCAACAAACTTTCGGGTCGCACGCAAGAGATCCAAAGGCTGATCGGTCGAGCGCTCCGATCGGTGGTCGATCTCAAATCGATCGGCGAGAGGACGATTCTGATCGATTGCGACGTGATCCAAGCCGACGGCGGCACGCGTTGCGCGTCGATAACGGGTGCGTTCGTGGCGCTGGTCGAGGCGTGCGAAACGATATACAAGAAGGGCGCGACCTTCCCCGTGACAGATTTCGTGGCGGCGATCTCGGCAGGCATAAACGCCGACGGCAAGGCGTTGCTCGATCTCGATTATGCAGAGGACTCGACGGCGATGGTCGATTGCAACGTGGTGATGAGCGGGCTGGGGCAATTTATAGAAATTCAATCGACGGGCGAACAGCGTCCGTTCTCTCGACGGGAGTTCAATGAGTTGCTCGATCTGGCGACAATCGGCATCGACGAATTGATTTCGATCCAAAAGGACGTGTTGAGACCCGAACTCGTCTGGCGCGTCGGGCGTACGGGGTGACGATATGAAAACGATAGTGATCGCGACGAGGAATCGCGGCAAGTTGAGAGAAATGCGGGCGGCGTTCAAAAATCTGCCGTTGGAGATCGTTTCGCTCGATCGGTTCGGCGATCTGCCCGACGCCGTTGAGGACGGAAAAACTTTCGCCGACAACGCGCTCATCAAAGCCAAATTCTTCATGGAGTTGACGGGGCTGGCGTGCATTGCCGACGACTCGGGTTTGTGCGTTGACGCGCTTGACGGCATGCCCGGTGTCTACTCGGCTCGCTATGCGTCGCTTCGCTCGACGGTCGATCTCGATCATGCTCACGATTCGACCGACGGCGACAACAATCGAATGCTCCTTGACGAGCTCGCTCGGATTGGCGTTGAGCAATCGAGTGCGGCTTACAAATGCGCGCTCTGCTTCGTCGACATTGACGGAACGGTTGTTGAGACCGAGGGCAAATGTCGAGGGACGATCAAAAAAATTCCGCGCGGAACGGGAGGCTTCGGCTACGATCCGTATTTCTATACAGACGCCGACAAAACGATGGCGGAGCTGACGCTCGAGCAGAAGGATCGTATAAGCCATCGCGGAGAGGCGTTGCGCAAGATGGTCGAGATACTCGAAGGGAAGTTTTAGGAAGTGAAGATAGGAATCATAAGCGACACGCACGGCAATTGGGCGGCGATCGATGAGGCGCTGGCGATAGCCGATGACATGGATTTGTGGCTGCACTTGGGCGATTGCACTCCCGATGCGAATTACCTTGCGCAAACGTATAATCTGCCGGTGTATGCGGTGGCGGGCAATTGCGATTGGCCCACGGGCGACACGTGTTATGAGCGGATAGTCGACGTGGCGGGTCACAGGATTTTCATGACGCATGGGCACAACTACGGCGTTCGCTACACGCAAGAATATGTGATGGAGGCGGCGGAGTCTCAGCATGCGGACATTGCGGTGTTCGGTCACACGCATATAGTTGAGTACTTGTCGGGGCCGCCGGTGTTGCTCAACCCGGGAAGTGCGTCGCGTCCGCGGGACGACGAACGCGCGTCGTTCATGATCATGCAGCTCGAGCCCATGCGTCCGCCGAAGATCACCATCGTGCGCATGAAGCGCGTCAGGTAAAAATTTTTGAGCTCGACCAATTAACGGTTGAAGGGGCGACGAGGAAAAAACGGGCGCCCACCTGTTCGCGTGGCGGCGCGCCCTAATCTTCTTTAGTCTTCTAAAACAGTTTGGGCACCGAGTAAAGTTTATGTGTGGAGGGGAATGGGGCGTCCGCCGAAGGAGCGGGCGGCGCCCCATTTTTTTCAATCAAAGCTCAAAGGGTGAAGGGGTGACGATCGAAAAACGGGCGCCCGCCTCCCGCGCGTGGCGGCTCGCCCTGATCCTCTTTAGTCTTCTAAACAGTTTGGGCGCCGAATAAAGTTTATGTGTGGAGGGGAATGGGGCGTCCGCCGAAGGACGGGGCGGCGCCCCATTAATCTTCAATCAAAGCGCAACGGTTGAAGGGGC
>JAFUXN010000139.1 GCA_017477125.1 Selenomonadaceae bacterium
CCTCATGGGGCGGCTCGCGCCTTTCCTTCGTCGCCAATAAATTTTTATCGGCTGATAAATTTTCGAGGCTGAGAGGTTTTCGTGGACGGAAGGGAAAAGCGGCGTCCGCCACGCGAACCGGCGGCGACGCGTTCACTTTCTGATCAATTGTTTGTGGCGGCTCGCGCCTTAGCCTTTGTCGCCAACAAATTTCTATCGGCTGATAAATTTTGGGGGCTGAGATGTTTTCGTGGACGGAAGGGAATAGCGTCGTCCGCCACGCGAACCGGCGGCGACGCGTCCCCCTTTCTGCTCAATTGTTAGTGACGGTCGAAGGCGAAAAAAATGGCGCGCCCGCCTGGACATGGGGCGGCTCGCGCCTTAGCCTTTGTCGCCAATAAATTTTTATCGGCTAACAAATTTTTGTGCCGAGATATTTTCGTGGGCGGAGAATTATTCTTCGACTTCCGCAGCCTCCTCGAGCCCGAAGTATACGTTGGCGACGTTGTTGATGTCGACGCGATAAGTGTCGGTGCCGACCTGAGCAATGAGCGCCGGCTCTTCACCCTCGAGATTCACGCCGCGGATCACGCCCTTGAGCTGCGCATACATCTGTTCGCCGTTCTCGTCGAAGTAGCCCACGACTGGCTGATCCCATTCGATATCCATGCCGATCAGATTGCCCAACTGTCCGAGCAGCGCCGAGCGATTCGAGCTGGTGACGTTGATGCCGGTGTTGATCGGCGTGGTCGTGGTGGTGGTCGATGCGTTGTCGGCGTCGGGATTGTAGATTCGATTGACGTCGCCGATCTCGAGCTTATAAGTGGTGTCGCCGACCTTGACGGTGATGGTGGGCGCCTCGCCGTTGACGTTCACGCCTTGAATGATGCCGGTCAAAGTATTTTTGAGCTCGTTGCCGTCCTCATCGAACTCGCCGGTGCTGACGTCCCAATCGACGTTCATACCGATCATATGACTGACCTGACCGACGAGCACCGACGTATCCATGTTGCTGACGATCGACGACAACGATTCGAGATTGGTAGCGACGTTGGTCATCTGCTCGAGTGCGGAGAACTGAGCGAGCTCCGCCACGAATGAACTGTTGTCCTGCGGCTCGAGCGGGTCTTGGTATTTCATCTGCGCGACGAGCAATTGCAGGAAGGCGTCTTTGTCGAGCTCGTTGGCGACGGCGGAGACGGTGTTGCTCGACGAGTAATCGGCGGCGTTGTACGTGACGCCCTTGACGGTGATAGTGTTGAGTGCATTGGCCATGGTGATTACCTCGCTTTAAACTTTATAATCGACGCCGCCGTCGGACGAAATATTTTCGACGGGCTGAGCGGTTTCGACGGCTTGAGCGGTTGCGGTCGATTGAGCGCCGCCGCCTTCGGACGAGCGGGAGCCTCTGACGCGACCGACGCGTTGAGCGTTCCGTTGATTATTTTGTTGCCAACCTTGACGACCCTTGCCGTTCATGAGCGACGAGCCGTCGGACAAGCCCGAATAGACCTCAACGTTGTCGACCTTGAGCCCCTGATTGGCGAGCTCCTGTTTGAGGCTGACGAGCGAGTTTTCGATGATGGCTCGAACGGCGGCGTTCTCCGAATGGAACGATGCGTTGACGGTGCCTTCGGCGGTGACCGAAACCCTCAACGTGAGTTCGCCGAGGTGTTCGGGCTTGAGGCGAATAATCATTTCGGTGTTCTGAGCGGTGCGGATCATTCTGGCGTTCTCGACGATCTGATTGGCGACGTTGAAATCATCGCGGAGCTGTTGAGCAAAGGTGGTGTTTTGCGTCGAGGGCTGTTGAGCGTTGGCAGATTGATTGGCGTTGAGATTATTGACGGCGGTGCCGAGGTTCTGCGCAAACGATTCGGAAGGCATTTGAGCCATGGCGGGCTGACCTTCGGCTGCGGCGAGAGGAGCCTGTTGCGCTTGCGCTTGAGCCTGAGCCTGAACGTTGATCGCCGTCTGTTGAGCCTGCTGATTGAGCTGTTGTTGATTGGATTGCTGATTGGGTTGTTGATTGGGCTGTTGATAGGACTGCTGTTGATTGGGCTGCTGATCCGATTGAGCGGACTGTTGAGGAGCAGTGACGGGGCTATTGATCTCGAGCTCGTTGCCGAAGACGGAGAATGATTGCGGCATGTTGGCGACGGGTCGATTGACATTCTGCTCGTTCCGAACCACAGTGCTTTGAGCTTGAGAGGCGGCGGTTGCGTTTGGTGCCGACGGCGCCCCGTTCGAAGTAATGTCATCGGTCGAAGAACTTAACGGTTGAGTGTTGGGGACGGCGGTCGGCGTCTGAACGTTGGGCTGATCGTTGGTCGAAGTATTTTCGATCGGAGTGCTCAACGGTTGAGCATTGGGAACGGCGGTCGACGTTTGAACGTTGGGCTGACCGTTGAGCGAAGTACTATCGATCGGCACGCTCAACGGTTGAGTGTTGGGAACGGCGGTCGGCGTCTGAACGTTGGGCTGACTGTTTGTCGAAGTACTATCGATCGGCGCGCTCGAAAGTTGAGCGTTGGGAACGGCGGTCGGCGTCTGAACGTTGGGCTGACCGTTGGTCGAAGTATTATCGATCGGCGCGCTCAATGGTTGAGCGTTGGGGACGTTGAGCGAAGTTGATGCCGACGCCGCGTTTGAAGAAATATTTTCGATCGGCGCGCTCGAAGGTCGAGTGTTGGGGACGTTGAGCGAAGTTGATGCCGTCGCCGCGTTCGAAGAAATATTTTCGACGGAAGGTTGAGCGTTGGGAACGGCGGTCGACGTTTGAACGTTGGGCTGACCGTTGAGCGAAGTATTATTGATCGAAGGGCTCAACGGTTGGGCATTGGAAGTGTTGAGCGTTGCTGTCGACGGCGCCGCGTTCGAAGAAATATTTTCGGTCGGAGTGTTCAGCGGTTGAGTATTGGTCGGCTGAACCGTCGGCTGCTCACTCGACAAAATATTTTCGTTGGAGGCGAGAGCGACGCGTGCGGCAGTCGGTTGCCCGCTCGAAGAAATATTTTCGGTCGGCATGCTCAACGGTTGAGTGTTGGGAACGTTGGTCGGAGTTGCCGACGGCGTTCCTTGCGCCGAATTATTATTGATGATCGAAGGTTGCTCGACGGTCGGCTGTTCAACGGTCGGCTGCTCGACGAGTGTTTGAGAAGACGCCGACGCTTGTCGCTGTTGCATGGCGAGTTGATATAAGGGCGCGGGTCGATCCGTCCAAGAAGATTGTTGAGCTTGCTCGTTCATCGCCTGCTGATTCGCATGACCGTGGAAGCGCTGATGAACGGGCTCAACATTCTCCGCATTGACGGCGACGGGCTGAGCGTCATCGATCACTGACGGCTGTTGAGCTGATTGCGCCGATTGTTGAGTTGCTTGTTGAGACGGTTGCGCCGTCGGCTGATTTATGATTTCGATTCCGCGCGGAGCGGGAGCCGCATTGTTCTCGTCGAAAGCCTGTTGAGTTTGTGTGGGCGCCGACAAATTTTCGGGTTGCTCGACGCTCGGTTGAGCCGATTGTTCGATGATCGGTTGAGTGATTTGCGTCGGCTGTTCGACGTTCGGTTGAGCCGATTGTTCAATGATCGGTTGAGTGATCTGCGTCGTCGGCTCGACCGTCAATTGTGTCGGCTGTTCGACGTTCGCCAACGGAGTGCGCGGCACCTGATCGGGTTGCGGCTCGATCGGTTGATTGATGCCCTCGACGAGAATTTCTTGCGCGGGCTGCTCGACGACGATCGGCTGTTGAGATTGGATCGTCTGTTGCGTTTGAACGGGTTGCTGCGGCTCGACGACGGTCGGTTGCTCGACTTGAGCGGTCGGCGTGATCGGCTGCTCGACCTGCGCTGACGATCTGCGCTCAACGATCGGAGCGGTCGATAACGGTTGCGTCGGTTGAGCAGGAACCTCGGCATCGGCGTCGACGGCAACGGACTGCTCAATCGGCGCTTGGATATCTGACGTCGCGACTTTCGGCTGCGAATTTTTTGCCGCGTCCACGACGTTTGACAGATTGGCGTCGTTCGAAATCACTTGGGTTTGAGCGGCGGCGTCCGCGTGCTCGACGATCGGTTGCGCCTCTACGGGCTTCAACTCCTCGATCATCGTGGCGTTGCCTGCCGACGGTGTTGCCGCCTGCAACGGCTGTTGATCATTTCTTCTGATCGGAGCATCGATCGGCTCGTCGGTTGCGATCGGCAGTTCGTTCAACGGTTGTTCGCTCGTCGGCTGTTCGATCACTTGCCCGAGCCGGGTCAACGTTTGAGCTTGATCGGCATCGACGGGCTGTTGATTGAGCGTCGCGACATTGCTCTCAACGATCGGCTCAATCGATTGCGGTTGCAGTTCGGGCTCAACGACGTCCGTTTGGATCGGTCCGAGCTCGTCCGACAGTTGAGCGAGCAGTTCTTCGACCGCCGGGATCAACTGTTCGGGTTCGACAACGGGCGGCTGATCGCTCGACGACGGTTGAAGCCAATTATTTCCCGTGAGCATGTTGAGCATCGATTGATTGTTGCCGTTCGATTGTTGCGGCATGACGGTCATCAACACCGGTTCGTCATTGGACGGCGCTTCGCGCACCGCGAGCAGTGATTCGGTACTCGTCGAGAAGAGCGCCGACATCTCGAGCGGCACCTGCGGCGTCGATTGCGAAGGAGCCTCGTCAACTTCGTCGGGCTGATCAACGTCAACGGGTTCGGGCTGATCGATCGGCTCAATCGGATCACTCTGCTTGACGTCGTCGGGAGCGCTCGTCTTGGGTTCCGATTTCTGAACCGATTGTTGAGTCGACGGTTGAGACGGCTGTTGAGCCGATCGATTCGCATTGTACGACGTTCGATTGGTCGACTCGACCGTTGAAGATCTATAGGAAGGATCGCGCGGCGCAGAACTCTGCTGCGGAGCCGAACTGACTTTGTCGAACACATTGTTGAAGCTGCCGGAGCTGTTATAGTTATTGGTTCTGCGAGAGAAGTAAGTCGAGCGGAGCTTGGGCGCGACGTTGGTCTTCGTGGAGCTCGACTGAGGATTTAATAAGGTGTCTACGTTTGTGCTTGCCATGATTTCGCCTCACTTTCTTCAATCAATTATCGTCGTTTTGAAAGTCGAAGTTAAGCCGGGGCGGCGGGCGAGACGACTTGCTTCAAAAATTTGAGCGAACGCAGCGGGCGATCGGTGATCGACATTACGTGCTCGATCATGATCCGATCGATCGAGTTGAGGGATTCGGAGCGGAGAGTGAGATGCGAATTGCGATCCCAATCGAAGGCGATGAGCGCATTGATCAGATCGCGCGTGTTGAGGCTCAACGGGAGGGTGTTGCCGAAAGTGTTGGCGCACCTCGAGCAGAGAGCTCCGCCCTCGAAGATGCTGATCCTGCAATCGGAATCGATCGGTCGACCGCAGAAGACGCAATGATCGAGTTGAAGGAGCACACCGGAGATGGCAATGAACTGGCACGCGGCGATCAAACAGACGATGCGCGGGTTGCGCTCGACAAAAGTTCGAAGGGCATTGAGCAGGAGAAAAAAAATATCCTCGTCCTTCTGATTGAGAGGCGTCATTTGATTGACGATCTCGAACAGGAGCGAGGCATAAGCGATGCGCAGGAGGTCGTCGGTGATTGGGAAGAAGGTTAGCACTTCCGCCTCCCTGACCATGTCGACCTTGGAACCTTGCAGGAGCTCGACGCTGACGTGATTGAACATCATCATGGAGCCGGCGAGGCGGGAGCGTGCTCGTCGACAGCCGTAAGCGTTGACGTCGAGCTTACCGAACTCCTTGGTGAAGATGGTGACGACGCGGTGAGCATCGCCGAAGTCGGTGGTAGCGAGGATGATGCCTTCGGCGTGAACGGTTTTCTCCTGCATGTGATCGATCCTTTCTTGTGTCAAACAAATTTTTGGGGATAAGATTTCTGTTCGTCGGATCAAAATCCTTCAACGGGGATAAAAATTTTTTCCCGTCAACGCAAATATTTTTGGGCTGAAAAATTTTTTTGGGCGCTGATAATTTTTCTGCGGCTGAAAAATTTTTTGGGGCTGATATATTTTTATTGGTGACCGAAAAAAAAATAGGGCGCGCCGCCGCGCGATTAGGCGGGCGCCCGTCTTTTTCTCCGTCGCTCTGAAAGTATCAGCAGATGCGAGGGACGATCACACCAACGGGCATGTCGACGATCCGCGTGCTCCCGATCGAGGTCTTCAGCCCCACCTTCCCGCGCGGAGCCTCCACAACCTCACCGATGATCTCCGCTTGACGTCCCAACTCATGTCGTCTCATCACGTCGAGCACCGCGTCCGCCGACTCCGACGGCACGATCGCGATCACTTTGCCTTCGTTCGCCAGCTCCAGCACGTCGAAACCGAGCAGATTGCATACGCCTTTGACCGCCGGCTTGATCGGCAGTTTCTTCTCCTTGAGCATGATCCCAACGTCGGCGCCTTGAGCGATCTCGTTGAGCACCGCCGCGATCCCTCCGCGCGTCGGATCTCTCAACATCGCGATCTTCGGCTCCACCTCGAGCATCGCCCTCACCAGCCCGTTGAGCGGAGCACAATCCGATTTGATCGAATCGGGCAACGTCAGCGCGTGCCGCCCCGCCAAGATCACCGTCGCGTGATCTCCTATCGAGCCGTTGATCAAAACCTTCATGCCCGGGCGCACGTTCTTGACCGAGATATTCACGCCGTCGATTGTCTCACCGATCCCCGCCGTGTTGATGAATATCCCGTCGCACTGCCCATGCCCGACCACTTTCGTATCGCCCGTTACGATCTTGACGCCCGCCTCGTCGGCGGCAACCGCCATCGACCAGACGATCTTCCGCAGCTCGATCAGATCAAAGCCTTCTTCGATGATCACTCCCGCCGATAAATATTTCGGGACGGCGCCGCTCATCGCCAGGTCGTTTACCGTCCCGCACACCGACAGCTTGCCTATGTCGCCGCCCGCAAAAAAAATCGGCTTCGCGACGTAACTGTCCGTCGTGAACACCAGATTGCCGCTCAACTTCGCGCCGTCGTGGAGCTCGTCGAGCATGGGATTGTCGAAGGCGGGCACTATCAGTTCGCGCACCAGCTTCTGACTGAGCAGACCGCCCGCTCCGTGCGCCAATGTTATCTTATCACTCATCATCAAAACTCCTGTTGTCGATTGTATTTGAACCACGCCGCGCATACTCCCTCGACGCTGACCATGCACGGTCCGATCGGGTGCAACGGGTTGCAGGCTCGAGCGAACAGCGGGCACTCGGTCGGATTGATCACTCCTCGAAGAACTTCTCCGCATCGACAAGCGGTCTTGGTCGACGACGGCTCAACTTCGATCGGATCGACGCGCTCAATGTCGAAGGCGGCGAACTCGTCTCGCATCTTCAAGCCCGAATTTGGAATTGAACCGATGCCTCGCCAATCGGCGTCGGCAGGCTCGTACACGCGATTTAAGATCGATTGAGCGGCTCGATTGCCCTCCGCTCGAACGACGCTCTCATACTCGTTGCCGATCTCTGCTCGATGCTCGACGATCGATCGGATCAGACGGACGAGGGCGCGAAGAATTTCCTCGGGCTCGAAGCCGGCGACCACGCCCGACATATTGTAATCGGTCGCGAGGAAATTGAAAGCGTCGGCGCCGATGACGACCGCGACGTGACCCGGCAGCAGAAAGCCGTCAACGTTGATGTCGTCGCTGTCGAGGAGCGCGCGCATGACTGGCGGCACCAGCTTATGAGCCGACAGCGCATAAAAATTATTGATGTGCCGGTCTCGAGCGCAGAGGACGGCGGCGGCGGCGGTAGGGGCGGTGGTCTCGAAACCTACGGCGAGGAAGATCACGCGGCGATCGGGATTGTCGCGAGCGATCTCAACGGCGTCGAGAGGCGAGTAGATGATGCGGACGTCGGCGCCTTCAGCCTGAGCAGCGGCGAGGCTTGATCGCGAGCCGGGAACTTTGAGCATGTCGCCGAAGGTGGCGATGATGTTGTGTCGGTTGCCGGCATAAGCGATCGCTCGATCGATATATTGATCGTCGGTGACGCAGACGGGGCAACCGGGACCGCTGACGAGCTCAACGTTCGACGGAAGGATTTGCCTGATGCCCGCGCGGAAGATCGTGACGGTATGGGTGCCGCACACCTCCATCAATCGAATCTTCCCGTCGAGAGCGGCGGCAATGCGTTTTAATTTATTGATCATGTAAAACTCTGCTCCAAATTCTGTTGGTTATTAAAGAAGAGCGCGTCGCCGTCTCGGCATTCGACGGACGCCGCGCCATGTTTTCGTCCGAAGAATTTTTGTGATGTGCCACCCTTATGTGATCGGAGCCGAAAGGGAGGGGCGAGGCGCCACGCGATACGGCGGGCGCTCCTTCTTTTCATCGTCGCTCATATTTTCGGCTCAACCGAGGGGAGGAGCGAGCCGCCGCGCGAGTTGGCGGGCGCTCCTTCTTTTTTCATCGTCGCCCATCTTTTCGGCTCGACCGAGGGGAGGAGCGAGCCGCCACGTGAGTAGGCGGGCGCTCCTTCTTTTCATCGTCGCGCATATTTTCGACTCGACCGAGGGGAGGAGCGAGCCGCCGCGCGAGTAGGCGGGCGCTCCTATTCTTCATCGTCGCCCATATTTTCGACTCGACCAAAGGAGAGGAGCGAGCCGCCCCAGGTGGAGGCGGGCGCTCCTATTCTTCAACCCGAACTCTTTTGTATCGCGCCATCGATCTCGTCGAACGCCGACATCATATCATCGACCGTTTTGCGATCAACCGTCTGCATCGCAAACCCCGCATGCACCAATACATAATCCCCCAATTTCGTTTCGGGCAACAACATCAAACTCACCCGACGCCTCACGCCCTCGAGCTCCACCGTCGCCAACATTCCTTCGATCGACACAACTTCAGCCGGATACGCCAAACACATTTACATCACACCTCATATCAGCCCCGCCGCGACGTCGGCATTCCTCTTCTCGTAGAACGCCACAAAGTCTTTCGCCGGCATCGGCTTCGCATTCAAATATCCCTGCCCGTAATGGCAGCCCAAACTCAACAACAACTGCTCCTGCTCCGGCGTCTCAATGCCCTCACAAATGATCTCCATGTTGAGCGCCTTGCCGAGCGCGATCACGTTCGCCAAAATATCTCTCATGCGTTGGGCGCCGCCCGCCGCATCGAGCAACGAGCGGTCGAGCTTCATCACGTCCATCGGCAGATAGTTCAACAGCATGAACGACGAATACCCCGAACCAAAATCATCAACCGAGATCGTAAATCCCATGTCGTGTAGCGCCCCGACGATTTTCGCCGCACGCTTCTGATTGTCCGCTTGATCAAAATCGCCGAACACCGTCTCAGTCAGCTCGAGCTCGACGATGCCCTTCGGCGATATCCCGTACTTGTCGATGATCGCTCTGATCTTGTCGAGATATCCTTCCTCGGTCATGTGCAGCCTCGACATGTTCACGCTGATCGGCACAACCTCTTTGCCCTCCGCCAGCCTCTGCTTCTGAAGTTGGAACGTCTGTTCGAGCAGCTCATAATCGAGCGACAGCACGAAACCGTTGCGTTCGAACAGCGGGACGAATTTGCCCGGCGGCATGAATCCCATCTCAGGACTGATCCAACGCACCAGCGCCTCCGCCCCGACGATCTTTCGCGTTCGAATATCGTACTTCGCTTGATACCACGCTTTGAACTCGCCGTCCGCCAACGCCTTCTCCATGATCGTCTCGATCTTGTGCTGAAGAGTTATGTCTTGCTCCATCGCCTCGTCGAAGATGCTTACGTCCGAATACGAAGGCATGTGGCACGCCGCGTTGGCTCGCTCGACCGTAAAGCGCACGCTGAAATCGTCCTTGGTCAATCGACAGATGCCCGCGCGCATGTGCAGCCAAATTCTGGTGGCGTCGTTCGTCTCGATGAAACTGTATTGAGAGATCGCGCTGTTCACCAGCTGAACGATCTCCTCCTCGCCCGTCGCGCGACAAATGCAGATCAGATGTCCCGCGTCGATGCCCGCGGCGGTGTAGAGCACCCACGGCTTGATCTGCATCTGTTCAGCCATGTCTCTCAACTGTTTGATCAACATCTTGTCGCCGTACCGCTCGACGATCGCGGCGTTGGTCTGCATCGAGAACACGACCGTATAAATTTTTTCCGACGGCGGAGCATTTTTGAGCCGCTCGAAAAACATGGGCATCTCGCTCTCGAGCCACGCCAGGTTCGGCAGATCGTATCGGGCATCGGTGTACGCCATATGCTGAATGATCTCGAGATGCTTCTTGCGCATTTGATTGCGATACCAGAAGATGCCTCCGATGATCAATCCGATCGCAACGATCACTCCCATTGACGCGATCGGGTGATGGTAGATGAACCATTGAGGAGTGAAGTGCACGACCTCTTGTTGATTGGAGGTGACGGTACTTCTCAACCAATCGGCATCGAGATGATTGATCTCCTTGTTGAGGATATGCCAGAGGGCGGGATCGGCGAAACTGTAGACGCCCAAGCTGAGCTCGTCGACGAAGTAGCTGTCGGAATTGGTTTCGAGATTATAAGAATCGGTGGCGGCGATGAGGTACGGCACCGACGCACGCGGCGCGAAGACGACATCGGCTCGACCGTCGCTGACGGCGCGGAAGCCCTCTTCATACGAATCGACGTAGACGCGGTTGTTCGCGGAGAAATGCGGCTCGATGCGAGATTTGGTGTAGAGCTTGCGACGAATGCATGCGGCGACTGCCGGCTCGCGATTGAGAGTGTCGCGACGCATGACCGGCACATAATCGATCGTAAGGTAAGGCTGCGTCGGGCTCATGTTGAAACTCGTCGCCCAACCGTAATCGCAAACGGAATCGGCGAGGAAATCAATCCTGCCCGCTTGGATCAGTTCTGCGGTCTCGGCGATCGATGAGGTTGGAATCAATTCGATCTCAACATTCAAGTCTTCGGCGATCCGATTCATGATGTCGGGGATGGCGCCCTTGAGTTGCTCGCCGTCGTCGTAAGCGTAGGGACGTTGATTGACCATGACCGCGACGGCGAGTCGCCTCTTGTGCGCGAGATATTCACGCTCCTGCCTGGTGAGGATCAGCGGGAAGCCGTTGCGCGTCAAATATTTATGATTGAGATAGTCGCGAATGTTGGGCTGATCGAGCAGCATCTGATCCATGGCGGCGTTCATCTCTGCGAGCAGTTGAGTTCGATCCGCGCGGACGAGCAGACGATAGCTCTGACGATCGAAGACGGCGAAAATATTTTTGTCCTCGCCGGGGTTGAGCATGGGCGCGATGTATGCGTCAATCTCATCGAGCGTCAACGCATATTTCATATCGAAGTAATTTTTAAAGTTGACGATCTCATAAGCGAAGCCTTCGTTGGCAGCGAGCTTACCGAATGACGGCGTTGGGTAATTGGTAGTCATGTTGCCGATCATCATTCGATGCCGCGGGAGTCCGTTGAGTCTCTTGGACAGGATCAATTCCATCGAGAAGCGCCCGACGACATGATCGGTGCGTTTGGCGTTCGGGATCAATCGCCAATTGCCCGGCATCTCCGGCATGAGATCGATCTCGCCGCTGTTGAGTTTGGCGCCGAGCTCCTCCCAGGTCTTGCACGGCACATAATAAAATTTCCATTGACCGTAATTGGCAAGGAACTCCATGTATTCGTAGCCGTAGCCCTGTTGATGTCCCGCCCAATTTTCCTCAACGAATCCCGTATTTGGAATGTATCCGACGCGGAGAATTTTCTCCTCGGCGTCGACGCTCAAGCTCGAGAGGGCGACGATCAACATCGCGAGCGCAAAAATTTTTCTCATCGAATCACCGCTTATGTAGTTTTGCATACTTTACCACCAATGAACGCGCTTGCCAATAAAAATTTTGTTGACAGCGTCGAGCGATCGAATACAATTGAAACGCAGAAGGGAGTGCTTTGCATGAAAATCGTGGTACTTGACGGCTACACTCTGAATCCGGGCGATCTGTCGTGGGCGGAGCTTGAGGCGTTGGGCGAGTGTGTGATCCATGATCGGACGCCTCTCGACGACGAGGACGAGATCATCAAACGAATCGGCGCGGCGGAGATCATCTTGACGAATAAAACTCCGATCACCAAGCGCGTGCTCGATGAGTGCTCGAACATAAAATTTATCGGAGTGCTGGCAACGGGCTACAACGTGGTTGATGTCGATTACGCGCGCATCAAAAAAATTCCCGTCACCAACATTCCGACCTACGGAACGGCATCGGTAGGTCAGTTTGCGATCGCGTTGCTGCTCGAGGTCTGTCACCACATCGGGCATCACGATCGAGCGGTGCACGACGGACGTTGGGCGGCGAGCGATGATTTTTGTTTCTGGGATTATCCGCTGATCGAGCTCGACGGCAAGACGATGGGGATCATCGGCTACGGGCGGATCGGTCAGACGACGGGGCGGATCGCTCGCGCGTTGGGCATGACGGTGATCGCCTTCGACGCGATGAGAGAGGTCGGCACGGAACTCGACGGCACTCAATTTGTTTCGCTCGATGAGCTGTTCAAGCTGTCGGACGTGATCGGATTGCACTGCCCGCTGTTCGAATCGACGCGAGGGATCATCAATCGGTCGACGCTGGCGAAGATGAAGGACGGCGTGATCATCATCAACAACAGTCGCGGTCAATTGATCGTCGAAGAAGATTTGCGTGAGGCGCTCGACAGCGGGAAGGTGGCGGCGGCAGGTCTCGACGTCGTTTCGACCGAACCGATCCGCGCGGACAATCCGTTATTGGGCGCAAAGAATTGCATCATCACTCCGCACATCTCGTGGGCGCCGAAGGAGTCTCGAGCTCGTTTGATGTCGATCGCGATCGAAAACGTCAGGGCGTTTATGGCGGGTCGAGCGGTCAATGTGGTGAACGGCTGATGGGCGAGCACGAGCATGTGTTAGAGGACGGGACGATCATCAAGCACAGTCATTCGCACACGCACACGCAGACGAAGGCGGTGCTGAATCGGATGGCGCGGCTGATCGGTCATCTCGAGTCGACGAAGAAGATGATCGAGGACGGGCGCGATTGTTCGGAAGTGCTGATCCAATTGTCGGCGGTGGACGCGGCGATCAAGGCGGTCGGTCGGATCATATTGAAGGATCACATTGAGCATTGCATAGTCGACGCGATCAAGGACGGAGACGAGCAGGCGATCATCGAGCTCAACAAGGCAATCGATCAGTTCATCAAATGAATTTTGTCGAGCATTCAACCGCTTTGCCTTGAATAAAAAAGTCTTTTCGATTACAATATCCAAAACAATTGGGGGAGGCTGGCTTATGATCCATATTGTGATCGATTTGGAGATGAATCCGGTTCGACAGAGCCTGAAGGAAATACGCAGGCAACTGCCGGACGAGGTGATAGAGATCGGAGCGGTCAAGCTCGATGATAATTTCAAGCAGGTCGACGAGTTTCAACGTTACGTGCGACCGGAGTACAGTAAGATCACTCGGCACATCAAGAAGCTGACGGGAATAACCGATGAGATGCTCGAGGACAAGAACACCTTTGCGGTCGAGTTCAAGAATTTCATGGATTGGATCGCCACCGACGAGGTGACGCTGTACTCATGGAGCAACTCGGATATCAATCAGCTCAAGAGCGAATGCGCGTTCAAGCTCGAGGATTTTGATGTTCAATGGTTGGAACGGCATTGGATCGATCTGCAGAAGGAATTTGACGATCGGATCGGGCTCAACGGAAATTTGGCGCTCAACCATGCGGTGGGCGCGATGAATAAGAACTTCAAAGGCACTCAACATTCGGCGCTGGCGGATGCGATCAACACGGCGGCGATCCTGATGTTGATGCAGGACGAGGCGGAGTTCAAGCGGACGATGCAACCGATCATCGATCTGATCAATCCGAGCAGATTGTCGTCGTCGATCGGCGAACTTTATCCCGAGCTGGCGGCGTTGAAATTCGACGAGTGAGGTTAGCGATGAAACGAATGGGGATATTGGGGCCGCGCGGCACGCATTCGGAAGCGGCGGCGGTCTGGCTCAACGCTCATGTCGACGAGCCGCGGGAGCTTGTGATCTGCTCCGACATTTATGACGTGCTCCGCGCGGTTGAGGAAGGCGAGCTCGACGCGGGGCTGGTGCCGGTCGAAAACTCATTGGAGGGCTCGATCAACATCACGCTCGACACGTTGGCGCGATCGGATCATTTGACGGTGGCGCGGGAAGTGATCTGGCGCGTGCACAATCAGTTGATGGCGCGAACGGGCGTGGTCGAAGTGAAGAAGATCATATCACATGCTCAACCGATCTCGCAATGCCGTCGATACATACGAAAAAATTATCCGTCGGCGGAGCTCGAAACGGTTCAGTCGACGGCGAGGGCGGCGGAGATCGCGGCGGCGTCAGATGTGAGCGACGGAGTAGCGGCGATCTGCACCAAGCGCGCGGGCGAGCTCAACGATCTGATCGCGCTCGCGACGGAGATTCAGGACAACATTTTCAACAGCACGCGATTCTTCGAAGTCGCCAACGCTCGAGCGATCGGATCAACGGTCGGCGACAAGGTATTGATCATCTGTCAAATACATGGCGAACGTCCCGGCGCATTATGCGAAGTGCTTGAGGAGTTTGCATTTCGAAGAGTCAACATGACGCGGATCGAGTCGAGACCCGCGCGAACGAAGTTGGGCGAGTATATCTTCTTCTTCGATCTCGACGCCAACGTTCCGCCTGACGTATTGGAGCAATCGATCGACGCGGTCACACGCAGATCGATTTGGTTGAAGCGATTGGGAGCGTTCCCCGTGCTCGCCGCCGACAATGTTTGAAAAAAATAAGCCCCGTTGCGGGGTTAAAGTTTTCTGATGATCCAACTCATTGATTTTTCATCCCGATCGCTATAAAATTAGAGCACGGGGTGATTTTTTTGTCAACTGTCCCGGGAGAACGGAACTTGTCCATACCGACAGCGGTCTTGCACCGCACGGAGGTTTTTACGCTTACGCTCCCTCATAGGTCAGACATCATCGGGTGGTTGACGGCACCCGTTTTGTCCCGAGGCTTTACCCCGAGACCGTTATCGGGGCTTTCTGTCGAGGCTAACTGTTCTCTCGACTTCGAGTGTCTTTGCCTAATCGAATTGTATCATAAATGTCAAGGAGGTGCCAGCAGCACTTACTCTCCGGCTTACAGAAGTGAGAGTATCCGTGCTGCGTTTTTTATGAACGTTGGAATAGATATCGGCTCGACCACCATCAAACTCGTTGTGCTCGACGAGGCGAACCGACTCGTGTGCAAAAATTATTCCCGACACTTCTCGGAGATCGGCAAATCGCTCGCCAAGAACCTCGACACATTGAAGAGCTTCGTCGGCGAAAAGACTTTCAACTTCGCGCTCACTGGATCGGCTGGCATGGGCATCGCTCAAAAAATTTCTCTGCCCTTCGTCCAAGAGGTGATCGCCTGCTCGACCGCCGTCAAGAAGTTCATTCCGTCGACGGATACGGTTGTTGAGCTCGGCGGCGAGGACGCCAAGATCACTTACTTCGGCGCGGCTCCCGAACAGCGAATGAACGGAGTGTGCGCGGGCGGCACCGGCTCGTTCATCGATCACATGGCGGCGCTGTTGTCGACCGACGCGGCGGGGCTCAACTCTCTTGCGGAGAAGGGCAAGCAGATCTATACGATTGCGTCTCGATGCGGCGTGTTCGCCAAGACCGACATTCAAGCGTTGATGAATGACGGCGCCAAGAAGGCGGACATTGCGTTGTCGATCTTTCAGGCGGTGGTCAATCAGACGATCGGCAATCTGGCGCAAGGTCGTCCGATCGACGGGACGGTTGCCTTCCTCGGCGGACCGTTGCATTTTTTGACGGAGCTCAAGAAGCGCTTTGTCGAGACGCTCAAACTCGATGGCGATCACGTTGTCGAGGTCGAGGACGGGAATTATTTTGTGGCGATGGGTGCGGCGTTGAGCGACGAGGCGAAGGCGATCGACACTCAACAGCTCGAGACGGCGATCAGCAAAGTGAATGAGGCGGCGGCTCACGACATTCGTCCCGCCGATTTTATTCTGTTCGACGACGCCGACGACTATCAACGTTTCAAGTCTCGTCACGCTCAACATAAGGTTCCGCGCGGATCGCTGAAGGATTACGTTGGGAAGATTTTTGTCGGGATCGATGCGGGCTCGACGACGACCAAGCTGGTGGCGATCGGTCGCAATCGGGAAATCCTCTTCACGTCGTACGGCAGCAATCAGGGCTCGCCGCTCAAGACGGTGGTCGCGGCTCTTCAAAAGCTCTACGACGCCATGCCTTCGACGGCGGAGATCGGCGGCGTGTTCACGACGGGCTACGGCGAATCGATCGTCAAGGCGGCGATCCATGCCGACGGCTCGGAGGTTGAGACGTTTGCTCATCTTCGCGCGGCGCAAGAGTTTTGTCCCGAGGTGAGTTTCGTGCTCGACATCGGCGGTCAGGATATGAAATGTTTCTTCGTCGACCGCGGTTCGATCGGCAACATCACTCTCAACGAAGCGTGTTCGGCGGGCTGCGGCTCGTTCATAGAGAATTTCGCTCAAGGCTTGCACATGACCGCGGCGGAGTTTGCGTCGAAGGCATTGACGTCGAAGGCGCCCGTCGATCTCGGAACGCGTTGCACCGTCTTCATGAACTCGAAAGTCAAGCAGGCGCAGAAGGACGGCGCGGCGGTCGGCGACATCTCGGCGGGCATCGCGTTGTCGGTGATCAAAAATGCGCTGTTCAAAGTCATGCAGTTGAAGGACGTCTCGACGTTGGGAGATCACATCGTGGTGCAGGGCGGGACGTTTTACAATGATGCCGTCCTCCGTTCGATGGAGAAGTTGATCGGTCGTGAAGTGATCCGTCCCGACATCGCGGGGCTGATGGGTGCATACGGCGCGGCGATCCTTTCGATGGACAATCAACAATCAAACGTGCTCGACGCCGATCGGTTGAGAGATTTTCATGTCGAAACGAAATCCTATCGATGCAAGGGCTGCGGCAATAAATGTTTGATCACGCGTCAGACGTTCCCCGACGGCGGCAAATACTTCACCGGCAATCGATGCGAACGGGGCATCGGCGGCAAGCCCGTCAGCCAATCAGACGTGCCCAATGCCTTCGCCTACAAATATCATCGCGTCTTCGATTATGAGCCGTTGGCGCTCGACGCCGCTCCGCGCGGAGTAATCGGGCTGCCGAGGACGCTCAACATGTACGAGGACTATCCTTTCTGGTTCACCTTATTCACGACGTTGGGCTACCGCGTCGAGCTCAGCGGCAAGTCGTCGGCTCAACTCTACTACAAAGGCATGTCGACGGTGCCGAGCGATTCACTCTGCTACCCCGCGAAGTTGGCGCACGGTCACGTCATGGATCTGATCGAGCGCGGCGTCCGAACGATCTTCTACCCATGCGAGCCGTACAACTTCGACACTCGATCCGATAACCATTACAACTGCCCCGTCGTGGCGTCGTATGCGGAGAACATTCGCGGCAACATGGACATTCTTCGCGAGCTCGACGTCAAATTCATTCAGCCGTTCCTCCCCGTCGACGACATGAAAAAGTTATCTAAGCGGCTTTCTGAAGAATTTCCTTCGATCGATCGATTGGAAATACAAAGGGCAGTCGATGCCGCGCATGCCGAGCTCGAGCATTACCGTCGGGACGTCGAGCAGTACGGCGAACAAATATTGGAACGTATCAAGCGGACGGGCGAGCACGCCATTCTGTTGATCGGTCGACCGTACCACATCGACCCCGAGATCAATCACGGCATCCCCGAGCTGATTCAATCGTATCGACTGCCGATCATCACCGAGGACGCCGTCTGTCACCTGCCCGTTCAATCGTCGCGGCTGTCGGTGGTCAATCAATGGAGCTATCATTCGAGGCTCTACCACGCCGCGCAGGTCGCCGCCGAAAATCCTCAACTGATCTTGATCCAATTGTCGTCGTTCGGTTGCGGGCTCGACGCGTTGACGACCGACCAGGTCAAAGAAATTCTCGAAAGCCACGAGCGCATTTATACCATGATCAAGCTCGACGAAGTATCGAACTTGGGAGCGGCGCGCATTCGATTGAGATCGTTGTTGGCGGCGCTCAATCATCGGGAGGAGATCGTTTATCACGAGGTCAAACCGATCGAGCGTCCGCGCTTCACCGCCGACTGCCAAGCGACGCACACGATCCTTGCTCCGCAGATGGCGCCGATCCATTTCGAGCTCATGCAGACGGTTCTCAACAAGTACAATTACAAAGTCGTTATCCCGTCGATGCCCGACAAGGCGGCGATCGATCTCGGGCTCCGTTATGTCAACAACGACATGTGCTATCCCGCCATCGTCGTGATCGGACAGTTGATCGCGGAGCTGATGAGCGGGCGTTGCGATCCCGAGCACACGTCGATCATCTTGTTTCAAACGTGCGGGGCGTGTCGAGCGACGAATTATATCAGCGTCCTACGTCGGGCGTTGAGGCATGCGGGCTTCGACAAGGTGCCGGTGTTTGCATGTTGGGGTTTGCCCGACGAGACCGATTCGTTCAACCTCAGCCGCGATTGTCTGATCGACGCGATCAAGTCGGCGGTGCTCGGCGACGTGTTGATGAACGTGCGCAATCGCATGGAGCCGTATGAAATTCATCGCGGGCAATCGGCTCGACTGTATGACGAGTTCATGTTGCGAGCCAAGGCTGAGCTGCTCGACGGCAATTATCTGACGTATCGACGGCTGATCAATGAGATCGTCAAGCAGTTCGACGCGATCCCGATCGACGAGACGATGCTTAAACCGAAGGTTGGGATCGTCGGCGAGATTTTGGTCAAGTACCACCCGATCGCCAACAATCAACTGGAAAAGATTTTGATGTCGGAAGGCGCGGAGGTGGTGATGCCGGACCTCGTTGACTTCTTCCTTTACATTACCTATGACGCGATTGCCAAACGTCAATTGCTCGAGGGAAGTCGGCGCGATTGGTTTTGGGCGGAGGTCTTCATTCAGTTGATAGAGTTCTTCCGTCGACCGATGCGCAAGGCGCTCGAGAAGAGCAAACACTTCCGCGCGCCGCACTCGATCAAGGAGACGGCGCGGCTGGCGTCGAGGCATGTCAGCGTCGGGAACATGGCGGGCGAAGGCTGGTTCTTGACGGGCGAGATGGTCAAGCTGATCGAGCAGGGCGTGAACAATGTGGTGTGTCTTCAACCGTTCGGGTGCCTGCCCAATCATATAACGGGCAAGGGCGTGATGCATGAGCTCCGCGCGGCGTATGAGGAGGCAAACATCGTGGCGATCGATTGCGATGCGGGCTCGAGCGAAGTCAATCAGCTCAATCGGATCAAGTTGATGCTGGCGGTGGCGAAAGAATTGATCGCCCGCCGAAGACAGGCAAAGTTATAAACGTCTTGACTTTGTGCGATTTCAACGTTATTATTCAATTGAATATAGCGCTGGAGGTGATCTTCTTATGGATAAGAGTGTGTTGACAGCATTCAACATTACAGTCGGTTGCAAAGTGAAGGTGAGATACGGCACTGTCGACAGTCCTGATCTCTATGAAGGCACGGTCACTTCTATGGGCGATGATTTTTTGATCCTGGACGACAAAATTATGATTATGCTCAATGTTCTTCGCAGCATCGAAAAAATAATTACGCCTTCTCTTAAGCAAACACAAATTCATCAGGAATCCGACGCCGTCAACAATGAAAGTTCTCGGGGTTTTCGCATTGAGAGGCAGATACCCGGTTTGCCTCTCGCCCGAGCATATAATTTTGTACCTCAAGAATGGAACGATCAATTGATCGATCGCATAAAAAAATGTCGCAACCAAAATCTCAAAAGTGCACTGACCGCCGTGAATGGATCTTTTAAAGCGGCGCTCAAGAACAACGAAGTGATTTACAGATATCACGACCTGCGCGCTAAGGTTTTGTTGCAATGGAACGAATGTCGAGACGAAGCGGATCATGAAATTTTTTACGCTTTTGTC
This sequence comes from Selenomonadaceae bacterium, assembly GCA_017477125.1. GTDB lineage: Bacteria > Bacillota > Negativicutes > Selenomonadales > Selenomonadaceae > Quinella. Next base: position 19,993 of record JAFUXN010000139.1, read on the forward strand.
GGAGTGCTGGCGATGGCGGCAAAAGAATTTGATTATGCTCTGGAGCCGTTGGTTCGTGCAAAAAAATTTGACCTTGCCGCCTGCGCCGCGTCGCTCGGTCGTAAAGTCAATGAGGCGGAAATTTTTAATGTCTGTTCACTGTTGAGCGGCGAAAGCAAAGAAATTACTCAGCACGTGGCGGATATTTTAAAAAATCGCAGAGATTTTGATGCGTTGAACGAGCTGCTCAATCTCAATAAAGACGATGCGGATATGTGCGAACGAATTGTTTCGTGCGCTTATGCCATGTTCCTTGAAAGCAAGGGAACTTTACAATCCGATATCGATCAACATTTGAGCGCTTACGAGTCGGCAAAACGATTGTTGGATGCCGTTCCCGACGGTTGGAAAAAAGCAAGCGAGATTTTACCTCATTGGAACGAGTATAAGCAATACAGTTATCCGAAATCGGAAGCTGCGCCGGTGAAGAATACGCCCGATCGATTAACAGGAAAAATTTACAGGTATGAACGCGCTGCCAACAAGAATTGGGGATTTATTTCGCCCGATCATTTTTTCTACATCAAACAAGTCGATGACAGTTCCGAGAATGGTCTTCTCCTCCGAAAAATGCTTTACGCCGGATTGTGGAGTCAATTGGAAGTGTCCTTTCGATTGGGTGAGAGTCAAAATAAGCCGGGGCAATCCGCCGCAAATCACATTGAATTAACCGATGCCGGATATGAGGAAGCTCAACGTCGATTGTCCGAAGGCGAGTGCTCGATAAAAATCTGTGAGGGTTACATCAGCGCTTTCTATGTCGATTACTCAAACGGTAAAATTCAATCGAAGGAAGAAGATCAAACCTACGGTTTCAACCTGGACTCGATTGCTGATCCTTGGCTCAGAGCATGCCTTATAAAGAATAACGTATTGCGCCATCAGGACGTTACGTTTGAAGTGTACGGTAAAAGCAAAGCCGTCAACATCTGTTGGCAGGATTATCAACAGGAAGATCGCGATGCATATGACGAGTACGTAACCAACGAGGAGCGCAAGGAATGGGACGCTTTTTTGGAGAAGCGAGCCGCCGACAATAAAAAAATCGTTTTGCCCGACAAGGATCCGTATCGAAATTATTATTACGTCGCGTTGCCAGATTGGAAAGAACAACAACGGCAGACCAAGCCTAAACCCTTTAGTTGGCAAACCGGTACGATCTCCGTCACTCCGATGTCTGATACAACGCCCATCAATCAACTCGCGCCTCTGATTGATAATAAGCCCGTCAGTGCAGTACCGGAATCAAAGAATTTTCGTCAAGCGGCGATGCTTGCCGAACGCGCTCGTCGAGCCGCGTTGGATAAAAAATTGGAAGAAGCGGAGCGAGACTTTACACGAGCGTTGGAGTTGGCGGGTTTTGATGAATCACTCGTTGCCGATTTAATATTTTTGTACCTTCGGATGGACGGAAAAATTGATAATGCCGAGCAACTGTTGAACAAGTACAAAGATGCGTTCTCCAAAGAAAAGCTACTTAACTTGAAAATTTCGTTCTGTGAGAAGAAGAAGGATTACGCGACGCTCTGTAATCTCTACGAAGAGGCATTTCAGCGCGGCAATTCGATATCGATCAAAGCTCATAATTTGTTCCGCATGATCGGTAATTACATCAACCTATCAAGATATGAGGATGCGTTGAAGGCGTGTCGGCGTTGGGAGATGTTTTATGATCAAAATAAATATACTCTGGACGCCGGCAAATTGCAAAAGGCGCTACCGAATATAAAGCGCCGTAAGGCGATGTGCTATTACTATCTGGGAAATGTCGAAGAAGCGCGAAGTCTGGCGACTGATCTGATAAGGTTGAATCCTGCCGACGAAGTAGCCGTAAAAATTTTGGACGGCACCCTCACGGCAATCGGAGGCGTTTTGGAGGATTCAACCAAGGTCGACGGTGACGACGATGATAATTCGCTCAAGGCTTTTATTCGCTACATGATCGTTCAGAGTAAAATTTCCGAGCGACTGATCACAGAAAACGTGCGAGATGAAAAATATATCGGCAGTTCGGCGGATGCCTTGCGCGATGTTGAATTGCTCGCCTCGGGGCGTTCAAGAAATCGGCGCTCCGACGCCATAAAGCGAACCGTGAGCATTCGGAGCGATGATTTGTTTGCTGCCTGCAAAATTGTTGAGCAGATAGAGCAACGAGATGATAATCCTTTCAGACCAAACTATAAATACGTGTTGGCGGGACGGGCAATCGCCTCGTGGGGAGATTCCATGATAGTCTCGGGATGTAATCAAATCGACGTGCCGCGCATGGCGTATTTGTATGCGCTCGAAATGCTTCACACGACCGAGGAACAAGACTGGTGCAATTCGTTCAACAGATATTTGCGTTCGTTCTCTCTGACTTCAAACGAAACCGATTCATTAGAGAGTTATATCAACAAACAATCCGGCAGTCAAAGAACGGAAGGTATCGATATTCAGTTCATAAGATCGTTGGATTTCCCGTCAGTATTTATGCATGAGTTTTTGATCGGAATGATTCAGCTGATTGCCGCCATTGAGAGATTTCCAAGAACAAAAGGCGCTGTGATCGAGGCGCTGTACAAAAAAGATGATGATTGGGACGGGAAGTTGACTGCCGAGTTGGCATCGGTCTTGAAAAAAAATAAAGCAGGCTCTTTAGCCGAGTTTAGATCGCAACTCGGCGCGGCAGTCAATTTGATGTCCGATCAGAGTGAAAAATTATATGCGGCGCTTTTCGATGTGAGCAGAACTTTGGCGGTATCCGCACTCGATAAAAATGCACTGCAAATTTTGGGATCGACTGATTGGAATTGTTGTCTCAACTCGATCGATGTCAAGCGCTTACAAGGCATAATTGCTGCGTTTCAATGCATGCAGGATTATTACAACAGCGCGGATTTTGACAATCGCGAAAGCTGTTTGGATAGGGCGATAAACCGAGCGGATGAATTACTCAAGTCATTTCAGCGAGAGCCGACGGACATGTCGTATGAACGGTTTCGTCCTGTCATCGAACATTTCAACATGATCTTGTCGGATAAGCGGGCGAGTCTGTATCAAAATTTCCAGCCTCAATTGACCTGGAATGAAACGTTGCAACCTTTTCGTACGCCGGACGGACAGATACAAATTCAATTGGCGGTCGAAAACAAATCGAATTGCCAATCCGCCGATCAAATTCAAATCGTTAATGTGCACGGTGACGAGATTCGTCATTGGAGCCGAAATAATTTTGTTTTCAATCTGCGCGGCGGAGAAAAAACTGATGTCAGTCTCACCGTCACTATAGATGATGCAGCCGACAAGACCGGCAGTTTTTCAATGTCGATAGAATACTCTTACAGGTGCAGTGACTCTCCTCAGAACATCATAACGAGAAATAAGATCGACCCGTTTACGTTCGTCATACGTGACGAAAACCCGCGATATTTGGAGGATCCTTTTGAAGAGTATATCGGGCAAGTGATACGTGATGAGTCGATGTTCATGGGGCGAACGGATGAGATCAATCGGATCATAAGAATTATCAAGTCTAACGATAGCGGCAAAATGAATTACGGCAGAGCCCTCGCCATCTATGGACAGACCAGGACGGGCAAGAGCAGTTTACTGTTTCATGTAAAAGAAAAGTTGAAGCGGGAATACAGCAAAGACGTGCTGGTTTGGGACATGGGCAATATCGCCGAGACGGCGATCAACATCGGAGATGAGCCCGACGAATATCTCTCCACATTTCTCCATGACTTGTTGATGGTCGGGCAATTTGCGTTGAAAAGAGATGAATCCGGTGTGGCGCAATCGGTGGCGGACGCAAATTTACATCCTCCGCTTAACGAAATTCTTGATCAACCGGGGCAAGCGGCTCTTTTGTTCACCATTTACATGAGGCAGCTCAATCAAATACTCGAGCAAAAAAATAAAATAATCGTGTTGCTCATTGATGAGTTTACGTATTTGCATGGGGAAATAAAAAGGGGCGCCGTCTCGCCAGGCTTCATGCGATTTTGGAAGGCGCTCTTGCAGAATTACTGCATATTCGCGATAATCGTCGGGCAAGATGATATGCCGGAGTTCATGAGAGAATATCAAAATGAGTTTGCCTGCATGGAACCGCTGAAACTTACATATCTCAGAGAGGCGGACGCCAAAAGACTTATGAGGGAGCCGTTGGAACGAGCGAATGATATGACGGATCTCTTCAACAGAGACGGGTCGCTCGATATGCTCTACGAGCTTACTGCCGGCAGCGCATACTTGACGATGGTGCTTTGCTCGAATCTCGTAAGATATTTGAATGACAAAGGCGCGTATAAAATTACGCGAGGGATCATCAGTGATTTTTTGAGAACGAGAGCTTTCGGAGCCAACAGCTTTTTGACGGAGTATTATTTTGAATCTCAATTGCAGGAGCGCGGACACAGAGAATTTGACGACGCCAACAAGGAAATTTTGCTTTCAATAGCCCGACTGTCGCAGAATAAAGGCGATGCTCCCATCGACGAGATAACTTGCTCCGGCAAAACTGCCGACGAAATTCAGATGCTCGTCGAACGGTTGCATGATCGCAATGTCCTGTTACGCAAGGGCAGAGATCGATACAGCATTCAAGTCAAATTGCTCGAGCGTTGGCTGATAAGCACGATGGGGGTGTGAACATGGAGGATATTTTTGCTGTAGGCACCGTGGCTTGCGGAGATTGTTTTTTCGGACGAGAAGAAGAAATAAAGTCATTGAATAAGACAATATTCAGAGGCTCGGGCGCCGTGCATCTGGTCGGTTCGACTCGGATCGGCAAGACTTCTCTCGTCAATGCCGTCTATAATCTCAATGCCGGTCGCAAAGATTGCCTGCGCATAAAAATTTCGATGGCGGAATGCACCGATGCCACGGATTTTTGGTACAGCTTTTTGCAAGAAATTCAAAGAGAGCTTAGCCGATTGGACGCTTGGAATGACGCATTTGAAAAATCCCGGAAGGAGATTCCCGATCCTTTCAACGCAGACGATGCCGGATGGTATAAGAAATTCCGTTTGCCGTTCCAAGATATTCTGAGACGAATCAGAGAGCTGAAGTTCAAGGTTGTGCTCACTGTCGATGATTTTGATTACGTCGTACAGAGATTTCAACAGAACGCATACTATTATCAATTGTTGGCGTCGATCTATTCGGAGCCGCAGTATCCTGTGAGCGGAGTGCTCATCACTCGACGGAGATTGCATTTACTCGAGGCGGAATGTCCGCACATCTCAACATTTCATGGCAGATTCGATGAAAGACCGTTGCGCGTTTTCTCCGCGCGGGACATGGAAAAATTCTATGAGCAGTTGTTGTACTGTAACATTGAAATTTCGGATGCGGGCAAAGAAACCCTCGAATACTGCACCGGACGCATGCCTGGTTTGTGTTGCCTGTTCGGACAGAGAATGACAGTCGATCGGGACGAAAATGATACGACCGTCGTTCGTTACGACGCCGACGACATAAAAAATATTTTTCGTCGGTGTTTACCTCAAATCGATCGTCATTACGAAGATTTGATCAGAAATCTTAAGCGCGACTCCTACTTGGAATTCATCTTCTATCTGTCGGTCGACTCAAAACTTCCAAATCTCACCGGTCGAGATATCGAAAACATGAAACAAATGGGCATTTTAGTCGCGGACGACACGAAAAGGGATGCAGTGTATTACGCATTCAGTAAAGATTTTATGACGTACTTTAAATCAAAACCATTGAACTTGCCCGTTTGGGAGACCATAACAGCTTGCGAGAAGAGATTAAAAGGGATTTTCGGTCGAGCCTTTCCGGAACTGAGAAGAGTGACGTATGCTAATCTGATCGGAGCTGACGCCGAGAATTTCAAATGGCGTATAAAAAGATTATATCCGGAGGTTGATCTCAATTGGAATCAGATCATCAGATTCGGCAAGGATTTGTCCATGCGCAAAAATCCCGTGACGATTCTCGACGTGCTCACTCTGCCGTATATCATCAACGTCATCATCAACAATTGGGATAACAAATTCCTTCGCTACTTCGGCGGTGATCGCGTTTGGATCGAGAAACTGAAATTGATTCGGGATGTAAGAAATCCTGCCGCTCACGCTCAATTGGAATGCATCGATAAAGAGGAGCTTGCCAATTGTTTGCAGTACTGCGAAGATATAATTCGAATGGGATATTGAACGATCAGATCAAAAATGGGCGGGGCTCCGCGCGGAGTCGCCGCCCTAATTTTTTTCTCTCGTTCCCCTCAACGACCGTTACGGGTGAGCTGATCGTAGATGAAATCTGCCAGACCAAAGCCGCCCGCCGCCGCCATCTGATCCGCCATCTTCTCATTGTACATGTCGCGCCAAATATCCATCGCATTGTCGTCGCCGAATAACTCATCCTTCGGAATCGTCTTCTGCGCCGCATCGAGCACCATCTTGATCAAGATCGCCTCAAGCTCCGTCGAGGCATCGCGTATCTGCTTGTTGCGCTCCTCAAGCTCCTCGGCGGTCATCGTCTTCACGCCCGACGCGCGGTTGAGCTTGTCCTTCGCATCGTTGAGCGCATCGGTGAAGGTCGCGTCCTCCGATATGATCTTGCCGCCCTCGTAGCCGGTGTTCGTTGAGCTCGTCGACGGCATCAGCGCGTTCACATGAGTGGTATCAACTTCCATCGCCATTACTTTATCACTCCCATCAAAATTATTTTAAATGATCTCGAGCGTGGCGTGAATGGCGCCCGCCGCTTTCATCGCCTGCAGGATCGAAATGCAATCGCGAGGCGTCGCGCCCACCGCATTGAGCGCCCCGACAATGTCACTGATGCTCGTCGTCGCGGGGATCACTATCGAGCTCGAACGCTCCTCGTCAATCGATGTGTCGGTGGTGTCCGTGACCAGCGTCGTGCCGTACGAGAACGGCGAAGGCTGGCTCACATTCACTTCCCTCTGCACCTTGATCGACAAGCCGCCCTGAGTGATCGCGCACTCGTCGACGGTAACGTTGCCGCCCATCACGATCGTACCCGTCCGCTCGCTGAATACGATCTTCGCAACGTTGTCGGGAACAACCGGCAACTCCTCTATCGACGACACAAAGCCGACCACATTGCCGCGCAGGAAGTTCGGAATGCGAATGTCGATGCGCCCGGGGTTAGCCGCTTGAGCGATGCCGCCGTACGCCGCGTTGATGGCGTTGGCGATCCGAGTGGCAGTAGTGAAGTCGGGCGACGACAGCGACAACGATATTTGACCGTTGCGCCCGATGTCGTCCTCAACAGTGCGCTCAACGATCGCTCCGTTGGGGGTGGTGCCGACCGTCGGGAAGTTTCGTTGCGAGCGACCGCCCGCGCCCGCGTTGCCGATCATAAATCCGCCCGTCGACACCGGTCCCTGCGCCACAGCATACACTTCGCCGTCCGCCGCTCGCAACGGTGTCTGCAATAATGTTCCGCCCTGAATGCTCTCGGCGTCGCCCATCGACGACACCGTTACGTCGATCGTGTCGCCCTCCCGCACGAACGGAGGCAGCGTCGCCGTCACCATGACCGCCGCCACGTTATCGGTGTCAAGGTCGTCGACGTCGACGGTTATGCCGAACGTCTTCAACATTGAGACCGTCGATTGGATCATCTGAACCGTGTCGTCCGAGTCGCCCGTGCCCGGCAAGCCCACAACCAAACCGTAGCCCATCAGTTGGTTCGAACGCACTCCCTGCACCTTGGCGATGTCCTTGATGCGGGTCACCGCCGATTCCGCGAACACCGTCGCCGTCAACATCGTCAGCACCAGCAGCGCCGTCAAGCCCGCCAATAATTTTCTCATCGTCATCACCTCTCTTGCGCCAATTATCGACCGTCGACGCGCCGTTGTCAATAAAAAAGGCAGGCTCGCGCCCGCCGCATCTGTATCAGAACAAGATGTTGAATATCTGAGTGAGAATGCCTTGACGCTGCTTGGCATTGAGAGGCCCCTTGCCGTCGAAACGCAACGTGGCGTCGGCTACTCGGCTCGACAGAATTGTGTTGTTGGTGGTGATGTCGTCGGGACGAATGACGCCGCGCAGAGTGATCTTATGCTCGTCGCGGTTCTGCCAGATCGATTGATTGCCCTCGACCACGAAATTGCCGTTGTCGAGAATCTCAACGACGGTTACCGTCACCTGCCCGAGATATTGATTGGTATCGGTGGCGGTGCCTTCGGCGGTGAAAGCATCCGAGCCTCCGGCGGTGGCGGCTGCCAAGAAGTGGAAGATGCCGGTGCCCGCGTTCAAACTCACCGAGCCCGATTTGGAATTGGAGCGGGACTTCGCTGCGGTCTGCGTTGTGGACTCGTTGATGATGATCGTCAAGATATCGCCGACGCCCCGCGCCTTACGATCGGCGTATATGCCCCAAGCGTTATCGCGCCACAACGATTTGGCGTCAACGGTCGACGCCGTCAACAGCGGCAGCATGATTGCGACGGCTAAAAACATGATTGCTAACTTCTTCAAAAGATCACCTCCGCTCGTCAGAAGGTCACTTCAACGGTCTCCGAATCGATGACGCGTCCCGATAAAATTTTGCCGCTCGCCTCGTTGCGCACGCGGATCACTTTACCGATCCGCCCGCGCCCCAACGCTACGCCCTTCGCCACGACCTCTATCCCATGATACCGCGTGAGTATCCGCACCGGCTGATTGACTTCGATCACCAGCGGCGTTTGGAACATCGAGCTCGTCACGGGCGAACCCGCGCGGATCATTCGAACCGGCACCAAGCCCTTGATCTGATTGTAATCCTTGAGAGGCTCGGCGCGTCCGTCGATCGCGATCTCTTCTAATCGAAAATCGCTTTCCGATATCGGCTCGTCAAACCGAAGTTCATGGTTGGTCACCAGCACCACATCATAAATCCGCACGCTCACGACGAAGTTGATCACCTTCAGCGTTCGACCGTCGACCATCACCCGCAACGTCATGGGCGTGTAGCTCGTCAGATTGATGTTGCCCGACATCGACGGAACGATCTCCAAAATGCCGTCGGGAACCTCCATGTCGTAGAGGCTGCGATTGAATGTGATCTCTCGCCGACGGAAGTCCCCGCGATCGTCCAAAATCGATTCGATCTTCGCGACCGCTATGCTCTCAAGCTCCGCGCCGTAGACCGTTTGCGCCGATACCGTTGACGCCGTCAATGACATCAACGCTATCAGCAACAGAAATATTTTCTTCAATCGACTATTAACGCTTCAACTGGTTGGCGATCTCAAGCATCGAGTCGGAGGTGGTGATCGCCTTTGAGTTGGATTCGTACGCGCGCTGAGCGATAATCATATTAACCATTTCTTCAACGACCTGCACGCCCGACATTTCGAGAGTGCCCTGCGCCAACGAGCTCGACTCGCCCGACGTGTTGAAGTCGATGAGCGTTTCGTTGCCGCTCGCCGACGTCGCTCTGAACAAATTCTTGCCGACCGCCGCAAGTCCTTCGGGATTGATGAAACGATAAACGCTGATGGTGCCTGCGGTCGTCGATTGACCGTTCTGCGTATAGGACACCGTGCCGTCCTGCGCAATAACGATCGTGTCGCGCGATACGTCAGTCGGAATGCTGATGTTGTCGAACAGACGATAGCCGTCGGTCGTCACGAAATAGCCGTCGCTGTCGAGCTTGAACGAACCGTCGCGAGTGTAAACGGCATCACCGTTGGGCAGCTGAATCTTGAAGAAGCCCTCGCCCTGAATGCCGATGTCGGTCGGGACGTCGGTGGTCTCGAGCGGCCCCTGAACGAACACGCGATGGGTCGCCGCCACGCGCACGCCCAAACCTACCTGCTTGCCCTGAGGATAAGTTGTGTTGGCACTCGAGTTGCCGCCCGCATCTCTCAACGTTTGATACAGAAGGTCTTGAAATTCCGCGCGGACCTTTTTATTGCCGTAAGTATTGACGTTCGCAAGGTTATGAGCGACGACGTCCATATTAGTCTGTTGTGCGATCATGCCTGAGGCGGCTGACCAAAGTGCTCGCATCATAGCGGATACATCTCCTTCGAAAAAAATTGGTTCAACCTATTATCGATGATAGTAACGTCGAACTTAAACCGTTATCAACCGCCGATCTGTCCGACCTGATTGACCGACGCCTCGAGCATGGAGTCTTGGGTTGTGACTGCCTTCTGCCCCGCCTCGTACAATCGATGATTATGAATGAGCTCAACCATCTCGCGCACGATCTCAACGTTCGCCTTCTCGAGCACGCCCTGAAGAATCTCGCCCGTCGCCTGCTGCGGTTGAGCGACATTGCCTTCGGCGTCCTGCACTTGATAGAACAGATTGTCGCCCTGCTTCTGCAGTGCCAACCGATCGTCGAACTGCACGAAATTGATCTGCGCCAACAGTTGAGTGTTGTTGCGATTGCCCGTCGTCAACAGATTGTCGGGATGAGTGGGAGGCTCCTCAAGCTCGGTGTCGTCGCCCGTCACGAAAATCGAGCCGTCGCCGGTGATGTAAACATTCTTGTCTTCAATGTCGCGCGGTATGCGGATCGGATTGCCTTCGGTGTCGAGCAGATTGTAGCCGCGAATGTCTTGGAGGTAGCCCGCCGCATTTTTGAAGAACGCTCCATTGCGAGTGTAGCGGATGCCTTGAGGGCTTTGGATAGTGAAGAAGCCGTCGCCGACGATCGCCAGATCAAATTGATGCCCCGTGGTCTCGAGCGGACCCTGCTCGTAATCGACAGCGATCTCGTCAATGAAGTCGCCCAAGCCCAACCGTCCGATTATCGGTCGATAAAACGGATCGGCATTGAAACCTCGAACCTGCGTGACGTCGTTGGGATCGGTGCCGAGATCGTTTATGTCGGCGGCAGCGCCGTCCATCATGCCGACCAGCCCGCCTTCCTCCCAATCGTGCACCCGACGGATCAACATCGCCTCAAACTCGCGATGGATCGCCTTGTCATGTTTGTAGCCGGTGGTCGCGGCGTTGGCAAGGTTGTTGGCGATCACGTCTGTGCGTTTCGTCTCGGTGATCATGCCCGTCGCGGCGGTGTACAGTCCTCTCCACATTCCCTATCAACTCCTCTGTCGAAAGCCCTACTTGAAATTGAACTCGAGCGCCTTGCCGGTGCCGAGCGCCACGCATGATAATGCATCGTCCGCCAACGTCGTCGGTATGTTCGTCTCTCGACGGATCAGCTCCGCCAAGCCATGCAACATCGCTCCTCCGCCCGTCAGCACGATCCCATGATCCATGATGTCGGCTGCAAGCTCCGGCGGTGTCTCCTCCAACACTCGCTTCACGCACGTCACGATGCTGTCAACGCTATCTTTCAATGCGCCCGCTATCTCGTCCGTCTCAACTTGTATGTTCTTCGGCAAGCCCGATAAAATGTCGCGACCGCGAACGTCCATCGTCAAAGCTCTCGAGCCCGGGTACGCCGCCCCGACCGTCACCTTGATGTTCTCCGCCGTCCGCTCACCGATCATCAGATTGTATTGCCTCTTTATGTACGCTTCGATATCGGCATCAAATCGATCTCCCGCTATCCTCAAGCTGTCGCTCACCACGATGCCGCCCAACGAGATCACCGCGATATCCGACGTGCCGCCTCCTATGTCGACCACCATTGACCCGATCGGCTCCGATATGTCGATGCCCGCGCCCAACGCCGCCGCGATCGGCTCCTCGATCAGCTCTGTCTTCTTCGCGCCCGCTTGCTCCGCCGCCTCCTGCACCGCGCGCTTCTCGACCACCGTCACGCCCGTCGGTATGCAGATCATCACTCGCGGTCTGAATATGAATGAGCGCCCAACGACCTTCTCCAAGAAGTATCTGATCATCGACTCGGTCATGTCGTAGTCGGCTATCACCCCGTCGCGCAACGGTCGGATCGCCACGATATTGCCCGGCGTGCGACCGATCATCTCTCGCGCTTCCTCGCCGATTGCCAATACCGAATCGGTATCCTTGTCGACCGCCACCACCGACGGTTCCCTCAGCACGATCCCCTTGCCCTTGACGTATACCAAAATGTTTGCGGTTCCCAAATCTATGCCGACGCTCATTGACCCAAACAAATTCAAAACTCCTCTCCAGCGTGATCAGATCAAAAAAATTTCCTGTCGATTGTATCACGGTCAAGGGCGCTTTGCAAGAACAGTAAACGATAAGCGCTTGTCTCCGATCGAGCTTCGAAAAAAAAGGCGCCCGCTCTCGATCAAGTCGTCGACTGCCAACGGTAAGGCGATTGGTTAAGCCCCAACAGGGGCGAAGATAAAAGGAACGGGCGCCCGCCTACTCGCGTGGCGGCTCGCCCTTCTCATGAGCGGCGCACCGTGAACATGAGTTGAGCTCTGACGATTGAAGGGGCGACGGAGAAAAAGGGGCGCCCGCCTCCACACGCGGCGGCGCGCCCTGTTCATGAGTGGCGCGCCCTGAACATGAGTTGAGCCTCAACGATTGAAGGGGCGACGAAAAAATGGGCGCCCGCCGATTCGCGGGGCGGCTCGCCCTTATTATGAGTGGCGCGCTCTGAACATGAGTTGAGCGCTGACGATTGGGGGCGACGAAAAAAGGGCGCCCGCCTGCTCTCGAGGCGGCTCGCTCTTATTCATAAGCGGCGCGCCCTGGACATGAGTTGAGCATCGACGATTGGGGGCGACGAAAAAAACGGGCGCCCGCCTCCCGCTCGGGGCGGCTCGCCCTTATTATGAGTGGCGCGCTCTGAACATGAGTTGAGCGCTGACGATTGGGGGCGAC
>JAFUXN010000140.1 GCA_017477125.1 Selenomonadaceae bacterium
GAGGGCACGACCGCGCTGGCGTTCTCGAAAGAAGACCCCGTTGCTCCCGCGAAAGTACTTTGCGGCTTCATGAAAAAGAACAAGCTCGAGGACGCGGGTATCCTGACGATCAAAGCGGGCTTGGTCGAGGGCAAAGTGATCAGCGATAAAGAGGTCAAGGCGTTGGCTGATCTGCCGTCGAAGGAAGTGCTGATTGCGAAGTTGCTCGGCTCGATGAATGCGCCGCTCTCGAACACGGTTGGCGTGTTGTCGGCGATCATTCGCAATGCGGTTTATGTTATCGACGCGGTGCGTAAGCAGAAGGAAGAACAGGCGTCGGCTTAAATTGAAATCAATTGGAGGTACATAAAATGACTAAAGAAGAAATCATTGAGGCAATCGGCAGTATGACCGTGCTTGAGCTCAGCGAGCTCGTCAAGGCAATGGAAGAGAAGTTCGGCGTGTCGGCAGCGGCTCCCGTGGCGGTAGCGGCGGCAGGTCCGGCTCCGGCGGCGGCTGAAGAAGAAGAGAAGACCGAATTTGACGTGGTGCTCGCGTCGGCAGGTCAAGAGAAGATCAAAGTCATCAAGGCTGTCCGCGAGGCGACCGGTCTCGGGCTCAAAGAGGCGAAGGCTCTCGTCGATGGCGCTCCGGCTGCTGTCAAAGAGAAAATCTCGAAGGCTGATGCCGAGGCTCTCAAAGCGAAACTCGAAGAGGTTGGCGCGACCGTCGAACTCAAGTAATTTCGCATCGAACACAAATCAAAAAGCCGTCCGAATGTGGGCGGCTTATTTTATTGTCGAGCGTCGAGCGCTCAACTGAACTTCGATAAGGTGGTGAAGATGCTGCGCATTAGCCGCACCCGTTCGGTCGCATCGATCTTGTCCGATTCGTAAATAGTTATGATCGTTTGCGTGAGCAGTATCGCCTCGCGCCTGGTGATCATCTTCTGCTTCAACAGGTAGTCTACCATCGAGCGAATATATTCAAGTTCGGTGTTCTCATTGATTTTGCTAAGCATGTCGCGATAGATGAGGTCGCGGATATCGGCATCGTTGAGGATAGTGATGCGGATATATCCGCCGAGCCCGCGCCGCGACTCCACCACAAAACCCCGCTCGTGAGTGAAGCGCGTCGACAGCACGTAACTGATCTGCGACGGCGCACAATCTATTTTATCCGCCAACTCCGTCCTCTTGAGCTCGACAACGCCGCTGCTTTGCTCGGACAGTCTCGCAAGAATATATTCTTCGATCGCGTCGGAGAGATTGTTGACCATGTTATCACCTGCTTTCGCCCCTAATTATATTTGACATTTCGACGATTGGCAAGGGGTTTATCGAAAAAAAAATAGAGCCGAGCGCAACTGCCCGGCTCTGCGCGTGAGATCATTTCTTTCCGTAGCGCTTATTGAACTTCTCGATGCGACCGCCGGCTTTGACATCGCGCTGGCGACCGGTGAAGAAGGGGTGGCATTTGGAGCAGACGTCGACGCGGAGTTCCTTCTTGGTTGAGCCGGTCGTAAAGGTATTGCCGCAGCCGCACGTAACCTTTGCCTCAAAATATTTCGGATGGATGCCGTCTTTCAAAGTTATCACCTTATCTCGAATGAATTAACCATACACTTATACAGCATGGCGGCGGCTTTGTCAAATATTAAGCATGCTGCCGGTGATGTCGAGGGATAAAAATGTGGAGCGCCCGCCTCCCGCACGGGGCGGCTCGCTCCTTCCCTCCACAGTCACTGCTAAAGACGCTGGATGGAATAAAGGGCGGCGGTCGCCACGCGTTCCGGCGACGCCGCCACTACTTTTATCTCAACCCTGTAAATATGAGTGGTGGTGATAAAGAGATGGAGCGCTCGCCGTGTCATGGGGCGGCTCGCTCCTGTCCTCATGGTTGCTGCCAAAGACATTGGACGGAATAAAAAAGGCGGCGGTCGCCACGCGAGAAGGCGACGCCGCCAATATTTTTATTCCAATCCTGTTTATGAGTGGCGATGATAAAAATTTAGGAGCGCCCGCCTGCTCATGGGGCGGCGCGCTCCCTTTTCTTTGTGCCGACGGTATGAACAGAGTGCAAAAACAATTGATGGACGAGGGATAAAAATGTGGAGCGCCCGCCTGGTCATGAGGCGGCGCGCTCCTTTCCTCATGGTCGTTGCCAAAGACACGGGGCGGAATAATAAAAGGCGGCGGTCGCCCCGCGTTCAGGCGACGCCGCCAATATTTTTATCCCAACCCTGTAAATATGAGTGATGATGATAAAAATGTGGAGCGCCCGCCAGCTCATGGGGCGGCGCGCTCCGTTTTCTCTGTGCCGACGAACAGGGTTTAAAAACAATTGATGGGTGTGGGATAAAAGAAGGAGCGCCCGCCAGATCACAGGGCGGCGCGCTCCTGCCCTCCACAGTCACTGCCAAGGACACGGGGCGGAATAAAAAGGGCGGCAGTCGCCACGCGAGAAGGCGACGACGCCAATATTTTTATCCCAACCCTGTACTCGAAAATAATCCTGAGTGGTTGGAGATGAACGCGGCGTCCGCCGAAGGACATGGCGGCGACGCGTACTTTTTTATTTTCCCAACTTGATCAGCGTCTCGAGGATCAGTTTGGCTTGAACGGCGACCGTCGACAACTTCAAACGTTCCCGCGGCGTGTGAATGTGCTCGTTGGTCGTGCCGATCGAGACGATATCTAACGCCGAGTTCTTTGCGTAGAAGTAACTGCACTCAAGCCCCGCGTGGATCGTCTTTACATGCATCGCTCGACCGTTCTGCCGCTCGAATATACTCGCCACCAGCCCCGCCAATCGACTGCTCCCGTTCTCCGTCCATGCCGCCGACGGTTCGCTCGATTCAATCTCAAATCCAAATCGAGTGCCGAGCTCCCGACATTCGCCGACGATCTCAATCAGCTTACCGTCGACGCTCGAACGCGGGAAGTATTTTACCGTCAATCGATCGCCGTCGAGCCCGATGATCCCCACATTCGCCGACGTCTCGACCAGATCAGCCGTCGACATCGACATCACTCCCTGCTTGAGCCCGTTGAGCAACGCAATGACGCCGGCGCTGTCGTCGATGATCTTGTCGGGCGCAGCGGTCTTCTCGACGCTAATTTTTATATTCGGATCGGCATCGACATAAATTTTTTTGATCCGACGTTCAATCTGATCGACGATCGGCATAAGATGATCCGCATCGAAGGCGGTGACGATGATCGCCTCCGCTTGAGCGGCAATCGCATTGACCGCCTTGCCGCCGTTGATGTCGACGAGCTCAACCGCGCCACCGTTATCATCAATCGTCGACAGCAGTTCGCCGAGAAGTTTAATGGCGTTGGCTCGACCGGCGTTGATCTCCTCGCCGCTGTGCCCGCCCTTGAGCCCGCTCACCGTCAATCGAAACGCATTCGAGCCCGACGGCTTGAGCCAATCGATCCGACGCTTGAAATCGATGTGCACCGAGCCCGCGCTCCCCACCACCAGTTCATCGCAATCCTCCGAATCGCAATTGAGCAGATAAGTCGCGTCGTCGAGATAACGGACGTCGAGAACAGCAGCGCCCGACATGCCCGCCTCTTCGTCGACCGTGAAGATCACTCTGATCGCGCCGTGCTCGATCTCGGGATTGTCGACGAGACGCTTCAACGTGTGGAGAATGATCGCGATACCAATGCCGTCGTCGGCGCCAAGAGACGTGCCGTCGGCGTGAAGGTAACCGTCCGCGCGGATCAACTTGATCGGATCGGTCAACGGATTGTAAGCAACGCCCTCGTCGGCGACACAAACCATGTCCATGTGCGATTGCAGGATCGTCAGCGGCGCATCTTGACGGTTGCGCGACGGCGCGAGGTCGGCAACGACATTTCCGATCCGATCCTGCTCGACGGTCAAGCCGAGCGCTCTCAACCGTTCGACGAGATAATGAGCAACTGCCTGCTCATGTTTCGACGGACGCGGGATTTCGGCGAGCGCCGCGAACTCCTTCAACACATCTTCCAAGACGTTATCCATTTGAATGCTCCTTTGCGAAAATAAATAAAGCGCCCCGTCGAGAGGCGCCTTATATATGATTTCAACTCGCGAACATGCCGCGCCGATTATTGTTGACCGCCGCCACGGCTTCCGCGATGTCGACCGTGTCAACGCCCTCGGGCACGTACAGAAATATTTTCTCCGAAATCTTGTCGGTATAGCCGTCGGTCACATAGCACACGCCGTTGAGGAAATCGCAAATCCGAAGTTGCAGATCAAGCTCAACATAATCGTAATTGACGACCGCCGCGTTCTTGTTGAGAATGTCCGCCGCAATCAGAGGAGCCTCCTCGTACTTCGTCGGATTGTATATCTTGACGTTGAGATCTTTCATCTTGCTGTCGATCACCGTCAACGGAGGACGCATCGACGAGGGTGGCGGCGAGATCGGATCGGAGCTGAACTTCATTGCACTGCCGTAACCCATCGCGCTCGTCGAGCCCGTCGCGTGCATCGAGCTCGTCGCGTGCATCGCCCCGACTGCTCCCATCGCGCCCATCGCTCCGACCGCGGCGGTTGCGCTCTCCGTTCCGATCGCATTCGACGACACCGATCCGCTCAAAGGTTCCGCTGCCTTCTCAGGTTCCTTCGCCGGCGGTTCTGCCTTCTTGATCTCCTCCTGCTCCTGCTCGTCTTCGTATTCGGGAGGCGGCATTATGATGTTGGTCAGTCTCCTCAACCACTCCATGTTCGTCGTCCTTTCACATCTTATTTTCAGTTGCGTCGAGTATATCACATCATTTCATGGATTGCAATGTTTTTTTCATTTTCATTTCACCCATGATCGTTGAGGAGCTCGACCGCTTTCATCGTGGCGTTGAGGCGTTTGTTGTCCTCCAATCGAATGCGCACCAAATTTTTTTCCGTCAGCACGTTGATCCTGCCCTTGAATGTCTGCAGCAGTTTGAGCATGCCTTTCGAGCTGAATTTCTCGCCCAATTGTATTTCCAAATAATCTCCGCGTTCGACCAGCGATTGAATGCCGAGCGCCTTCGACATGAATTTCAATCGAGCGATCACCAACAAATTTTTCACCGGCGTCGGAGGATCGCCAAACCGATCGATCAATTCATCGAAGAGCTCCGCCAGCTCATCATCGGATTCGACCGCCGCCACCCGCTGATAAATTTCTATCTTGTGCATCGCGTCGTTGATGTAATCGTCGGTGATGTACGCCTCGACCTGCAGATTGATCGTCGGCTCGTCGGGCTTGGGCGTCGGCATCTTCTTCCGCAATCGATTAACCGCCTCCTCCAACAGTTGGCAATACATCTCGAAACCTACGCTCGCGATGTGCCCATGCTGTTGAGCGCCCAATAAATTCCCCGCGCCTCTGATCTCCAAATCTCTCATCGCGATCTTAAAACCCGCGCCCAATTGCGCAAACTCCTTCATCGCATGCAGACGCTTCTCCGCCGTCTCCGTCAAAATTTTGTCCTCCCGATAGACGAAGTACGCAAACGCCATTCGATGCGACCGCCCGACGCGCCCTCTGATCTGATACAGTTGAGCCAGCCCGAATCGATCCGCATCCCAAACGATGATCGTGTTCGCGTTCGCCACGTTGAGCCCGTTCTCGATGATGCTCGTCGCCAATAATACATCGAACGCGCCTTCGTAAAAATCCATCATCACCTGCTCAAGGAACTCGTCCGCCATCTGTCCATGCGCCGTTTGAATCCGCGCCTCGGGCACCAGCCGTTCAATGTGCACTCTCATCTTGTCGATCGTCTCAACCCGATTGTACACAAAAAAAATTTGCCCGCCGCGTCGGAGCTCGCGTCTGATCGCTTCGGCGATGATCTCATCGTCATTCTCAATCACGTACGTCTGCACCGGGAATCTTTCCGAAGGCGGCGTCTCGATCACGCTCATATCCCGCGCGCCGACCAGCGACATGTGCAGCGTCCTCGGGATCGGCGTCGCCGACAACGACAGCACGTCGATGCCCGCCGATAAGTCGCGTATCTTCTCCTTCTGCTTCACGCCGAATCGTTGTTCCTCGTCGACGATCAACAGCCCCAGGTCTTTGAACTTCACTCGATCGGTGTTAAGGATCGCGTGCGTCCCGATCAAGATGTCGACCTGCCCCGCCTTCAATCGCTTGAGCGTTTCCTGTTGCTCCTTCGCCGTTCGAAATCGACAGATCACATCGACCGTCGGCAGAAAGCCCGCAAACCTCTCGCTGAACGTTTGGAAGTGCTGTTGAGCCAGTACTGTCGTCGGCACCAGCACCGCCGTCTGCTTGCCGTTCATCGCCGCCTTGTACGCCGCGCGGATCGCTATCTCCGTCTTGCCGAATCCCACGTCGCCGCACACCAATCGATCCATCGGGCGAGCACTCTCCATGTCCGCCTTGATCTCCTCGACCGCGCGGAGTTGGTCATCGGTCTCCTCAAATGCAAAGGCTTCCTCGAAATTCTTCTGCGTCATATCATCGAGCGCAAATTCAAATCCCTTCGACGCCTGCCGACGCGCATAGATATCAATCAATTTGTCGGCAATGTCTTCGACCGACGCCGCCGCTCGCGCCTTCGCCTTCGCCCACTCCGTCGAGTTGAGCTTGTTGAGCTTGGGCGCGCTGTCCTCGTTTGCGATGTACTTCTGAAGGAACTGCACCTGATCCGTCGGCACGAACAGCTTATCCGTCCCCGCATACTTGATGTGCAGATAATCGCGATGGAGCCCGCCGACCTCAAGCGTCTCGACGCCCACATACTTGCCGATGCCATGGCTGGTGTGCACGACGTAATCTCCGGGTCGAATGTCTCTGAAATGCCGAATGCGCTCGCCCTTCGACGCCCGCGCCGCCCTCAACGTTTGACGCTTCTGACGCCCGAAAATTTCTCGCTCGGTGAAGATGCAAAGATGCGCCGTCGGGATTTCAAACCCGTTGGTCAACTGCCCTTTGAGCAGGACGATTTGACTGCCGCCGATCTCAAGCGCGAAGTCCAATCCGTTTTCGAGCAGGAGCGTTTTGATCGCGGCAAGTTTCTTGTCGTGCTTGGCGAGCAGGATCAGCCGCTGCTTTCGTTCCACGCGGCTTTTGAGCTCGGCGATGAACAGTTCCGATTGATCTTGGTAGCCGGTGAGGTTCATCGCCGTCAGCCCGATCGTCGATTGAATTTCGGCGCTGCGCACCTTCTTGAGCATCAGCGAGAAGTACACGACGGCATTTTGATTGCGCGCGGCATCGATGAGATTTTCGAACGAGAAGATTTTGCGCTTGATGTCGGGGTTCTCGCGAATGAGGTTGCGCACGGTGTCGATGATGCGGTTGGGCTCGTCGAACACGATCGCTCCGCGCTCGACGAACATCATAAAGGGCTCGGGATTGATCTTGTCGGAAGCGAAATTGACGGGCATGATCGAAACGGCGTCGACATTTTGGATCGAACGCTTGGTGTCGACGTCGAATTCTCTGATCGAATCGATCATGTCGTCAAAGAACTCGAGACGGAAGGGCGTACTGCTGTTGAGCGGGTAGATGTCGACGATGCCGCCGCGCGAAGTGAATTGCCCGGGGCTGTCAACCTCGTCGGTGCGCTCGTAGCCGAAATCGATGAGCTTGTCGAAGAGCCGCTCGAGTTTAATGGAGTCGTCGCGCGCGAGCTTGAGACGATAGTTGAGGAAGTACTTGCGCGAGACGACCTTCTTGACGGCGGCGGTGGCGGTGGCGATGATGATGAGGTTGTCGCCTTCGAGAATGCGCTCGAGGATCGACATGCGTCGGGCGGTACGCTCGAGACTTCGGACGGCGGCGTTGACGTCGATCAGATCGAGCTCGGGATATTCGACGATATCAACGTCGGGCAGGAGCTCGGAAAGATCGTCGAACCACAGATTGATCGAATCGCGATTGGGGACGAGCACCACGGTCGGTTGAGGATTGCGAGCGTAGGCCGCGGCGAAGGCGGCAGTCTTTTGAGAATCGGCGAGCCCGTAGACGAGAGTTTCGCGCTGTTTGGTGAAGGCGTCGGCGATCTCCGTGATGGTGTTGTCGAGCAGGAGGGCTGATAAAATTTCGTTCATAGCATTTCCGTTACTGAGAACTTATAAACAGTCATAAAAACTCTTATGTCCCATTCCTGCTTCGTCGCGTCCGCTTTTGCCGGAGCTACTAACGTTTGGTCTGACGCTCCACAGGCTTAAATTCCCCGTTTTCAAAGAACTGTCGGAAGTATACAGCGTGGCGCAAGACTCGGCAACATAAAAATGTTTCAGCAACGGATTTCACCTCCTTATATTTTAACCGAACGACATTGCGCATATTATCTTTGAAAAGCCTTCGCATGTCAATCTTTCGACGGTCAAAAAAAATAACGCCCCGCGCGGAGGCGTCAAGTTCATCGATCGGATCGAAAAAATTTTATTGATTGTCGGAAGGCAGACGGGTCATTCGGCTGATCAACAAGCGCTCCTCCTCCATCAGTGCCTGCACCTGCTTGCGTTTGTCGTCCGCCGCTTTGGCGGTCGTGCTCTTCTTGTCCTCCATCCAACGCGCATAGTCCTCGGCGCTCTCGATCGACAGATCGCATATCTTCAACCGCAAGTTTTGAAGTGTCTCCGCCGCCTTCGGTACCTCGACGCTGAACAGCTCCTGCTTGCGCACTTCCCAATCCTTCTTGACCACGTCGGTCAACAGCACTTTGAGATCGAATCGCGTCTGATCCTGCCCGAGGCTGCCAAGCGAAAGGATCGTGCCGTACTTCTGTTCGGCTTCGCGGATCGTCTGGTCGTGGCGCAAATTGATCTCCGCCGTCTGCGCCAAATACTTGTCGAGCGCCGCACGACGTGCCTTCGCAACGATCTCGGTGAACTCGCTGAAGTTGTCGATGCGCACCACGCGCCAATTCTCATCTTCCTTGCGCTCGATCACAACCTTGAACACGAAATCGCTGTCGGTCTCGGGCTGATAGAATCTGATGTCGGCGACCGCTCGATCGGGATCATTTCGATCGACGATCACGTTGTCGACCTGACGGAACTCGAGCTTGCTGAGCCCCGCCCGATCCATGATGTCCGACGCCGCCATCAAATGTTCGTCGCCGGCGTCCTTAACGTTGCCGTCGAGATTGCCGGTCTCAACGTACGCGTCGATCGCAGTCTTGAGGCTGTTGATGATCGGCACGCGGAGCATCTGAGTGAAGTTGGTGATCGCCTCGCGCGCTTCGGGCGACATCGCTCGATCGGATTCCATCAAGCCGTCAACAAAACCGTCGTAGGACGAGTTGAGCAGTTGATCGACGTCGACCGCCCGATTGAAGGCGCGAGAGTCGTGGGATTCGATCGCCTCGCTCGCGGCAGTGAGGGCGAACTCGGGGGTTCGAGCCTTGGCGTGGAAGAAGAAATAAGAGCCGATGATTGCAATGAGAGCGACGCCGACGACAGCGACGATGATGAGCCTCATGCGTTCGCGCACCGCCGACGCCGCCGCATCGAAGTAGTCTTTCAATCGGTTAAGCATTCGTTATCAACTCCGTTCCGTAAAATTATTTTGGGGCGCCCGCGATCAATTCTTTTGGATCGTCACGCGTCCGATTTCGATCAGATATTTTATGATGCCACTGACGAGGCTCCGCACCCACGCCATGCTGTTTTGGAATTTGTCCTGCTCGCGAGCGACCATCAAAGCAATTGCAATGATCCGTTCGCGCAGTTGGTATTGAACTTTATCCTCGACGTTCAGCCCGCGCGCGATCGAAACGAGATCTCTGACCAACACCACGTCGAGCGTTATGCCGCTGTCGAGCATCTGCAGAATGATTTTATAGACGGCTTGCTTGATCAGCTCGCCATAATTTTTGTCGTCGCATTCACTCGTCAGACGGAGCACTTCCTTCAGTTCGTCCCAACCCCCCCCCCCGTGCCACGAGCGGCGAGCGGCTCATGAGATGGAGCAACATCTTCAGCGCTTCGGAATAAAATTTCTCGACCATCAGCACGCAAACGCATTCGAGTCCGCGCGGAGCAGTCGTTCGCTTGGAGTTGAGCTTGAGATATTCGTCGAGCGTCATCGTCCAATTGCGTCGGCGATTCGTGTCGATGATCAAAGGGTAGGGACTGCGTGCAAGAACGTCTTCGGGATATCCCGCGGTCGAATGCGGAGAGGAAGGCGTTCTGAACAGCGGCAGTTTTTTCTTCTTAGCCAACAAACTCAACACGCTTTGATCATGACGATTCTCCATGAACTCGGGATAATTCGGTTGACCCAATTGGTTCGGAATGTCCGTCACGATCCGCGCGTCGGTCATGTATCGCAACCATTCTTCAACAAACGCGATCGATTCGGCGCTCTTCTTGAATATCTCAAAGCCGCTTGCCAACTGATCAGTGTCGGTATACTCGGGCGCGTCGCAATCCATCAAAATAAATGCGTCTCGCTTCGTCCAAGTCTTTTCGGTGGCTCCGGGGCAGACGAATGTCATTATGTTCGCGTTGTCGGCGTTCATCGCATTGACAAGCAGATGAATGTCGTCGCAGAGCGTAGCGCCCGAATCAATGTAGAAGACATAATCGCCCTCGTCGACCTTGCTCAACGCGTCGAGAATGATCAGCGGTTTCCACAACCAATATCCGTTGCCACGCGGCTGATCCAAAATTGCTTTGTGCGCTTGATAGAACTCCGGCGGGATATTTTGAGGCGAGTACTCCCAAACTTTGTCGGCACCGAAATGATAAGCCGCCGCCGTGCACATAATCTGAGATTGACGGTACAGCTCGTTGGCATAATTGATCACCACTACCATGTTAAGAGCCTCCTACTTGGCGCTCGCGATCAGCTTTGCGATCTCGTCCATGATCGATTGCGAGAAGGATTCGAGCGCCGCTTTGTCCTTCGTGCTGCCTTCGAATTTGATCGGGCGTCCGTAGATCACCGTTAAACGCGGGAAGAATTTGCCGCTCGAAAAGATTTTGTTCGTGCCGATGATCGCTGCCGGCAACACCGGCGCCTTCGACATCGCCGCGATCAATCCGACACCCGCCTCCGCCTTGCCGAGCTCCCCCGTCTTGCTCCGCGTCCCTTCGGGGAATAAGCCCAAGCATTTGCCTGCCTTCAAAAGCGCCAGCGCTCTCTTGATCGCATTCCGATCCGCCGTCTCGCGCTTGACGGGAAATGCTCCCAGGTTGGTGATCGCCGTCGCAAAAATTTTGTTCGCGAACAGCTCCTCCTTCGCCATGTAATTGACTTTGCGCTCGAGGAACGTCGCAAGCAACGGCGGGTCCCAATTGCTCATATGATTCGCCGCCAAGATGATCGCGCCCTCCGCCGGCAAATTCTCTCGCCCGATCACTCGCGCTCCAAACAACACTTTGAAGAACGCTCGAAAGAATATCCTCAACATCGAGTAAAACATCGGCGCGCTATCCTCGATTGATCAGTTCAATCATCTTGTCGGCAACCTCTTCAATCGTCATCGACGTCGAATCAATCAGGATCGCATCGTCCGCCTGCTTCAACGGAGCTATCTCCCGTTCGCTGTCGAGCTTGTCACGCGCCGCTATGTCCCTCTCGATCGAGCCGAGCTCAACGTCCAAGCCCTTCGCCTTCAGCTCATCATACCGCCGACGCGCACGCTCCGCCACCGACGCCGTCAAAAATATCTTCACGTCGGCATCGGGTAACACCACCGTCCCAATGTCGCGCCCGTCCATGATCACGCCGCCGCGTTTCGCCATCGACCTCTGCAGCTCCGTCAGACGCTCGCGCACAAAGCCCACCGCCGCCACCTTCGACACCGAGCGCGACACTTCCAACGTCCTGATCTCCGTCGACACGTCGCGCCCGTCGAGATATGTTTTGTTCACGCCGTCCTCGTTCCGAAGATCAATGTCAACGTCGCGCGCCGCAATCATGATCTCCTCGTCCTCGAGCGGCAACTTCGACTCCAAGACCTTCAACGCCACCGCTCGATACATCGCGCCGGTATCGATGTACGTGTAGCCCAGCCGTCCCGCCACCAACTTTGAGATCGTCGACTTGCCCGCGCCCGCAGGTCCGTCGACCGCCACCACTTTCAATTCGCTCAATCCTCACGCCTCCTCCAATGTTTGATAGAATGTCGGATAAGAGATGTCAACGCAATCGGGGCGATCGAGCTCCACGCCCGACCCCGCCGACAACCGATTGAACTCCTCGACGATCGCCGCCAGCCGATCACTCTCCTTCACGCGCAATTCGCCCACGTCGTTGATGATCGTGTCGCCTTCTGCAAACGCCGCCACCGCTATGATCGGTATCTCGTCGATCAAGCGCGGTATCGTCTCGCCGCCAAACTCCACGCCCTTCAATTGCGCGCTCATCACTCGAATGTCGGCGATCAATTCTCCTCCGCTCGAACGCTCATTCAAAAATTCGATCGTCGCGCCCATCGCTTTCATCACGTCGATAATGCCCGTGCGCGTTTCGTTCACGCCCACGCCTTCAATCCTCACGCCTCCTCCAGTGTTTGATAAAATGTCGGATAAGAGATGTCAACGCAATCGGGGCGATCGAGCTCAACGCCCGCGCCCGCCGCGCCGAATATCGACAGCGACATCGCCATTCGATGATCGTCTCGCGTTGAGCACCGCGCCGAACTCAATTGCCTTCGACCATGTATGATCAGCGAATCGCCCTGCGCCTCGAACGAGCCCGCCGACAACCGATTGAACTCCTCAACGATCGCCGCCAGCCGATCACTTTCCTTCACGCGCAACTCGCCCACGTCGTTGATGATCGTGTCGCCTTCCGCAAACGCCGCCGCCACCGCGATGATCGGTATCTCGTCGATCAAGCGCGGTATCGTCTCGCCGCCAAACTCCACGCCCTTCAATTGCGCGCTCATCACTCGAATGTCGGCAATCAATTCTCCTCCGCTCGAGCGCTCATTCAAAAATTCGATCGTCGCGCCCATCGCGCTCATCACGTCGATAATGCCCGTGCGCGTTTCGTTCACGCCCACGCCTTCAATCACCACGTCCGAGCCCTCGACTATCGACGCCAAAACGATCCAATACGCCGCCGAACTGATGTCGCCCGGCACTTCGATCGACGTCGGCGCCTGCAATCGCTCGATCGGGTAGATCGTCACCGCATTGCCCCGCCGCTCCAATCGAGCGCCAAATCCTTCCAACATGCGTTCGGTGTGATCGCGCGAACGGTGCGGCTCGATCACCGTCGTCGGAGAATCCGCGCGGAGCCCCGCCAACAGGATCGCCGACTTCACTTGAGCGCTCGCCACCGGCATTTCATACTCGATCCCGTGCAGTTTGGACGTCGACGGCAGGATCGTGATCGGCAGGTTCTTATTGAGATTGCGCCCGACGATCGTCGCGCCCATCGACGTCAGCGGTTTGATCACTCGCGCCATCGGTCGGCTCCTCAACGAGTCGTCGCCTGTGAACGTCGTCAGGAAGTTTTGCGTGCTCAACAGTCCAAGCAGCAGCCTCAACGTCGTGCCCGAGTTGCCCGCGTCGAGTACATTGGTCGGCTCGCTCAAGCCGTCGAGCCCGCGCCCCGTGATCAGCAATCGATTGCCCGCGTCAACGATCTCCACGCCCATCGACCGCATGCAACCGATCGTCGACAGGCAATCGGCGCCCCTCAAAAAATTTTTCACCTCGACCGTCGAATCGCCCAAGCTCGACAGCATCACCGCACGATGCGAGATCGATTTGTCGCCCGGAACTTTGATCAGCCCTATCAGCCCGTGCTCGAGCGGAACTATCTTCTTCATCCGCGAAACGCCTCCGTACGTTGAGCCGCATGCTCCGCCGCCGCCACCGCCATCGCGAACGCCGCCTGCAAATTATATCCGCCGGTGAATCCGTCGACGTCGACCACCTCGCCCGCAAAATATAATCCGTCAATGATCTTCGATTGCATCGTGCGCGGATCGATCTCCTTCGTCGACACCCCGCCCGCCGTCACTATCGCTTCCGATATCGGGCGCGTCTTTGAGATCGTCAAGCGAAAGTCCTGCAACGCCTCAACCAACCGTTTGCGCTCAGCCACCGTCACCGAGTTCGCCCGCTTGTCCTCGTCGATGAACGACAGATCCAACAGGATCGGGATCAATTTCGCCGGCAACAGATCGGTCAGCGCGTTCTTGACCGACTTGTTGATGTTCTTCTCGAGATCGCGCAACACTCGCGCGTCCAACTGCTCGGGCGTCAGCGCCGGTTTCAGATTGATCGACAGCTCGATAAACTTGCCTTCCTCGAGCAGGAACGCGATCCGTCGGCTCAACGTCAAGATGATCGGTCCGCTCACTCCGAAATGCGTGAACAGCATCTCGCCGAACTCCTCCGCGGCTTTGACCCCCTCGACAAACAGCTCGACCCGAACATTTTTGAGCGATACGCCCTGCAGCTCCTGAACAAAATCCTCTTCGGTTTCGAGCGGGACGAGCGACGGCAGCAGTTTGACGATCGTATGACCCAAACGCTTGGCGATCGCAAAGCCGTCGCCGGTTGAGCCCGTCGCGGGATAAGAGGCGCCGCCCATCGCCAGGATCACCGCATCGCAATCATCGATCCGTCGGTTGCTCTCGACCGCCACAACTTGTTTCTCGCTCGTCAGCACGTTGATCACTCGCGTGTTCGTTCGAAGTTCGACGCCCAAATCTCTCATGCGTTTGAGTAGCGCCTCGACGACCTCGGCGGCGTTGTCGCTCATCGGGAACACTCGCCCGCCGCGCTCGAGCTTCGTCGCCACCCCCAAACTCTCAAAGAAATTTATCGTGTCGATCGACGTGAAGGAGTTGAGGACGCTGTTCAAAAATTTGCCGTTGCCCGGGATATGCTCAATGAGCTCCGGCACGTCGACGATGTTTGTCAGATTGCAACGACCCTTGCCGGTGATCGACAGCTTCTTGCCCACTCGGCTCATCTTCTCGAGCAAAGTCACCTGCGCTCCGCACTCCGCCGCGTGTATTGCCGCCATCAAGCCCGCCGCTCCCGCTCCTGCTACCACTATCTTCAAATTCTCCACTCCCTTGCGATCAAAGTGTAAAGTTGGTGCCCAGATAAAATTTCTTGGCGATCTCACTGTTGGCGATCTCGTCGGCGCTGCCCTCGAGCAAAATCTTGCCCTCGTTGAGAATGTACGCCCGATCGACTATATGCAACGTCTCGCGCACGTTGTGATCGGTGATCAAAATTCCCATGCCGCGCTCTCGGAGATATCGAATGATCTGTTGAATGTCGGCGACCGCCAACGGATCGACTCCCGCAAAAGGCTCGTCCAACAGAATGAACATCGGTTCGAGCGCCAGGCATCGAGCGATCTCAACTCGTCGACGCTCGCCGCCCGACAGCTCCGTACCCTTGCGCTCACGTACGTGGTTGATGTTGAACTCGTTGAGCAGAGAGATCAATTTCGCCGAGCGATCCGCCGCCGACAGCTTTGTCGTTTCGAGGATCGCCATGATGTTCTCTTCGACCGTCAGCTTGCGAAAGATCGATGCCTCCTGCGTCAGGTAACTGATCCCGAGCTCCGCCCGTCGGTACATCGGCAGCGTCGTGATCTTGATGTCCGATAAAAATACGTCGCCCTCGTTCGGCTTCTCGAGCCCCACGATCATATAAAACGACGTCGTCTTGCCGGCGCCGTTGGGTCCCAACAGCCCGACGATCTCGCCCGTCTCAACCGTCAGCGACACGTGGTCGACCACCGTCCGCTCGCCGAACTTCTTTACTAACTCTCGCGCTGCTATCTTCATCACATTCGCTTGATGAACTCGTAAGCGTTCACCGGCATGCCGCCCTGCCTCTCCGATAATAAACTGCGCGCGTTGATGTAATCGGTGCCCTGCTTGAATCCCTCTTGCGTCAAACGTTCGTGCAGCGGTTTGTAGTTCTTCACGATGATGAAATAAAATTTCTTGCCCTGCTCGGCGCGCATCGAACCGATCAGTTTATTGAGCGAATCGGGCTCGGTGGTGGTGATGACCTCTTCCGAATCGAGCACGCCCCAAATTTTCTTCATGGTCTGAACCACCGTGCCATCGATGTAAAACGCGCGGCTCTTCCTCACCAGCAGCGACGACATCTGTTGGATTGCCGCCTTCATCTGCATGTTCATCTGACGGAGGTAGTCGAACATCAATCCGATCGTCCCCGTCGAGAACCACGGCGTGCGCATGAAGTGCTCGAAGAACAGCTTGCTGAACACATTCTTCATGTCGAAATTGATCTCGTTGCCGGCGTAGTGATAGATCGCCCGCTCAAGTCGATTGGCTTTGATGTAAGCGCGCTCCGCCTGCACGAAGTAATCAAATCTGCTCGGCAACTTGACGCAGTTCGTCGAGAAATAATTGTTGAGAATGTCTTGATCAAAGCACTCGCATTTCGGATTGTCGGCGAGGAAAGTGATCCCGTCGACGAAAAGATTCTCGACCGATTGATTAAGCGCGTTGAGATCGAGCAACAGCACGCCGGCGTTGAAGTAGTCCTTCTCCTTGACGCGACCGATCGTGATGATGTGCTTATTCTCGACCATATGACCGAAGGTTGCATCGACCTCGGGGACTGCGGCGATCGGTTTGCCGTCGAGCTTGACGAACCAAAGCTCGGCGATGTCGAGATTGACCAGAATATCAGCGTCGAGGTAGATGATCCGCTCGACGTCATGCTTGGGCATCAGCTCGGTCATGAGCAGACGGTAGAAGGTACCGACGCTGAACCTGCCTTCCGCGATCGCAGGAATCTTATCGGTGAGGAACTTCAATCGATCGGGCATGAGCGCGGCGACGTTGTAGAATTTGATGCGTTGATTGTATTTGCCGGCGACGTAATTGAGCTTATCCCGATTGTCGGGCGTGAGGGTCTGATCGTGGAGAATGTGGATTGTGATCTCCTCGCGCGTGTTCTCGAAGATTGAAGTCATGGACGTGCCGACGAATTTTGAGTAATGCCCGTCGCGGTCGTGGAGACCGTAGCTGACGTGGATCAAACGTGATCGCCTCCGAAAAGTTTTTGCTCATTATATCATGTCTCGATCTCAATGCAAAAAATTTTTCCCGAGCAAACTAAAAGGGACTCCGCGCGGAGCCCCAAACTTATTATCGACAGAAACAAATTATCTCAAGAAGACGACGTTGAGGTTGTCGAGGAAGCGCGTCGCTTTGTTCTCGATCAAGAGACGGTTGGCGTCGGCGGTCGAGATGATCGGATTGGAATTGTGGTTCTCCAAGCCCACCGCACGAATGATCAACGGATTGCGTCCCGCACGAGCCGCGCCGGCACTGTTGAGATCGGGCGCGTAGCCTGCCATGCCGAGCTCGATAACCTTATCGTAGTCGAGATTTTTGTAGCCGTAGATGGGCTGACCTTGATCGTTTTTGATGACGGGGCTCATCACGGGCTTGAGACCCAAGCCGCGGCAGTCAATGATCACGCCGGTGTAGCCGCCGATCGCAGAGGTGGTGGGCTTGGTGTAGACTGGAGTGCCCGGGGTCGTGGTGGTCGTCGTGGTGGTGGTCGTCGTGGTGGTCGTGGTCGGCATCGACGGTTGGACGCTCGGCACCGGCTCGGGGATCGGATCAACTTTCATCGGGCGCTGCAGAACATTGCTCGCAACCGATTTCGAGCCGAAGATCGGAATCTCCATCTTCACGAAGTAGGTTTCGTTGTCGACCCAGCCCTCATCGATGACGCGCGCGCCCTTGACGAGACCGGCAACCTTGGTGATGATGGTTTGATCTTGAGTGGTGTACTCTGAAACGGTGATGGTCGCCTCAACCTCGACTCCCTTGACCGTCTCGAGCAGCCCCGCTTGAGCCGCCGCCTTGGCAGCGTCGCGCGCCGCCAGACGAGCCGCCGCGGGCGATCTGAACTTGGGATTGGTGACGCCGTAGCCTGTGGCGGTGACGACTCCCATATCCCAATCGATCTCGCCGTCGGCGGCGAACGCTCCCGCGCTCATCATGAGCAACGTCATGATCATAGCCGTGAGCATCAAAAATTTCTTCTTCATTGGATTGCCCTCCTTTGTCTTGAACATCTCCGACGCTTATTGTATCGATTGTCTATGAAAACTTCCTTAGACAAAAATTATTTTTGCATTAAAAGTTGCAGGCGTCGAGTACAGGGGAAAAGGGGGCGTCGCCGCCTAATCGCGTGGCGGACGCCGCCTTCGTTGTCGACCATGAAATGATTGAGCCCTGTTCATGTGTTAGCGACAAAAACGGAGTAGGGGCGAGCCGCCCCGAGCGGTAGGCGGGCGCCCCTATTTTTTATTCGTCTCTCAGACTAAAGGTAGGCGGCGGCGTCTCTGATGCCGACCGCCATCTTTTTTTTCCGTCGCCCTTCAATCGTTGAGCCCTGTTCATGTGTTGGCGACAGTGACGGGGAAGGGGCGAGCCGCCCCGAGCGGGAGGCGGGCGCCCCTACTCTTTCCCCGTCCTCTAAATGTTGCGCCGCGGCTCATGCGTCGGCGTCGACCAACGGAGGAAGGGGCGAGCCGCCACGTGAGCAGGCGGGCGCCCC
>JAFUXN010000141.1 GCA_017477125.1 Selenomonadaceae bacterium
GGGGCGCCCCCGTGAGCAACGGCGCCCGCCTTTCCCTTTGTGCCACAACCTTTGATAGATTAAATCTGTTGATGAACGAAAGAGGGAGGGCAGCGCCCCCGTGAGTGAGGGCGCCCGCCCGATTTTATTTTTTCAACCGTGGAGGCTGATCTTATTTGCGTTGCAACGTCTTCGACGAGCGATCGAGCGTGTAGGCGTCGCCGTTCAGATTGTACGTCAGATCAGCGCTCGAGGCAATGCTCAACCGTCCGCCGTCCTCAAACTTCATCGTCACCGACGCCGAGTCCGCATCGATCGAGCGAATATCATCAAGATCGAGCGACAGCAGATTGATCACATCATCATCGTGCGCATTCTCCACAACGTCCCAACCATTGCCCTTCGCATAGAAGAACTCGTTGGAGCCGTCGCCGCCGATCAACGTGTCGCGACCGCCGACGCCGCCCCACAAACTGTTCGAGCCGGCGCCGCCAATCAGCAGATCACTCTTGTCGGTGCCCGCTATCAACAGATCACCTTCGGCATTCGAGCCGTCGACCGTCCTGACATTGAAGTAAGTGTTGCCCACGCCAAGCCAGATCGCCGCGCTCTCCTCAACATTCAACGTCGCGTTATCCGCTCCGACATAGGCAGTCACACCCTCGGCATACGTCATCGTCGAGCCCGCTTTGATCTGATCGTCGCCGATCGTCAACGCGCTGTCGACCGTCGCCATGCCCTGAAGCACCGTCCGATCGAGATAACTGCCGCCCGTCGCGATCAACACATCGTCGCCGTCGACCTTCACGCTGAAATCTCCATCGATCACCAATCGATCTTCCGAAGGCTTGAACCCGACGATCGTATCATGCCCGCGGCTCAACTCGATCTCTGCCGCGCCGTCCGTCAACGTGATCAGCTCGCCGCGTTTCGAGCCGACGAACGTCGAATCGCCGCTGCCCAACGTCACGCGCACTATGTTGCTCAACATGACATTGGCATCGATCGACAGATCATCTTCGATCGCACTGAAGTCAACGCCGGTGTTCTTCCTCATGCCGACATACTCATCAGCCAACGAAGCAACGGAGTAGTCATCGTTCTCGGCAACGTACACCGCATGCACCGTCTCGTCGGCACCAAACTGCCAGGTTACTTCCGTCGAGCCGATCACATCGCTCAACATCAGAGCGCTCGATCGATCATAGAACTTCAAGCCGTCGGCGGTCAACGTAACATTCTTGTCGCTGTACTCGTCTTGATAGAGCACGTCGCTCGAATTGAAGTTGAGTACGGTGTCGCGACCGTCGCCGTAACGAACCTTCACGCCATCCGCGCGGAGATCGATCGTGTCATTGCCCGAGCCGCTGATCACCGTCGAGCTATCAACGTTGGCGATCAAGTATTCGCCCTTCGTCGAATCGGAGCGATCGAGCAGACCATCGGAACCCGTCCACGCCGCCAACGTCGTGTCGCTGTCGTAGTAGAGTTTCGCCGCGTTCGAGCTCAAGCCGCTCACCGTATTGCCTTCGCCCAAACCGATCACGCCGTCGCCGAACGTGGGATCGCCGCCGTTCAACGAGAAGCCGCTGTTGGTCGTCGGATCGTAATCGACCACCGTCAAGCCCGCATGAGGATCCATCGTGGTGTTAGCGCCCGTCACGATCGTCAGATCGGAGCTGTTGCTGTGAATGAGGGCGCGGGCGTCGGTGGCAATGAGCGTGCCGTATTCACTCGAGCCGAGGAACCACTCGCCGCCGTCGACCGCCATGGTGTCGCCGCTCAACATATCGGTTTCGCGCAATGTGCCGCCCGCCTCGACGGTTACGAGCCCGCCGTTGACGTAATAATCGCCCGCGTTGCCGAAGGTGATCGTCGAAGCGGCGTCGACGCCCGAGAGCGAATTGCCGCTGATCGACACGCCGTCATCGTCGCCCGCGATCGTGTAAGTATAGCTGTCGAGGGTGACCTGACTGTTGGGAGCATCAATCGTTGCGCCGTCGTCAGAGGTATAGATGCCGTCGAGTCCGCCGGAGCCGACGATCGTATGACCTTTGGAGATCAGGATCGAGTTGCCGCCCTTGAGACTGTCGCCCATCAATGAGACGTTGCCGTCGTCGGTGGTCAACACGAGGGCATTGCCGACGACGTTTGAACCTGTGATATTGGAATCGATGATGAAAATGTCGCCGTCCTTGAGCCCGCGGACAACGTCATTGCCTCCGTTGCCGTTGACGGTGGTTTGACCGTTGCCGATGATGAAAGTTTCGTCGGCGCTCGTGCCCAAGACGTTGGTCGATCCCTCTCCGCCGATCAGCGTATCGATGTTGAGATAATTGTTGCCGAGAGTGATGTCGAGAGCGTCGGACACTCCCGTGAAGTCGACGCCGCCATGGTTGGTGATCGCGACATACCGATTGGCTTGCCCGAGGCTTGCCGCATAGGTGTCGCCTTCTTTGATGAAGACGCTGGTATCTGCGTTGTCGTAGCTGAGATTGATCAACGTGGTCGAGGTGATGCCGCTCAACAGGACGCTGACGGGATCGACGTCGGGGCTCATGACGGTGTTGGTGTAGAACGACAAACCGTCGGCAGTGAAGTCGACTACCTTATCGGTCAAGCCGTCGGCAAAGATCAACCGATCGGTGGCGCCGGCAGAGCCCGTCTTGAAATTGTTGATGGTGATCGAGCCGCTGTTGGCAACAACCACCGCCGCTTTGTCCGACATGGTGATCGTGTTCAAGCCGTTGCCGCTTATGATCGTATTGATGTTGGCGAATTTGATCGGATCGTCGATGTTCGCCTGGTTATCGAGCGTGATGTTGATGTCCGAGGTGATCGAGGTGAAATCGACGGCGCCATAGTCTGATACCTCAACATACTCGTCGGCGAAACCGTCTTCGGCGACAGAATAAGTCGCGCGCCCATTGATGAAGGCGCAAGTGATCGCGCCGCCGTCGAGGCTGTATTGCAATTTCATGACGGCGGTATCGGTGTGGTCGGGGAGCAGGACGCTGACATAATCGGCGTCGGGGCTCATAACGGTGTCGGTATGGAACTCAATCCCGTTGGCGGTGAAGTAGATCGACTTATCCCTGCGACCGTCGGCGAAGAGAAGCAAATCGTCTCCGTCGAGCCCGTAGATGGTGGTGTTGGCGCGAGCGATGACCACGTTATCGGTGCTGCCGAGGGGAGTGCGATCGGTGTCGGCGTTGAGCGAAACGACATCGTTACCGTCGCCGCCATCGATGGTGACGTTGGGACCGTCGACGAGGATCGTGTCATTGCCCGCGCCGCCGAGGATCGACGAATCATTTGCGTAGCCCGCGCGGATATAATCATTGCCGTCGCCGCCTTCAATCGTGGCGTGACCGCCCATGCCCCAATTGAGCCGCGTGCCGATGATCGAGTCGTCGCCGTCGCCGCCGTCGATGTTCATATAATGCCCGTCGCTGACGTTAATAAAGTCATTGCCGTCGCCGCCGATGAGCGTCGTCCAATACGAGTGCCGACTTCTGATCGAATCGTCGCCCGCGCCCGCATCGACCACGACGTTGTTGCCCGTCGATTGCAAAGTCTGATCGCCTTCGACCGTCCATGACGTGCCGCCGAGTGTGATCCAATCGTCGCCGTCGAAAGCATTGATGGTGTTCTCCGTCCCGACGTTGATGATCGAATCGGCGTCGTCGGTGCCGCCCACCGTCATATTGCTCAAGTAGCCGTAGATGACGCCGCTGCCGTCGTTGTTGTCGAGGAATTGGAAGAGGTTGGCGCCGTACTCTTCGTTGTAGTCGATGCCCGATCTGCCGTGCCCCGCGCCTTCGACGTTATAGAGAGTCTTTACTTCGGCGCCCGAGGCAGCGTAGAGCGAATCGGCGTTGGACGGAGCGATCAACATGTCGGCGGTGCCGTGAATGAACATCGAAGGGACGGTGACATCATCGATCACATCGAGCGGCGTCGCTTCCGTCAAGGCATGTCCCGTCATCAATGACGACATCATGTCCATGACGGGCATAATCGTCGCGGAGTAAGGAGTCAACACCGGCACCAGTTGCGAGAAGAGATCATACGCCGACGCATAGCCGCAATCCTCGACGACCGCCATGAGGTTTGCGCAATCCGATCGAGCCGCCGCCAACATGACAGTCGCCGCGCCCATCGACACACCATGCAACGTGATCTTCGATGTCGGCACGCGACGAGCGATCTCCTGTGTCCACAACGCAACGTCTTGAGCTTCCGCCGCGCCCATCGTGAGCCATTCGCCTTCGGATTCTCCCGCCGCGCGTTGATCGATCGCAAGCACGTCATAGCCGACGGCAAGATAGTTGTTGACGAACTCTCGCATGGTGGTGTGATTGCCGCCGTAGCCGTGGACGAGCACCACCCATTTGCCCGTTGACTCCGCCGGCTCGTAATGCACGGCGTTCAACGCAAGTTCGTCCGCCGATTGGATCGTCCAAGTCTCGCTGCCGACGCTCAAACTCGGCTGCCAATCGTAATCGTAATCGTTGTGGAAGTACTCGGCGGCAAGCGACGGAGCGCTGAGCGAATCGATCTTATGTTGAGTGTACTCGACCAGCCCCGCCGCGATCAACGTGTCGGCGATCGGCGAAACGGTGTCGCTTGCGTTGATGATGTTGATGTTGTCGAGCGTCGCCGCGCCGTAGAGGATCATCGAACCGCTCTCGAGACTGACCATCACATTGTTGGAGCCCGCGACCGTCGAGAAGTCGCCCTCGACGATGATCGTATCGTTCGCGGTCAAACCGACAACCGAATCGGCGCCGTCGTCCGCGCGGAACCTGATCACATTCGAGCCCTCGCTCAACATGATCAGATCATTGCCCGCGCCTCCGTCGAGCGTGGCATTCGTCTCGTTGTCAGCCCAAATGGTATCGTCGCCCGCGCCGCCGTTGATCAACTCGTTGGTGCCGTCGTGAATCGAAAGGGCGTCATTGCCCGCGCCGCCGTTCACCGTCGTGTTGAGACCGCTCCAATTGACGACGGTGTCATTGTCGTCGCCGCCGTTGATCAGGACGCCGTTGCCGCCGCCCGCCTCAATGTTGTCAGCGCCCGCGCCCGCGTTGAGCGTAACGTTGCCGACGGTCGAATCGCCGTCAACGATCTCGAGGTTGTTGATGATGGTGTCGGCATCGTCCGAGCCGTTGATCAAAACGTTCGAGCCGCCGTTGATGATCTCGGTTGAAGTCGTGGCGTTGACCGTCGAATCACCGTTGACATAGTTGAGCTCGACATCGCCGACGGTGATCGATTGATCGGAAGCGAAGGCGCGCGCTTGATGCAAACCGTCGTCGTCTTGGATCAAGAGGTCGGCGTCGGCAGAGACATCGTTGAGCGTGAGCTGACCGTCCTCGTCCCATGATGTGCCGGTGTTGTGAACGATGAGTCCGTCGTCGGTGAACTCGAATTTGAGATCGGTGATTGCGCCGTTGGCTATCGACACAACGTCCGAAGTATCTTCGAAGCCCGTTTCGAATCCGACGGCAGTGATTGCGCTGTCGCTGTCGATATCGAGCTCAAGGAACTCGCGGACGCCGCTCGTCATGGTCGTGATCTGATCAGCCGCCTTCTCAACGTGAATGACATGGGCGAGGGAGTCCGCGCCGTTGACCGTGGCATCGTCGAGCAGGAAGTAGTAATCGGCGCCCGTCGCATCGATTGTTTGACCGGCATTGACGGCGGTGACCTTCAAACCGTTGATCAACAGATCGGCGCTGACGGTTGATGACGGAGTGCGGCTGTCGCTGATCGCATTGGCGTTGACGGTCGGAAGGACTGCCGAATCGTCGGAGGCAAGGAACAATGAGCCGTCGCCGTTTGCAATGATTAAACCGTTGTCGTCGAAGTCGAAGCTCAACCCGTCAATGCTGTCGACGGTGAGCATGTCGGGTAATGCGCTGTCGCCGAGCGACCCGTCGAGCGACCAACCGACTTCAAAGCCGACGACCGTCGCGGTGGTATTGGTGTCGAAGTTGAGCACCTGACGAGTGTGAGCGTCATTGAAGAGCGCCGCCTCGACGAGGTTGGGCAGTGCCGACGTGGTATCGATCGATTGAGACATGGTCATGTCGACATCGCCGTCGGCGAAGATGATCAAATCGCCGCCGCCATTGCCGTTGACGGTGTCGCCGTCGCCGACCAGAATGACATCGCGTTGAGCGGAGCCTGTGATCGATTCGCCCGCGGAGCCTGCGATGTTGCCGACGATCAGATTGTTTTCGACGGTCGATTGAGAAGCGTCGATGGGCATGAGCGTCTCGATGCCGAGCTTGGTGAAGTACATTCCCAATTCCGATCGACCGCTCGAGCCGAGCACGACGATGTTGATGAAATTATCGTCGCCGTTGGCGGTGGAGATGCGCGCGAACAGATCACGAGCAATGTTGTCGAGCCCGATGCGGAAGTAATCGGTGACATTGCTGTTGAGGATATTGCCGATGGTCGGGAGGAACGTCTTGAGCTGATTGATGAACGAGAGATTGCCGCTCGAATCGAAGATGTTGGTGACCTCGACGGCGATCGCTTGAATGCCGCGCTCTGCGGCGACGGCGTCAACGATGGTACTGCGGACGAAATTCGAGAAGCCTGCGGGCGTATCGATGAGCGCGCCGAGCGCCGCAAACGGATCGGTGCCGTTCTCGATCCAAGAAGTGATCCGCGCGGTGAGACGCGTCATGGTCTCGTCGTTGAGGATATAGGAGAGCACGACATCTTCACCGAACACGTTTTGAACAATGCCATCGAGCAGCTCAATGACGTTGTCGGCGGTGGGGTTTTCGAGGGAGCTGAGCGATTGACGCGCGATGGCGAGTTGAGAATGAACATCGGATCGGAACGAAGTGCCGTCGATGGTGAGGTTATCGCCGTCGAAGGTGACGTAGCGGCTTATGACGTTGTTGATCGCGTTCTCCAACAGCTCTGAGTAATAGTCGATGTACTCAACATCGAGGAAGTTCAGCTCGCTCAACTCTTCGGCGGTGCCCGTCCAGAGCACGGTGCCGGTATCGACTCGAGTGAGCGATGTGCCGTCGTCGCTGACGACATAAGTCGTGGGATCGGAGCCGTCGGCAAGCGCGGTCGTGATCGAATCTCCCGCGCTCAAGCCGTAAATCTCGTTGAGCAGACGCGCGCCTGTTGAGCGTTCTTCGGCGACGATATCGAGCGTGGCGTTGGTGGTGATCATGTAATCGTTGATGACCGCCGATCCCGTGAAGCCCTTCAACGTTGAGCCGTCGTCGAGGAAATAATGATCGGCTCCGTTGGCATCGAGCGATTGAGCGGCGTTGACGGCGGTGACCTTTTGATCATTGATCAAGAGATCGGCGCTGAGGGTTGAGAGCTCCGCATCGTTGAGAAGCAATGAACCGTCGCCGTCGTTGACGATCAAACCGTTGTCGTCGAAGTCGAATGTCAAATCGTTGGGGGCGTCGACGGTGATCATATCGGTCTCGCCGCCGTCGATCGACCAGCCCGTTTCGAAACCTGTGACCGTCGCGGCGGTATCGGTATCGAG
Source organism: Selenomonadaceae bacterium (assembly GCA_017477125.1). Taxonomy (GTDB): domain Bacteria; phylum Bacillota; class Negativicutes; order Selenomonadales; family Selenomonadaceae; genus Quinella. Next base: position 7,520 of record JAFUXN010000141.1, read on the forward strand.
CACGACGAATTCGCGATCGGCGCTCGACAGAGTGATCAGATCGTCGCCGCCCGCGCCGTCGATGGTGACGTTCGAGCCGCTGTTGATGATCGTATCGTCGGCGTCGGTGCCGCTGATGAGAGTGTTGTCGAGGGTGTTATTAATCAATTGCCCTTCCACCTTTCCAATGTGAATGATATGAGCGAGAGAGTCCGCGCCGTTGACCGTGGCATCGTCGAGCAGGAAGTAGTAATCGGCGCCTGTGGCATCGATGGTCTGATTGGCGTTGATCGCCGTCGCCTTCAAACCGTTGATCCAAAGATCGGTGCTGACGGTCGATGACGGAGTGCGGCTGTCGCTGATCGCGTTCGGATTGACGGTCGGGATCATCGCCGCGTCGTTGGAGGCGAGGAACAATGAACCGTTGCCGTTCGAAATGATCAAGCCGTCATCGTCAAAGTCAAATGTCAGGTCGTTGATGTTGTCGACGCTGATCAGATCGGTTTCGCCGCCGTCGATCGACCAACCGACTTCGAAGCCCGAGACCGTGGCGTTGTTGCCGTCCTCGAGCACGACCGTCTGTCGAGAGTGAGCATCGTTGAATCGGGAGCTCGTGATCTCGAGGGGCGTACTCGAATCGAAATTGATGGTGGCGTTGATGGAGGTGTCGCCGTCGGCGAAGATGATCCGATCATGACCCGCGCCGGCGTAAACGGTATCGCCCGCCCCGACGTGGAAAGCATCATTGCCGTCGGTGCCCACGAGCACTTGAGGCGTGCTGCCTTCGAAGCTGTTCATGATGACGTTGATGTCGCCGGCGACGGTGGCAATGACAGCGGGATCGGGCGCCCCGAGGAACATGGAGTGATTGATTGTCTCGTCGGCGGATTGAATGATCAGATTGAGATGCCCGTCGTCGAACTCGTCAAGGAAGCGTTCGCGGTAATCTTCGACGACGTTATGCACCATTCTCCGCGCGGAGCGAGTATTGAACAGTTCCTGCAGGAGAGGATCGATGCCGAGGTTCTCAATGATCGAGCCGTTGCCGCTGAACAGATTGGCTTCGTCGGCGGCGAAGGTCTGAACGCCGAGGCGCGAGGTCGAATCCCAAAATGCATGAGCGATGGGCGAGAGCAAACCCGTGAGCAGACCGAAGGCGGCGGTGAACGGATTGTTGCCTTGCTCGATCGCAGCGGACATTTGAGTTTGGATTGCGCCGAGGACTTGAGCGCTGAACGCTTCTGTGAGATCGACGTCGAATTGAGTATTGAGATCGTTGACGAGAATGTTGAGCGCATCTTCGACGGTCGAATCGGAATCGAGTTGCGCGGTCAAGCGAGTGATGCGCGCGGCAAGATTTTCTCTGAAAGATTTTCTGTCGATGGTGACGTTGCCGTCGTCGAAGGTGACATACTGATCGAGCAGAGCCTCAACGTGAGCGGTGAAGATGCCTCCGTAGTACTCTTGATAATCGACGGTGAGGAAGTCGAGCGCGGCAAATTCTTCGGCGGTGCCCTCCCACACGACGCGCCCGTTGTCTGCGCGAGTGATCTCCGTACCGTCGGCGTTGACGACATAAGTGATCTCGTTTGCGCCGTCGGAGTTGGCGAGCTTGACCGTGTCGTTGGCGCTGACGCCGAAGATGCCGTTGACGATCCGATTGCCTCTGTTGGCGCGCTCGAGCGCAACGATGCTGACGGGGGAGGTGACGCTGAAGGTTATGTCATTGACGATCGCCTTGCCGGTGAAGTTGCCGAGGGTGGCGGCATCGCAGAGCATATAGCGATCGGCGCCCGTGGCATCGACTGATTGATTTTTGTTGATGGCGGTGACGTGTTGATCTTGAACGAGGAGGTTGGCGCTGACGGTATCGAAATCGGCAACGGGCAGGAAGATTGAGCCGTCGCCGTCGAATACGGTCAAGCCGTCATCGTCGAAATCGATCTTAACGCGGAGCTCGAAAAACTCATAGGGGTCGATATTGAGCACGTCGACATCGTACTCGAAGCCTATGACGGTAGACTCGTCTTCGGCTGAAATGTTGAGCACCTGACGCGAACCGTCGCTTGTAAAGGTGATGACATCGAGCCCGCCGTTACCGTTGATGGTGGCGGCATTATCGACGTAAATGAAATCGCTTTGAGGCGAGCCCGTGATGGAATCGCCCGCCGTCTTTGAGAACATCCAAGTATCGACGGTGGAGTCGGAGGCGTCGAGGATATTGCCGACGGTATTGCCGAGGCTGTCCAAAGGCGTGAGGAAAACGTCGAGTGCGGCAGCATCTTCGCCGTCGAAAATGACATTGACCACGCCGTCGCCGCCGCCGTCCGCGCGGATTTTATTGATGAGATATTGACCGACGGCATCGATATTGGCGGCGAGGACTTTACCGGTGTACTCGTTTGAGAACTGATCGGCGAGCAGAGGCTTGGCGAGGTCGAGCCAACGGCTCATAACGAAATTATTGTTTTCATCGACCACATCAACGAACCCGCGCCCGAACTCCTGCAGACCGTATTCTTCCTGCAAGGGCACGAAAACTTTCGCGTAAATCCACTCATAGAGCCCGACGCCGCTTGAATACTCATCGAGGTCGGCAATGATGGCATCGGCGGCGTTATCGGTATCCTGCATTTTGGCGGAGATATTATTTTTCAGGCGGTCGATGGCGTCTTGGCTCAAGAGGTAATCGAAGGAAACGTTGATGCCGAGGATATTGGCGACGGTACTGCTGAGATATTGGACGGCAACATCGACAGCGGCGCCTTCGAGTTCGTTGCGGTAACCTTCGATGCCCGCCTTGATATCGGCTTGAAGTTGATCGGCATTGACGATGAGCTGATTGCCGTCGAAGGATACATATTTGGTGATGAAGGTTTGAACGCCCGTAGCGATCTGCCCGCCGTAATAATCGGCGAAGGTGATCGGACCGATATTCATGGACGCCAATGTTGAAGGATCGCCCTCGTAAACGACGGTGCCGTCCTCGTCGCGAATGATCTGAGTTCCGTCGTCCGAAACGCGATAGACCTTGGCGGCGTCGGGATCGCTCCAAAGGTCGCCGACGGAAACGGTATCGCCCGCGCTCAAGCCGTAAGCGGAGGCGGCGAACCAATAAGCGGAGCCGTCGGCGAAAGTATAAGTGCCGCCGTTAACGGTGAGGTTGCCGCTTGTGGAGAATCTGCAATCGTCGATGTCGACGGTGCCGGTGACGTTGGTGAGCACCGAGCCTTGAGGCAGATAATATCGATCGGCGTCCGTCGCCTCGACAGTTTGATTGTCATTGATCACCCTCGCCTTGGTATCATTGATCAGAAGGTCGGCAACGGTTGAGAAAACATCGGCGGCAAGGATCAATGAGCCCGCACCGTCATTGACGATCAAACCGTTGTCGTCGAAGTCGAAAGTCAAGACGTTGATGTTGTCGGCAAAGATCAGATCGGGATCGCCTTCGTCGCTCTCCCAACCCGTTTCGAAACCAATCACCGTCGAAGTGCCGACCGTTGCGATGCCGATCACCTGTTGCGTGTGATTGTCCTTATAGATCGAGCCGGTGACGGTGGTATATTCGAAGCCGCTGTTGGGATCGGTGATCGTTCCCGTCTCGACGGTCGAGCTGCCGTCTTCGATGACGATGAGATCATTGCCGCCGTTGCCGTCGACGGTATCATAACCGCCCGCGATGATGATGTCGTTGCCGCTCGAGCCGATCAGACTTTCGCCTTCCGAACCGTCGAGATTGCCCGCGAGCAGAATGCGGAAGGCTCCAACGGTGTCCTCCGACGCATCGATCGGTTGCAAAGAAGAAGTCCCCAACGCGTCGAGATCGGTGATATAGACGCTGAGGATATTGGGGTTGAAAGTGACGATGCCGCCGTTGAGCGCGATGTTGAAACGGTTGGGCGCGAGGTCGTTGCCGTCGGCGAGAATCTGATCCTTGAGCGTATTGGTGATGATGCCGATGATCTCTCTGATGTTGGCGCGAGAGTCGTCGTCAATCATGTCGGTGAGCGCGGGAAGCAAGACGAGCCCGCCGGTGAGATCGATGCTACCTTCGGAAAAACCGTTGGCAAGTTGATCGGCGACGGTCTGAATGCCGCGCGTCTGAACGAACGGCATGACGATGGCTTGATTGATGTTGTTTGCGATAGCCTCTTGCGAATCGGCATCGAGCAGTTCATTCATCTGATCGAGCAGTCCGCCGACGGGATCATAATTCTCCGCACTTCGCCATTGAACGATGTAATAGGCGAGGAGCCTGCCGACAGCCTCAGCATTGCCGAGCAGATCGGAGGCTTGAACGCCCGCGAGCGTCGTCAACATGTTGTCGATGGGTTCACCGATGACGGCGACGGCGGCGGCAAGTTCTTCTGCGGAGTTGAGAGTATAATCGTCGGCGCCCTCGTAGGTGCCCATGACTGCCGAAGTGAACGCCGCGCGGACGGTGGCAAGTTGAGGTTGAATGTTGGAGACAAACGATTGGAGATCGACGTTGACGGTTTTGGTGTCGCTGTCATAGCCGACATATGTATTGATATAGGTCAGCAGATTGGCAGCGATCTCCGCATTGGTCATGGTGCTTGACAAATGGAGCCCTCCTTCAGCGCAATTATTTTGTCGACGAACGATGCCTGCTCTTGTCGGCGGCGGAGATCACCTTGTTGAACTTCGAAGCGACGAAAGCCGGCTCCTCCTCAAACTCGCCGATCTCTGTCACGGATTTGGGCTCGAGGATATCTGCGAGCTGATCGGTGGCAGTGTTTATGAAGTAATCTTTGAAGGTGACGGAGCCGCTGCCGACATTGAGAATGAGATCGGCGCCGTCGTCGGAAATAACCGCCTCGTCGTAGTCGAAGCCCGTTTGCGTCTTGCCCGTCGAGCCGTAGACGGTATCGTTGCCGTCGCCGTCGGTGTAGCTGATCACTTCGAAGCCGCCCGCCAATTGGATCACATCATCGCCGGGACCGCCGTGGAGAGTGCTGCCCGAACTGTAGACCCAATTGACGATGGTATCATTGCCTTCGCCCGCACCGACGAGCACGCCGAGCGCGCCGTAATTGTTGATCAGATCGTCGCCGCCGCCGCCCGCGATGGTGACGTTGTAAGCGTAATTATAGATGTCGTCGTCGCCCGCGCCGCCTTCGATCCAAACGTCGTCGCCCTGCGAAGTATTGACGATGACATCATTGCCGTCGCCGCCTGCGATGTCGGAGCCGCGTCCCAAGTTTCCGATCACGTCAATGCCATCGCCGCCGTCGATGTAAGCGTAGGCGCCGAGGTTGGTGATGGTATCACTGCCCGCGCCGCCGAGGATCGTGGTCTCTCTGCCGGAGCTTTGAATGAGATCACTGCCGTCGCCGCCGTCAATGTAGCAAGCCCGCCCGACGTTCAAGATCACATCGTTGCCGTCGCCCCCGACGAGGTAATTGTAGCCGCTGTAATTCAAAACGATATCGTTGCCGTCGCCGAGATCGGCGTAACTGAGTGTCGCATTGAAATAATTGGTGACGCTGTCGTTGCCCGCGCCCGCGATGATCGTCGCTTCGGTTCCGTCATTGTAAACGGTATCGTTGCCCGCGCCCGCGTCGATGCTCACACCGCCCGCGAGCGAGCTGTTATCGATGTAATCGGCATTTGACGAGCCGCTGATGATCGTATCGGCATTAATGTTTTCGATGGTCATGATAATCTTCTCCTTTCGAAGAGGTGTTCAGAACGTCGACTTCTTGTCGATGTCCCGCGAGAGGCTGACATTGGTTGGCGCGCAAATATATACGTCGTCGCTGATCATGTACATCTCACCGTTGACCGCCTTGACGGAGCCGCTGATGAAGTCGATGAAACGAGTTTTGTCCTTGGGGTCGGTGTTTTCGAAGTTGAGAATGACGGGCATCTGTTGACGGAGGGAATTGGCGGCAAGCTGAACGTCGTCGAAGCTCCGCGGCTTGAGGGTATTGATTCTTCTCATGGCGATTATCCTTTCAATGTGAGCACCCAAATATATTTTTGCCTGCCGAGCGTTTTGAGTGCACCGATCTGCTCGTCGGTCAAACCTTTGAAGCAATCGAGTTCGGGCTCTTCGGTGAACAGCGGAGCCTCTTTGACTTCGAAGCCGAGCCCGTTGAGGAAGGCGATGGCATCTTCCTTCGATGAGAATGTATCGTCGTACATGGGATCGCCCAGAACGCCCTCGTACATGGATTTCGTTTCGAAGTAGAGATCATCGACGGAGCCCGCGCCATAGATTGGAGTGACGATATCGGCGAAGTAATCTTTGCGGACGAAGTTTGATGTGACGAAGCAGCCGCCATGTTGATGGAGGATCGCCTTGATGTTTTCGAGCATGCCGGCGATCTGATCGCGATTGAAGTAGATCATCAAGCCCTGCTCGATCACGCAGACCTTACCGTTGAGGAAGTTGGCGGAGTCGAGCATGGCGGCGCGATCGACGACGGGCGCATCAAAGTAGGCGAATTGATGATGGTATCGCTTATCGAGAACGCGACGAGCAAGATCGTCGGCAACGAGCGCGACGGCGGACAGCTCCGCGCCGACGTAATTACAACCCGCCTTGGCGAGAGCGACCACGCGCGGCGAGTAACTGCAACCGATCTCATAGACGTTCTGATAATTGTTGGCTTTGACGAAATCGATGAACGACGCATAGCAGAAATCGTTGTAGATGGCGTTGACCTTCTCGATCCGATCAAAGTCGTTGAGGTTGTCTCGATTGAAAAAGTCCCGCTTGTTGAGCAGTTGATTGTACATGACGGCGTCGGGGATGCCGGCGGCGGCAAGCCATTGCAGTTTGACTTGAGCGGAGTAGGAGATCATTTCGAACTCGGCGGCGTGAACGGTCGAGCTCAAGCATGCAACGGCGATGATCAGTGCCGACAATAAATTTTTGAGCCGCATCATCACTTACCGCCCTTCGAATGCTTGTCCTTCTTGGAATGCCGATCGGCTTTGACGCTCTTGGTGTTGCTGTCAAAGGTGAAGTAGGTGTCGGGATAAGGCTCGTCCTTCAGAGTGAAGTGCCACCATTCGGTTTCGAGCGGCTTGAACCCGTGGCGGATCATGGCATCGCGCAGGAACTTCCGATTGTTGAGTTGCGCCTCGGTGAGATCGCCGACGTAATCGGGATGAGACTTAACGCCGAAGTAATCAAACGTGCCGCCCATGTCGACCTCCTTGCCGGTGCTCATGTCGAACAACGTGAGGTCGACCGTCGAGCCGCGCGAATGTCCCGAGTAGCGATCGATATAGCCCTTCTCAAAGAGATGAGTTTTGTCCTCGAGCGGATAGAAGTAATCTTTCATGCGGGTGTCGTCAATGTCCTCCGCCCAACGCACAAAATTATCGACAGCCTTCTGCGGACGATAAGCGTCGTAGATTTTCAATCGATAACCATGCTGCATGACGTAGTCGCTGACATTCTTGAGAGCGAGCGCCGCCTCGCGCGTCATGAGCGCGACGGGCTCGGTGTAACCGTCAATGCGATCGCCGACGAAGTTATAAGTCGAGTAGTAGCGAATCTCTTGAATGGCGTCGGGCACGACTTCCGAGAGCAGAACGAAATCCGATGCGTCATTCGACAGAGAGTTGGCATCGACGGCGGCGGGCATCGCATTGAGCCCGAGGATCAGGGCGCCGATTGCAAGCGCCTTCAACAATTTTTTCTTCATGATACTAACCTCCTCGATATAGATATGCGCGAACAAATGATTATGTTTCAAGCTCAACGCCAATGAGTTTTGTGTTGTCGAAAATTGATTGACGAGAGGACGATGAGGAACGCAAAAATTTCCATGCGCCCGACGATCAAAATGATCGAGCAGAACAATTTTAGTAATGCGGGCAATTGCATGAATGTGTCGGCGTCGCAGAGCCCGGGCATGGTTCCGACGTTGGTCAAGCATGCGAGCGTCATGACGACCGACGTCGAGAAGGGCTGACCGCTCAACGACAAAATGACGGAGCAGACGAACAACGTGACCGCGCAGAGAAAGCAGTAGCTCAAGATGCGCCCGACGACCTTCATGGGGACGGTGGAGCCGTTGACTTTGATCGACGGCATCATGTTCGGGTGAATGGTCTTATGGATTTCGACGGCGGCGATCTTGAACAGGACGAGAATGCGAATGACTTTGAGCCCGCCGGTGACCGAACCCATGCAGCCTCCGACGGCGACGAGCAGGAACAAGAAGAAGCGATGCGAATCGGCGACGCCGGATATATCGGGCAAAGTCATGCCGGTGGTGCTGACGAACGAAACGACGTGAAACAGGGCATCGACAAACGACGCATGGGAGTAGGACAGGATCAAAGTCCCGAAGAAGATCAGCGCCGTCAAAAATTTGACTTCAGAGTTTGAGTAGAAGGTTTTGATGTTGGCGATCAGATTGCGTTTGAACTCCGCGGGTCGAACTTTATTGTGGGGCGCGAGCGTGTAGGACAATCGGAAATAGAGCAGGAGATTGCCGCAGGCGAGGAGCATGGATAATGTTGCGGCGTATTCGACATAAATATTGCCGACGCCGATAAATTCACCGCCGCCCGTCGAGAGACAACGCATTGCCATGACGATCGAGCTCCAACCGTCGAGCCCGGCGATCCAAAACAAAGCGATCGATAATAGAGTCAGGAGCGAATAGACAGAAGCGTTGCGTCGAGCGGCGACGAGCATTTGCCCGAGCATGGGGCTGAAGATTTGCCCTTGGCTGAGCGAGAGATCCATGCCGAAGCAGCCGCTGACCTCCGGCAGCAGAGTGACGAGCACCACGACAAACATCAACGAGCCCTGCCACATCAAAGACGCTTGCCACAACTTAAATTCGAATGCGGCGGCGGTCGGCAGGAAATCAACGCCGGCGGAAGTGAGATCGGCGGCGGTTTCGAGAATGGCATCGACGGGATCGAGCAGATTGGCGGTGACGAACGGGACGGCGCCGAGCAATGTCATGACGAACCAGACGGCGATCATCGACGTGGCGGAATCGATGATCTCAACGCGTCGACGGTGATTGCGTCCGAGCGAAAAGAACGTGGCGCTGAACATGGCGGCGATGTTGGCGTGCAGGAAGAAGAAGCGCGCGACCTCCAATCGTTGATTGATGATCGAGTAAATGATCGGGAAGGCGAAGGCTAACGTCATGACCAGCGCCGCTTGACCGAGCAGGAAGCAAATAATTTTTTTGTCGCGCATCACTTAAACCACTGAATAAAATTTTGAGCGTGTTTGGTCAAGATGAAGAGAATGACGCGATCGCCCGGCATCAACGTCGTCTGACCGTTGGGGATCGCCGCCTTCCCTCCGCGCACGTATGCGCACACCAGTCCTTCTTTCGGCAATCCCGCGTCCATCAACTTTTTGCCCGCAACCTTGGCGTCGGGCTGAACGATGACCTCAACCGCCTCTGCCTTCGCGCCCTCGAGGATCGACACGCTCACCACGCCGCCGCGTCGGACGAACGCCAATATCTCACTCGCCGCCAACAATCGAGCCGACACAACGATATCGACGCCGACCTTCTCAATCAGCTCTGCATACTCCGTCCGATAAACGCGAACCACCGTTCGTTTCGCGCCCAAGTGTTTGGACAGCAGCGCCATCATCAGGTTGAGCTTGTCGTCTTCGGTCAAGCAGACGACGACATCGGCGTTGGCTATGCCTTCCTCCGTCAAAAGATCGATGTTGGTCCCGTCGCCGAGGATCGCGATGCTCGAGCCCGTCAACAGCTCCGCCATTTCCGCGCAACGCTCCCGATCCCGCTCGATCACTTTGACATAAACGCCGCGCTCATTCAACTTCACTGCCAACGTCCGACCGATCCGCCCCGCCCCGATGATCATCACGCGCTCGAGCTTGCCCGCCTCCTGCCGAATGAACGTCCCGCTGAATTTCTCGATCGCCTCTTGAAATCCGATGAAGTATGCGTTATCGTGTTCGAGCAGTTCATCGTTGCCGTGCGGAATGATCATTCGGTGGTCGCGAAGGATCAATCCGATCAGCACGCCCTTGGGCAGTTTGAGATTTTTGATCGGCACGCCCATTAAATTCGATCGCTCATTGATCCGCGCCTCGAACAATCTGATCTTGCCGTGTGCGAAATCCTCAACGTCGAGGGCGGCGGGCATGGTCAAGATGCGATGAATTTCGTTGGCGGTGATCAATTCGGGGTTGAGCATCAAATCGATGTCGAAGGTCTCTTTGACGTAATCCTTCGCCTCGCCCATGAATTGCATGTCCCGAATGCGGGCGATGGTGTGACGAACGCCGTGCTTCTTGGCAAGTATGCAACAGACCATGTTGACCTCGTCGGAGGCGGTGACGGCGATCAAAACATCGGCGCCGTTGACGTCGGGATCGTTCATGGTGATGGGGCTGGCGCCGTTGGCGTTGATGGTGAGCACGTCGAGATTATTTTTGATCGCCTCGAGCTGCTCTTCCTCGTGATCGATCACCACGACTTCAAATTTTTCGCGGCTCAAGAGGTCGGCAGTAGTGTATCCGAGCTTGCCGGCGCCGACGATGACGACGCGCATAAAACTCAACTCCTTTCGTGCGGTTGAGTTTATCATCGCGTTGCGGCAAATTCAAGCGGCGGCGATCGCGTTGAAATTTTTCCCGGCTGTGATAGAATACGTGGTCGAGGTGATGTCGATGGCGAAGGGGCAGAAGCTGCCGAGCAATTTGGAGGCGGAGCGAGACGTGCTTGGAGCGATGATGATCCGCGACGGCGAAGCGATCAGCGACCTTCAAGGATTTCTGGCGCCCGAAGAATTTTTCGGCGTGGAGCACCAGACGATCTATCGAGCGATGCTTGAGGTCTACTCTCAACACAACATCATCGACATGGTCTTGTTGATCGAGCATCTGAACAAGACGGGCGAGCTCGACAAAGTTGGCGGACAGCAGTTCATCATGTACTTGGGCAGTTGCATGCCGACGAATGCGCGGATAATGTACCACGCGCAGATCGTCAAGGACAAGTGCAAACTGAGGCGGCTGATACAGATAGGCGAGGAGCTTGCCGATGAAGCGTACTCCGATCGGCGCGAGATAGCGAACATAATTGACGACGCGGAGCAGAAAATATTTTCGATAGCGTCTCGAGAGAGCGGATTATTTTTCGAGCACATACAGCCGATCATCCTGCGCGTGCACGAGCGGGTGAACAAGATTTACGGGAGCGGCACTCGTCTGACTGGGATCGGGACGGGATATTCGTCGTTCGATCGCATGACGGGCGGACTGCAGAAATCGGATTTTATAATTTTGGCGGCGCGTCCTTCGATGGGCAAGACGGCGTTGGCGATCAACATAGCGAACAACATCGCGCGGGTGAAGACGGACGAGAGCGGCAAGCGTCAAACGCGCGGGAGCATGGGGACGGTGGCGGTGTTCTCGCTCGAGATGTCGAAAGAGCAATTGGGGCATCGACTGTTGAGCATGGAGAGTGCAATCGATTCGCAGAAACTCAACAACGGGCAGTTATCCGAAGAGGAATGGACATCGATCCAACGGGCATCGGACAGGATAGCGCGCTCGAGTTTATACATCGACGACACGCCGGGCTTGACGATCTTGGAGTTGCGAGCGCGGGCGCGACGATTGAAGGCGGAGATCGGGCTTGACGTGCTGGTGATCGATTATCTTCAATTGATGCAGGGCGCTCGACAGACGCGGGAGGCTAATCGGCAGCAGGAGATATCGGAAATCTCTCGGTCGATGAAAGCGTTGGCGCGCGAGCTCGACATACCGGTGTTGGCGCTGTCGCAGTTGTCGCGAGCGGTCGAGATGCGCGCGGAGAAGAAACCGCAGTTGAGTGATCTTCGGGAATCGGGATCGCTCGAGCAGGACGCGGACATAGTGATGTTCCTTTATCGGGAATCGTATTATAAGGAGGACGTTGAGAACGTCGGGCTGACGGAGCTGATCATAGCGAAGCATCGCAACGGACCGACGGGCGTGGTGAATTTACAATTTCGAAGTGATACGATGACATTCACTGAAGCAATACAATGATTGGAGGCAAAATGATGTCGATAGAGATTGTGGCGTACGATCGAAAATACATCGCGGGAGCGATCGAAGTTTGGAATGAGGTGGTGGCGGACGGGATTGCCTTCCCTCAAGAGGATCAGCTTGACGAGATCAACGGCGACGAGTTTTTCGGCGGGCAATCGTTTACGGGCTTGGCGCTCGACGAGACGGGCGCGGTGCTCGGGCTTTACATCTTGCACCCGAACAACGTAGGTCGATGCGGGCACATCAGCAATGCGAGTTATGCGGTGGCGAGTCGCGCGCGCGGTCAACACATCGGTGAGCAATTGGTTCTTCACAGTTTGACGAAGGGGCGCGAGCTCGGATTTAGGATATTGCAATTCAACGCGGTGGTGGCGTCGAACATTCATGCCCGGCACTTGTATCAACGGTTGGGCTTTGTCGAGTTGGGAGTGATCCCGGGCGGCTTCCGCATGCCCGACGGCTCATTCGCCGACATCATTCCGCATTATCATCTCCTCTGATCGAAAACATTTCGGGCGGGCGACCGTCCAATTTTTTTTGCCGCCGTTGAAAGGAAATAGTCAAACGACATCGAATAGCGATAGTAAGTTGATGAGCCGACGGAAATTTATTCGCGGCTCCTACGATGATTGATTCGTTCATATTTCAGATTGGAGGGATTTATTGATGGAGAACTTCCTCATGGAGAAGCAGGACGTCGTCAACATTCCGGCATTGATCAGCGATTACTACACTCTCAAACCCGATCCCGAAAACCCGACCAACAAGGTTGCGTTCGGCACTTCGGGACATCGCGGCTGCTCGTCCAAGAACAGCTTCAACGAGGAGCACATCCTTGCGATTGCTCAAGCGGTCGTCGAGCATCGCGCCGCTGAAGGCGTCAAGGGTCCGCTCTACATTGGCGCCGACACTCACGCCCTTTCCGAGCCCGCGCTCCGTTCCTGCGTCGAAGTTCTTGCCGCCGCCGGCGTCGAAGTCATTCTGCAGACAAATTTCCTGCCCGTACCCACGCCCGTCGTTTCGCGCATTATCCTCGCCCACAATTACGAGCGCAAAGAGGCTAATAAGGCGGACGGTATCGTTATCACGCCTTCGCATAATCCTCCGACTGACGGCGGAATCAAGTACGACCCGATTACCGGCGGTCCCGCCAGCGCCGAGGCGACTACCAAAATTCAGAACCGCGCCAACGAGTTGATCAAAGAGGGCGTCGGCAAAATTAAACGCGTCCCCTTCGAGCGCGCCATTAAGCTCGACAACGTAAAGTTCGTCGATTACATGCGTCCCTACGTCGAGGCGCTCGCCAGAGTTATCGACATGGACGCCGTTGTTAACTCCGGTCTGAAGGTCGGCGCCGACCCGCTCGGCGGCTCCGGTATTTACTACTGGGAGCTCATCAACGAAATTTATAAGATCAAGAACCCCATCACAGTCGTCAACCCCAAAATCGATTACACCTTCAGTTTTATGCCGAAGGATCACGACGGCAAAGTTCGCATGGACTGCTCCTCGCCCTACGCCATGGCGAATCTTATCGCGCTCAAGGATAAGTACGACATCGCGTTCGGCAACGACACCGATTACGACCGCCACGGCATCGTCACGCCGCAGGGTTTGATGAATCCGAATCATTATCTCGCCGTCGCGATTAAATATCTCTTCACCAATCGCCCGGGCTGGAGCAAAGATGCGATGGTCGGCAAGACGCTCGTGTCGAGCTCGCTTATCGACCACGTTGCCAATGAAATCGGCAGGAAACTTTGCGAAGTTCCCGTCGGCTTCAAATGGTTCGTCGACGGGCTGTTCGACGGCTCGATGGGCTTTGGCGGCGAAGAGTCTGCGGGAGCCTCCTTCCTGTGCAAAGACGCAAGCGTCTGGACGACGGATAAGGACGGCATTATTATGGACTTGCTCGCCATCGAGATCACCGCGAAGACCGGCAAGAATCCGTCCGAACATCACAAGGAGCTGACGGATAAGTTCGGGCAGTTCTACTATGCTCGCATCGACACGCCCGCATCTCCTGCAGAGAAGGCGGCGCTTGGCAAACTCTCGCCCGAAAACCTCAAAGCTGATACGTTGGCGGGCAGTCCGATCACCGACAAATTCACCAAGGCTCCGGGCAACGGCGCATCGATCGGCGGCTTGAAAGTCGTCACCGATAAGGGCTGGTTTGCGGCTCGTCCGTCGGGCACCGAAGACATGTGCAAAGTCTATGCAGAGAGCTTCGTGAGCGCCGAGCACCTCAAACAAATCCAGAAGGAAGCTCAAGAGATCGTCAAATCCGTAGTGTAATTCACTTCGAAACGACAAGAATGGAGGCGTGCAAGCGTATGGCAATTGATGTGAGCGGGTTCGGAGCGTACGATGTTCGCGGCATTTATCCCAAGACAATCAATCAGGAGCTGGCATATCGTGTGGGGCGCGTGTTCCCCGAGCTCTTTGGCGCAAAAAAAATTGCAATCGGTCACGACATAAGGCTCTCGGGTCCGACGATCAGCGATGCGCTTGCACGCGGTCTCTCCGAGGCGGGCGCCGACGTCTTTGATATCGGCGAGTGCGGCACCGAAATGATCTATTTCACCACCGGTTTCAACGACTTCGACGGCGGCATCATGATCACCGCCAGTCATAACCCTCAAGAGTACAACGGCATGAAGTTCGTCGGCAAAGGCGTTCGACCGATCGGACCGACGACAGGCATGAACACATTGCGCGATAAGCTCAACGATGAGAGTTATGATTGGACGCCGCGGGTGGCGACCGGCACGATCACCAAGATCGATGTGATGAGAGATTACATCAAATGCCTGTTGAGCTATGTCGACGTTGATCATCTTAAGCCGTTTAAGATCGTCGTCAACACCGGCAACGGCGCGGCGGGCACGGTCATCAACGAGCTCGAGAAGGTTCTGCCGTTCAAAATGATCAAGGTGCACAACGATCCCAACGGTTTCTTCCCGAACGGCGTCCCGAATCCTCTGTTGCCCGACGCTCGACATGAGACGGCGAAGGTCGTGGTCGACAACGGCGCGGCGTGCGGCATTGCTTTCGACGGCGATTTCGATCGTTGTTTCATGTTCGACGAGGAGGGCGGCTTCATCGAAGGCTACTACATGGTCGGGCTGCTCGCTCAAGAATTTCTGTCGAAGAACAAGGGCGCAAAGATCGTTTACGAGCCGCGCGTGATCTGGAACACCGAGGAGATAGTTGATCAAGCGGGCGGCGAACGTTTCATGTGTCGATCGGGGCACACGTACATGAAGACGAAGTTGCGCGAGGTCGGCGGCGTGTACGGCGGCGAAATGGCGTCGCACCATTACTTCAGAGATTTCTACTTCTGCGACAGCGGCATGATCCCGTGGCTGTTGGTGCTCGAGCTGATGAGCCAAACCGGCAAGACGTTATCGAGCATGGTCGAGGAGCGGCAAGCGCGGTTCCCGATCAGCGGCGAGGTCAACACAAAAGTTTCGAGCGTGGCGATGGTCAAGGAGATCATGGATCGGATCGAAGCGGCGTATGCGAAGGGCGGCGAGGTCGATCACACCGACGGGGTGAGCATCAACTTTGCCGATTGGAGATTTAATTTGCGCGGTTCGCAGACCGAGCCTTACATTCGATTGAACGTCGAGACGCGCGGCAACGCGGAGCTGTTGAAGCAGAAAACCGAAGAACTGTTGAAAGCGATTCGTAATGCATAGGAAGGAGACTTGATATATGGCACTCAAATTGAAGTCCGGCTTCTCGTTCGATTACGATAATCTGTTCGGCGAGGGCAAAGTCACTCAGGCTGATCTCGACAGTTATGCAGAGGATTTGAAGAAGGCGCATGAGGCGATGAAAGTCATGCGCAAAGAGGGATTCATCAAAGCGCATCTGTCGAAGGACGGCACGCCCGAGAAGGTTTACTTCTCTCAACTGCCCTACGTTGAGGACGGCAATCTCAATTCGCCGCAATCGCTGGCAAAACTCCGCAAGCTCACCGAGCACGTTCGCAACAATGTGGACGCGGTGGTGTCGCTGGGCATCGGCGGCTCGTTCCTTGGCAACAAGGTGCTGTTCGATGTGTTCTGCGGCGAGTTCTGGAATGCGTGGTCGACCGAAGAGCGCAAGGGACTTCCGAGGATTTACTTCAGCGGACAAAACATCGACCCGCGTCGGACGAATGATCTGATCAATCATCTGATCGCGTTGGCGCATGGACCGAAGTTCGAGCCGTGTTGCCCGCCGCCGCCTCCTCCGTTCTTCAAAAATCATCACGACGATGAGACCGAGCACGAGGCGATCCGCACTCACGATCGCAACTATCATGAGCACATTCATCATGAGCATGGTCCGCGCCGCAAATTCAAAGTGATGTTGATCTGCATCTCGAAATCGGGCGGCACGCTCGACACGATGAGCAACTTCATGGTGATCTACGACGCGCTCAAGAAGGTCGACGAGATCGATGTTGAGGTCGTGGCAGTGACCGATCCCAACATGGAGAAGAAGACTCTGCTCAAGCAGTTGGCGTGCGACAACGGTTGGGAGACTTTCAGCGTACCCGACGGCGTGGGCGGACGCTTTACGATCTTCTGCGAAGTCGGCTTGACGATGGCGGCGGTCGCGGGCATCGACATCTGGGCGTTCCTCAAGGGCGCGCAGGATATGGACAAAGCATGTCAGAACGAAGATATCTGGCAGAATCCGGCGATGTTGAATGCGGCGTTGAAGTTTGCGGCGGCGCAGAAGCATGGTCGCAACATCGAAGTGATGATGCCGTACGGCGATTATCTCAAATCGGTTTCGGAGTGGTACATTCAGTTGCTGGCAGAGTCACTCGGCAAGAAGTTCGACAAGGACGGCAACGTTGTCAACTACGGACGCACGCCGCTGGTGGCGGTCGGCACGACGGACATGCATTCGCAGACGCAACAGCATCAGGAAGGCGCGCTCGACAAGATTGTGCAGTTTATTAAGGTCGAGAACTGGGAGAATGATCTGGTGATCCCGAATGCGTTCCCCGAGGCGAAGAAGTTGGCGGACATCTCGGGCGTGACGATGAGCGAGGCGCTTGAGGTGGCGCGTCAGTCGAATGCGGACGCGTTGAAGTCCGACGGTCGTTTCAATGCGTGCTTCTCGTTGCCGGAGCTCAACGAATATCATCTGGGCGAACTGCTGTACATGCTGGCGATGTCGGTAGCGTACGAGGGCGAGTTGGCGAACGTTGATGCGTTCAATCAGCCGGGCGTTGAGGCTTACAAGCGCATCATGGGACCGAAACTGCAGGAAGTTCGCAAGGCTAAGGGTCTCTGATCGCTCGACGGCTCCGCGCGGAGTTTACGACACATAAAAAAGAGGAGGCACCTGCCGACGGGCGGGCAGCCTCCTTTTAATTTGATCGATAAAGTTGATTATTTGAGACGCAAGCTCTCGATGATGTTTCCGAGAACTTCAGCGTGTGAGTGACGCGCGTCGAAGAACAGATCGCCGTGGAAACTTGGAGCACCCTGCTTCGGCGTCATGTAATCATCGCCGTAGGCATCTCTCAACACCGCGTCGGCATTCGACGGAATTGGAGCGTTGAACGATTCGAACGGAACATAGAGCGGCTCGCCGAAATTTTTTACCTCATGCGTTCTTCTGTGATTCATATTGAAAAAGAGAATAAAATTCGCCACACTTGAGGTCTGTTCATTTTCATATCTGGATGCACACTCCTCAAATTGACGATGAAGGTGCAACAAAGCCTCGTACAATTTCTTCGTAGCGTCGTCGGTGGCGAGTGTACTCACCTTGAACTGCTTGACAATCGAATACATCAATCGGTGATACTCACGAAGTTCCAGCTCTTGAGCCTGAACCTTATCGGGATCGTCATTGAACACATCAAGGGCAAACACATCCAAGAAGACGCCATGATTCAGCGGAATAGCCAACAAGCTGCCGCTCTCCCCCAACGTTAAGGCATTTCTTATCTTGACATGGTGCGCATAGCAGTAACGCGGTTCATTGAAGCCGTGCTGAAAGAAATACGGGTGCTTAAACTCCGTCGGTCCGATCTCCAACAATTTGTTGTAGTCCTTACGGAACATAGCCAGATCTATATCGTCGTCCCAAGGGATAAAACCCTTATGTCGAACGGCGCCGAGTAAGGTTCCGCCGTCAAGATAATACGTCAGATTGTACTTCCTGCAGACCCGATCAAATTCCTGCCACAGGTCGAGCAGTATCGCCCAAAGCTCTTTGCGCCTGCGCGAGACATGGAAATTGCAACGCTCCTCCTCTTCGAAGAACGACTCATCGAATCTGATCTTTGTTGGGAGATCAGATGGGGGGGGGTTAGGTATCATGTCAACGTTCCTCATCTTCGTCGTCGTGATGATGATGGATGATCTCTTGACCGCGAATGTCCTTGATCGCTTGAGCGATGTCGGGCGCGCCGTAGACAGCAGAGCCCGCGACCAAAATGTTGGCGCCCGCCTCGCGAACCTGCACCGAAGTTTCGGCGTTGATGCCGCCGTCGACCTCGATATCGCAATCAACTTCGAGCTCGGCGATCATGTGATAGAGCATGTGGATTTTGCCAAGCTGCGACTCGATAAATTTCTGTCCGCCGTAGCCGGGGTTGACCGTCATAACCAGGATCAGATCGGCGAACTCGACGAGCTCCTCAACCATCGACAGCGAAGTGCCCGGGTTGAGCGCCACGCCCGCCTTGCAACCGAGATCATGAATCTGTTGAATGACGCGGTGAGCGTGGGGCGCAACCTCGACGTGGAAGGTGATGATGTCGGCGCCCGCGTCGGCGAACGATTTCAATTGGGTTTCGGGGTGCTCGACCATCAGATGTAC
>JAFUXN010000142.1 GCA_017477125.1 Selenomonadaceae bacterium
CGCAAGCCGCCTCGCTATGAATAAAATTTTGGACTGAAGGGCGATTGATGTTGATGAAAACGACAGCGAAGAATTTATTCCTGACTGCGCTGACAATAAGTTCCTTGGTCTTCGCTGTCGGCACGGCATCGACGGCGGAGGCAGCGGTGCAGTTTGAGAGGTATGAATCGGACGATCAAAACTTCTGGGACAAGTTCAAGGACTCTGTGATGAAGGACAATCCCGAGCAATCGGACACGCCGCGAGTGGTGGAGCGCAAGCCGGCGGAGCCTCCGAAGGAAGCGGAGAAGCCAAAGCAGATTGAGAGGCGGACGGCATCGACGGCGATCCCGAACAAGCGCACGCCGATCAAAAATCCGAGCGAGCAGAACAATCCGTCGCCGCCATATCAACCGGTGGCGCCTCCGTACCAATCGCCGGCGCCTCCCTACAACCCGGGCACTACTCCTCCGCCCGTCGCTCGAAAATAATTTTTGTGATCGAAATGTATAAGGGCGAACCGCCGAAGGAGCGAGCGCCCTTATTTTTTTTTGACATTCGATCTGCAAACCAATATAATTACTCGAATATCGACAGCTTTAGTCACGGAGGTTGATAGTTTGAAGTACATGACCGGCAATCAATTGAGAGAAGCCTTCTTAAAGTTTTTCGAGCAGAAATGCGGGCATCTGCGTCTGCCGAGCGCGTCACTGATCCCCGAGAACGATCCGACATTGTTGATGATCGGAGCGGGCATGGCGCCGTTCAAAGCGTTCTTCACCGGCAAGATGAAGCCGCCGCGCGTTCGGATTGCGACGTGCCAACGCTGTGTCCGTACCGGCGACATCGAGAACGTCGGACGCACCGCGCGCCACCAGACGTATTTCGAGATGCTCGGGAATTTTTCATTTGGAGATTATTTCAAAGAGAGCGCGATCCCATGGGCGTGGGAGTTCCTAACCGAAGTCTGCGAGTTGCCGCGCGAAAAGTTGTGGGTGTCGATCTATCCGAAAGACGATGAGGCGGAAGCGATCTGGCTCAAGCAGCCGGGGCTGACGAAGGATCGGATCGTGCGGCTCGAAGATAATTTTTGGGAGATCGGTCCCGGACCGTGCGGTCCCGACTCGGAGATTTACATCGATCTCGGCGAGGAACGCGGTTGCGGTCGACCCGATTGCGCGCCGGGCTGTGATTGCGATCGGTTCCTTGAGATTTGGAATTTGGTCTTCACTCAATACGATCGCACCGAAGACGGTCAATATGTGCCGCTTGCCAAGAAGAACATCGACACTGGCGCGGGGCTCGAGCGTCTTGCGTCGGTACTTCAACATAAGATGTCGAACTTCGAAACCGATCTGCTGTTCCCGATCATCGAATACACGTCGAAGGTGAGCGGCGTGGAGTATGGCGCCGACGCTCAAAAGGACATATCGTTGAAGGTGATAGCCGACCACGCGCGGAGCATGGCGATCATGGTGATGGACGGGATACTGCCTTCGAACGAGGGACGCGGCTACGTGTTGCGTCGAATCCTTCGTCGAGCGATCAGGCATGGTCGAATGCTCGGGATCAAAGATGCGTTCCTTGAGGGCGCGGTTGATGCGGTGGCGAAGATTTACGACGGCGCGCCGGACTTCGACGGGCTTGCCAACAATCGGGACTATATCAAGAAAGTTATTCGGCTTGAGGAGGATCGATTTGCGGCGACGCTGGCGCAGGGCATAGAGATGCTCGGTCGGGAGATCGATGCGGTCAAAGCTGACGGCAAAAAAATTCTCGACGGCGCGATCGGCTTCCGTCTTTATGACACTTACGGCTTCCCGTTCGAATTGACGGCTGAGATACTTGAGGAGAACGGTTTGACGCTCGACAAGGACGGCTTTGATCGGGCGATGGACGAGCAGCGTCAACGTGCGCGTGCGGCGCGAGCGGAGAATCAGCGCTTTGACGTTCCCGATCTGTCGGGGATCGACATCAGTCATTTGACGGTCGACGAGAAGGCGACGAGCTCAAAGGTTGCGGCGATTTGGAAGGACGGCGCATTGGTCGACGAGATACACGACGGCGACGAGGCGGGCGTCATTCTCGACACAACTCCGTTCTATGCGGAGGGCGGCGGTCAGGTTGGTGATCAAGGGCAATTGATCAGCGAGCTTGGTCGGATCAAGGTGTCGAATGCGAAGAAGTTGCCCGACGGCACGGTGTATCATATTGCGTACGTCGAGGAAGGGCAGTTGAAAGTCGGCGATGCGGTTGAGATCAAGATCGATCTCGAGAAGAAGTTGAGCTCCGCGCGGAACCATACGGCGACGCATTTATTGCAGGCGGCGTTGAGGAAAGTGGTGGGCGATCAAGTGCATCAGGCGGGGTCATTGGTGACGCCCGAACGGTTGCGCTTTGACTTCTCGAATTTCGAGCCGGTGACGGATCAGCAATTGGCGGACGTTGAGGAGCTGGTCAACGAGGAGATACTCAAGAGCGAGGACGTTGGGATCGCACACATGGCGATCGACGAGGCGAAGAAACTTGGAGCGATGGCGTTGTTCGGCGAGAAGTACGGCGATGTTGTGCGCGTGGTGACGGTGCCGGGATTCAGTTGCGAGCTGTGCGGCGGATCGCATGTGAAGAACGTGGGGCAGATCGGTCGGTTCAAGATCGTGAGCGAAATGGGAGTTGCGGCGGGCGTCCGACGCATCGAAGCGATCACGGGACGGGCGGCGTTGGCAGATGCGAATCGTCAAACGGCAATGCTGTCGACGGTGGCGACATTGCTAAAGGCGTCGGTCGAGAACATACCCAATCAGCTTGACAGATTGATAGCGGACAATCGTTCGATGAAGAAGGAGCTCGACGAGGTTCACGCGATGGAGGAGAAAGCCGACGCGCAGAAATTATTGATGGGCGTGGAGGAGCTCGGCGCGGTGAAATTTGTGGCGGGCAAGGCGAACGCGAAAGACATGGACGAGCTCCGCAGCATGGCGGACTTCATTGTTGACAAGCTCGATACGGGCGTGGTGATGTTGGCGGCGGTGAACGACGGTCGAGTGAGCCTGGTGGCGAAGGCTGACAAGGCGGCGGTGGCGTTGGGGATCAACGCCGGCAAGATCGTCAAAGAGGCGGCGAAGGCAGTAGGAGGAGGAGGCGGCGGGCGTCCCGACATGGCTCAAGCGGGCGGCAAGAATCCCGACGCCTTGCCTCAAGCGT
The DNA here is from genome assembly GCA_017477125.1 of Selenomonadaceae bacterium. GTDB lineage: Bacteria > Bacillota > Negativicutes > Selenomonadales > Selenomonadaceae > Quinella. The sequence continues at coordinate 3,184 of JAFUXN010000142.1, forward strand.
TCGAGGCGGCGGAGAAGATCATTCGCCAACAGTTGAAACTCTGAACGCCTTGCAATTTGCCGACATCAACTATAAAGAACAGAGAGGTGAATGATATTGACGATACAAAATTTATTGCGTCGAGCGACCGAGTTCTTGACGCAAAACGGAATCGATGAGGCGCGCCTCGACGCCGAAGTGTTGCTCGCTCATGTCCTGCGCATGCGCCGGCTTTATCTCTACGTCCATCTCGACCTCAACCTCGTCGACGACGACATCAGCACTTATAAGAATTTGGTTCACCGCCGCGCCGCTCATGTGCCGGTCGCTCAATTGATCGGCATCAAGGAGTTCATGGGGCTCGAGTTCAACATCACCCCCGACGTCCTGATCCCGCGCCCCGAAACCGAGATCATGGTTCAGCTCTCAATCGAGATGCTTGGTCAGATCAAATCTAATATAACTGTCGCCGACATCGGTACCGGCTCCGGCTCAATCGCCGTCTCCATGCTCCACTACCTCGACAACGCCACCGCCGACGCCACCGATATCAGTAAGCCCGCCATCGCCGTCGCTCGCTCAAACGCAGAGAAGTTCGGCGTCGCCAATCGGCTCAATCTGTTCGAGGGCAATCTCACCGAGCCGCTCGTCGGCAAAACTTATGACGCGATCCTTTCCAATCCGCCTTACATTCCCACCGCCGTCATCGACGAGCTTCAGCCCGAAGTGTCAAGGTACGAGCCGCGCCTTGCGCTCGACGGCGGAACCGACGGGCTCAAATATTATCAGCGGATCATCGACGGGGCGGCACCGTTGCTCAAGCCCGACGGTTTTCTCGCGCTCGAGGTCGGCGTCGATCAGTCCGAGCCCATTCGCAAAATGCTCGAAGCCAACGGTCAATTCGATCCGATCAATATGATTTGGGATCTGATCGGCATCGAGCGGATCATTCTCGCTTACAAGAAATGCGCACGCGACTGATCAAAGTCTCAACCGTCAACGACCCAATCATAATCGAGGCGGGCGAATTGATCCGTCGCGGGGAGCCGGTGGCGTTCCCGACCGAAACCGTCTACGGACTCGGCGCCGACGGTCTCGATCCCATCGCGTGCCAAAAAATTTTCGCCGTCAAAGGGCGACCGTCGGACAAACCGTTGAGCCTGCACGTGTCGAGCGTTGAGATGATCGATCGGATCGCGCACGTCTCGCCGCTCGCTCAACGGTTGATCGAAAAATTTTTGCCGGGACCGTTGACGCTGATCCTGCCCAAGAGATCGGTCGTGCCCGACGAAGTGACGTGCGGGCTTTCGACCGTCGGGATCAGGATGCCCGATAATGATATTGCTCTAGCGCTGATCAATGCGGCGGGAGTCCCGATTGCCGCGCCGAGTGCAAATCGATCGGGGCATCACAGTCCGTCGAGTGCTCAAGACGTACTCGACGAGCTCAACGGATTGATCCCGCTGGTGCTCGACGGCGGCGAGTGTCGATTGGGGCAGGCGTCGACCATTCTCGACGTCGAAAGCATGAAAATCCTCCGCGCGGGCTCGATCACGATTGATCAGCTCGAAACCATAATTTGAGGAGTGGATTTGATGAACGAATTGCAGAATGTTGATCGCGCAGTGTTTGACGCTATCGAGGGCGAGCTCAACCGTCAGCGCACCAAGCTCGAGCTGATTGCGTCCGAAAACATTGTCAGCCGCGCCGTGCTCGAGGCGCAGGGCAGTGTGCTCACCAATAAATATGCCGAGGGCTACCCGGGCAAAAGATACTACGGCGGTTGCGAGTATGTTGACGTCGTTGAGCAGTTGGCGATCGATCGCGCCGAAGAACTTTTCGATTGCGAGTACGCCAACGTTCAACCGCACAGCGGCGCTCAAGCGAACATGGCAGTGTTCTTCGCGCTCCTGCAGCCCGGCGACACCGTCATGGGAATGAACTTGACCGACGGCGGGCATTTGACGCACGGCAGTCCCGTCAACATGAGCGGCAAGTATTTCAAGATCGTGCCGTACGGAGTGAGCCGTGAGACCGAAACGATCGATTATGATGCGCTCGACGAGAAGGCGCATGAGTGTCGACCGAAAATGATCGTGGCGGGCGCGTCGGCTTATTCGAGAGTGCTCGACTTCGAAAGATTATCGGCGATTGCTAAATCGGTCGACGCATATCTGATGGTTGACATCGCGCACATCGCGGGACTGGTCGCAGGCGGTCAACATCCCAGCCCGCTCCCGTTCGCCGACGTCGTCACCACCACCACCCACAAGACGTTGCGAGGTCCGCGCGGAGGAATGATCCTGTGCAAGAGTTTCGAGTTCGGCAAGCAATTTAATAAAGCGGTGTTCCCGGGAATCCAAGGCGGACCGTTGATGCATGTGATAGCGGCGAAAGCGGTGGCGTTGGGCGAGGCGCTCAAGCCGGAGTTTAAACAGTATGCGGCGCAGGTCGTGAAGAATGCGAAGGCGTTGGCGGCGGAGTTGAGCTCGAAAGGATTTAGGATCGTCTCGGGCGGGACGGACACGCATCTGATGTTGGTCGACCTGACGAGCAAGGACATCACCGGCAAGGAAGCGCAGAATTGGCTCGACGCGGTGAACATCACCGTCAACAAAAATACGATCCCGTTCGAGCCGCGGTCGCCGTTCGTGACGAGCGGATTGAGATTGGGATCGCCGGCGTTGACGACGCGCGGGTTCGTCGAGGAAGATATGATTGAGGTCGCCGACATTATAGCGATGGTGCTCGACGCTCCGAACGACGACGCGATCAAAGATGAGGCGAAGGCGCGGGTTGCCGCCCTCTGCAACAAATATCCGCTCTACTGATCAATATCAGATACAGTTTGAGATCAAAGAAAAAGAAAGGGCGAGCCGCCTTATCGGTCGGCGGTCGCCCTTTTTAATCTGAACATGAAAATGAAAAGGGAGCGCCGCCCCATGCCGAGGCGGGCGCCCGTACTTTTCACCGCCCACACACTCAACCTTTGATCTCAAACTGAAAAGGGCGCGCCGCCCCATGCCGAGGCGAGCGCCCGACTTTTTCTTCGCCCCTCAACTGTTTAGCTGCCTACTATGGACAAGGGCGAGCCGCCCCATTCGAGAGGCGGGCGCCCTGCCTTTCACCGCCCACATATTTTAACCGTTGATCTCAAACTTAAAAGGGCGAGCCTCCGCATGAGGAGGCGGGCACCCGTCCCTTTCAACGCCCACACACTCAACCTTTGATCTCAAACTGAAAAGGGCGAGCCGCCCCCTTCGAGAGGCGGGCGCCCTTCCCTTTCAACGCCCACACACTCAACCGTTGCTCTCGAAATGAAAAGGGCGAGCCGCCCCCTTCGAGAGGCGGGCGCCCTTCCCTTTCAACGCCCACACAC
>JAFUXN010000143.1 GCA_017477125.1 Selenomonadaceae bacterium
CGGCGGCATCGGCAGCCGCCGAATATATTTTCCCTTCCTCCAATGTATCTGACGGAAGGGGGACGGGCGCCCACCTCTCGAAGGGGGCGGCTCGCCCTTATCCTTCAACGCCCAAAAACTTTTTCTGCGCCCGAGGAAAATTTATGAGGGCGGCGGCATCGGCAGCCGCCGAATATATTTTCCCTTCCTCCAATGTATCTGACGGAAGGGGGACGGGCGCCCACCTCTCGAAGGGGGCGGCTCGCCCTTATCTTTGCTGTTCAACCTATAAAAATTTTGGGTGCGGATAATATTTTTGGGGCGGATAATATTTTTTGGGCGGCTGATATTTTTTGTTGGAGGAAATAAAAATAGGCGGGCGCCCTTACTTCGGGAGGGCGTCACGCCTTTTGCTTCTCTTGAGCATAGCGTTCAATCGTTGGAAAAAAATTCGTCGTGGATTGCGTTGACGGCAGTGCGCAACTGCTCACCTTTGATCAGGCACGAGATACTTATCTCCGACGTGCTGATGATGTCGATGTTCACACCTTGCTTCGCGAGCGCCCCGAACATTCTTGCTGCCACGCCCGGCGCCCCGAGCATTCCCGCTCCGACTATCGAAACTTTTGCCACGTCCTCTTCGACCACCACGCCGATCGCTCCGAGCTTCTCAGCCACTCCGTCGATGACGCGCTTGGCTTCGCCGACGTAATTTTGTTCGACCGTGAAGACTATGTCGGTGATGTTCTGATCGACATTGCGAATGCTCTGCACGATCATATCGACGTCGATATTGGCGTCCGACAGAGACGCGAACACTTTATGAGCAACGCCGGGCTGATTGGGGACGCCGAGGATCGCAAACTTGGCAACCTTCTCGTCGTGAGCGACGCCGCGGATTATGAAACCTTTCTCCTCCATTGTGTAATCCTCCCTGATGATGGTGCCGGGCGTATCGGTGAAAGTTGATCTGACATGGATCGGAATGTTGAAGTATTGCCCGACCTCGACCGAACGCGGCTGCATTACTCCTGCGCCGAGCCGAGCCATCTCGAGCATCTCATAGTAGGTGATCTCCTGCATTTTGCGAGCGCCTTTGACGATGCGCGGGTCGGCAGAATAAATTCCGTCGACGTCGGTGAAGATTTCGCATGTATCGGCCTTGAGGGCGCCTGCGATAGCGACGGCGGAGGTATCGGAACCGCCGCGTCCGAGGGTGACGGGATCGCCGAACTTATCGATGCCTTGGAAGCCGGCGGCGACGACGACCTTGCCGCTGTCGAGCTCTTGAATGACGCGAGAGGGATCGATGCTAAGGATTCTGCCTTTGGTGTGAACGGAGGAGGTGCGCATTCCGATCTGCGAGCCGGTCAAGGAGACGGCGGGCTGCCCGAGTTTTTGAAACGCCATCGCGAGCAGAGCGATCGAGACCTGTTCGCCGGTGGTGAGGAGCATATCCATCTCGCGAGCGTACGATGCTTGATAGGGTTGAGCATCGATGCCCTGTGCGAGACCGATCAGATCGTCGGTGGTATCGCCCATCGCCGAAACGACGACTACGACTTTATCATCGGGCTGTTTATCGGAAAGAACGCGCTTGGCGACGTTGAGGATTTTGTCGGTGGTCGCGACTGAACTGCCGCCGAATTTTTTAACGACCAAAGCCAATTTCCATGACCTCCCTGAGAGATTAATGGTTGAACATGGCTTTATTATATCATGGCAAAAATATTAATCAAGCGCCCCGTTCTGCTTTGATTTTTTTGATCTCATCGTTGAGCTCTTTGATGCGACGATCCTTCTTGAGCAATTGAGCGTACTGATAATTGGCGGAGTTGAAGTTATAGGCGAGGAAGGCGGTGCGGTTGAGCTCTGCTCGATTGTCGCGAACGATCTTGAGAGTTGATTGATAGAACTCGTAAGGGGTCATGCCGTCGCGCTTGAGGAACGGTTGACAGTACTCGTCGAAGTACTTGAACACGATGAATTTGAACTCGGGACGTTGTTTGAAGAAGTCGATCCGATTCATGAACTTGTCGAGCTCCTCAAAGACTTCGTTGAGCACGAGGAAGAAATTTTGTTCGGGCGGGCGCTCGACGGTTTCAGCGCTGACGTTGATCAATTGATCGGGAGCGAGGAAGTAATTGCCGGCGCGGCATGCGAGTGCGAACGAGAAGGCGGGTTCGGCGGCGGCGCTCAACCTTGAAATTTCGAGGCGGTTGATGGCGAGGAACTTTCGGTTGAGGAATCGAACATGAGCGGTTGAGCCGAGCACACCGTTGACGAAAGCATGAACGCGTTCAGCCATGTCGTTGGTCAGAGCGGTCGGCGCATCGACGGGAGCGAGATAAACGGCGTCGGCGTGATTGTCGGTAGCGATCGAGTAGAGATCGTTGAGCGCGGAGGGGGTGAGAATGTCGCCGCCCTCGACAAGGAGAACATATTGACCGGTGGCGAAACTGATCCCGATGTTGTAGAGATCGCCGCGAGTTTTTGCGCCGGCGTCGGCTTGAATGATGGCGAGTTTATTGCCGAGCGTGGTCTTGAGATGATCGGAGACAGGTTGAGGCTCCGCGCGGAGCGCTTCAACGATGATGACCTCGTAATCGGTGAGCGACTGCCCGACGATGCCGTTGAGGGTGGTCTCGATTGCATTGGAAATGTTGAGCGCGGGAATGACGATTGAGATTTTGTAAGGCGCGGGCGACGGAGTGTTGAGATTAGATTGCTCAATAATGCTGACGGGCTCGAGGAAGAAATGTTCCCAGCCCTGATTCTTACCGCGCAGATCGAACAGCCCCGATTCCTTACGAGCGCTGAGGAAACGTTTGTCGATGGTGATGGCGATGGAGCCGTCATCGTTCTTGACGGTGCCGAACACGACGGGTTGATCGCCGCTGACGAAGTCGGTGCTGTTGGTGAGCTGTTGAATATATCGGACGCGGCTGCCGTCGATGAAGAACATGGTGATGCCGTCGTCCTCGATGCTTGCGTAGAGCGGGAGGTGATCGGCGGAGGATTGTTCGACGGAGCGATGAATGATCCGACGGTTGGCGTCGAGGATCACTTCAGTCTTATGGACGGTATAAACTCTGAAAAAGTTTTTGTCGAGCATGGGATGCACCTGCCTTTAGAGATTGTAAGAAATTCTAGCACCGAGCGTTCAGTTGGTCAACGGCTTGTGCTCGAACTGTCGACGCCTTAAAATTTTCCCGCCGTTTCTTGACAGTTGATCGTCGTTGTTATATATTTAATGCGTTATGAAAACTGGGTGAAAGTCTTTTGAAGGAGCGAGGCTGAGTGCGATGAAGACGTTTTTTAAATTTATGCTTGTGATGATCGTTTTGTGCGCGATATTTTTGATCTGGTTGTTCCGACGCGATGCCGACGGCGTGCCGATCCTCAGCTATCATCAGGTCAATGAGATCGATCACAACGAATTCACCCTCACTCCCGACGAGTTCGACGCTCAAATGAAATACCTCGTCGACCACGGCTATACTTTCATATCTCCCGATGAGCTCCTCGACGCTTGGGACAATCAAACGCCGTTGCCGCCCAAGCCCGTCATCGTCACCTTCGGCGGCGGCAAGCTCGACATGTATAAGACCGTCTTCCCGATCCTCCAAAAGTACAACGCGAAGGTCACCCTGTTCGTCATCACCGATTTTTTGAGCCTCTACCCGAATTATATCACTTGGCAGCAGGCTCGAGAGATGCAGGAGAGCGGGCTCGTCGACGTCGAAAGCAACACCCTCAATCATAACAACCTCGCCGAAATGCTGTCGAACCAAGACATTCGCAGTCAGCTCTACAATTCCAAGCAGGCGGTCGAGTGGTACATGAAGAAGCCCGCCAATTATGTTGCATACCCCGGCGGTCTCTACACTCGAGAGGTCGAGCAGATCACTCGCGACTCCGGCTATCGCGCCGCGTTCACGGTCGACTACGGGCTTGCTCACGCCGGTCATTACGTCCTGCCGACCATTCCCATCGCCGGCGGCAAGTCTCACACCTTTCTGCGGTTCAAAGCTCGCCTGCACGGCGCCCCTCTGATTGCACCCCTTCAGCGTCTCAAGAACAGCATGATTTACGACGGCAACGGCGCCCTTGCGCAATACATTTGGACTCCGTGAGTTAATCTGATTGTCAACGAAAGGAATGAGCAACGCAATGGATCTATCGAGGCTGACGACGGAGCAGCAGAACCCTGCGACGGCGAGAATCGATCAAATGGACACGCTGTCGATCTTGAACCTCATAAACGACGAGGACAAGAAGGCGGCATTGGCGGTCGAATTGGTACTGCCCGACATCGCGCAAGCGGTTGATCTCATCACGGCAAAAATCTCCGACGGCGGTCGGCTTTTTTATATCGGCGCGGGAACATCGGGACGATTGGGCGTGCTCGACGCGTCGGAATGTCCGCCGACGTTCGGGGTATCGCCGCACCTGGTGCAAGGGATCATCGCCGGAGGAGTGCGGGCGTTGGTCAATTCGCTCGAGGGCGCGGAGGACAATCGGGAGCGGGCGATCAGTGATCTCAACGAGAGGAACTTCTCATCGACGGACGTACTGGTTGGGATCGCGGCGTCGGGGCGAACGCCGTACGTGTTGAGCGGGCTCGAATATGCGCGCTCGATGGGAGCGGCGACGATAGCGATCTCGTGCGTGGAGGAATCGGAGGCGGCGGCGCTGGCGGACATAGCGTTGACGCCGGTGACGGGCGCGGAGGTGATCACGGGCTCGACGCGAATGAAGGCGGGCACGGCGACGAAGATGGTGCTCAACATGCTCACGACGGCGACGATGATCAAGCTCGGGAAGGTGTACGGGAATTTGATGGTTGATCTGCATGCAACGAACGACAAGCTGAGGGATCGGGCGCGGAGGATCATCATGACGGCGACGGGAGTTGAATCGGATCGGGCGCTCAAAGCTCTCGACGCGGCGGACGGTTATGCCAAGCATGCGATCGAGCTGATTGAGCGCGGTGAAATTTGATGAGGAGGTGACAGAATGGAGAACGGCATATCGGTTTACGCGGGGCTGGGCGCGAGTGTTGAGGATAACATTGAGCTGATCGAGCGTGCGGCGTCGATGGGGCTGAAGAAATTTTTTACGTCGACGCAGATACCCGAGGCGATGACTGATGTCGAAAGGTTTTACGACGAGTTCACGGCGATAATCGGTGCGGCGGTCGACAATGATTTTGAGATCATACTCGACGTTAATGCGGACAACATCATTGCTTTCGATTTCGAGGAGTTCACGTTGCGGCTCGACGACGGCTTTGACATTGGTCAAGTCGCGGATTTGAGCCGTATTCATCGAATACAGCTCAACGCGTCGGTTATGACGGAGGATTTTTTGAAAGCGCTGGCTAATCTCGACGCGAATTTTGGTAACATCAGCGCGTTGCACAATTATTATCCGCACGTCAACACCGGTCTCGAGAATTATTATTTCAGCGATCAGAACAAGATGATGCATGATTTCGGTTTGACGGTTGGAGCGTTTGTTGCGAGCCGCGACGGGATCAGGCGTCCTCCGTTGTGCGAAGGCTTGACGACGCTCGAGACGACGAGGAACTTCAGCACGGACTTATCGGCGAGATATCTGGCGGCGTTGGGCGCGGACTTTGTGATGATAGGGGACGGGCAGCCGACGGACGAAGAATTGAAGGCGGTGGCGACGCTCAAGAACGACGAAATCATAATCCGTGCACGACTGTTGACGCTCGATCCGACATCGATCGAACTGCTGTCGAACACATTCACATCGCGACCGGAGATCACTCGCAGTGTGATCCGCGCGGTCGAGGGACGCAAATATCTCGCGCGATTGGACAAAGTGATATCGCCCGATGAATCGGCGGTCGAACGGACATACGGTTGCGTGACGATCGACAACGAGCGATTTGGTCGATACATGGGCGAGGTGCAGATAGTTGAGGATTTATTGCCGGCGGACGGGCGCGTGAACGTGGCGGCGAAGATATTGGAGGACGAGAACGGGCTGGTGAGTTGCATCAAGCAGCGGCAAAAATTCTCGTTCAGATTTGATTGATGGGCATCGACAGGGGTGCGCGTGATGTTGAAGTCATTATTGAAGGTCGGGGTGCTCCTGACCTTGACGCTATTCGGCAGCACGGTATTTGCGTCGCCCACACTCTCAAGGGACGCGCGCGGGCGCGACGTGATGTTATTGCAGCAGCAGTTACAGCGAATGGGCTACTCGATCACTGAACTCGACGGAGAATTTGGCGCGGAAACGGAAGCGGCGGTGAAGGAATTCCAACGAGATCAGGATTTGAGCGTGACGGGCGTGGTGAACAATGCGACGTGGCGAGCGTTGAAAAATGCGAAGCCGGGGCAGAAGAAGAGCTCGGACCCCAAGCGCAAGGGCGGCGGCGAAAGCGAGTTTAAGGGCGACGGCAAGCTGGTGCCGTTCGGCAAGATACTGATAGACAGGGAGCAGGCGGCGGCGATCATCGAGACGGGACGCAAATACATGGGCGTGCCGTACGTATTCGGCGGAACGACGCCGTCGGGCTTCGACTGTTCGGGATTTGTGCAATACGTATTCAAGCAAAACGGAATAATAATCCCTCGGTTGGCGGACGAACAATATAAACTGGGCAAGTCGGTAAAGACGAGCGAACTTATCCCGGGGGACCTGGTATTTTTCTCGACGTACGAGAAGGGCGCGTCGCACTGCGGCATATACCTCGGCGACGGTCGATTCTTGCACACGTCATCGAGCCGCGGCGTCCGAATTGACGAGCTGAGCAACGAGTATTGGGCGCCGAAATTTCTTGGCGGCAAACATATCGTCGATTGACGACGGGACTTATAAATTTACGATAGGCATCAAAAAAGGCGGAGGCTCTGGTGAGGAGCTTCCGCCCTTTTGGTTGACTACCGAAGGGAACGCCGATATGTCATCGCATCACCTCTCAATGATTGGCGCCGACGGATTGGTGGTGCCGTGCGGCAGAAGATGTTGCCGATCGATTGGTGGCTCCGATCGGGTCGAGAATTTAAATGTGACCTTTCATAAGCACGCCGTGATTATACAACGCGACCGTTGATAAATCTTTAGAAAAAGATTAGATTTAGATTAAAAATCCGTTTGAAAAGACACTGAAGAGATTACTTTTTGGCGCCGAGTATGAGCTCATTGTAATGTTCGATCTTGAAATCGAGACGCTCGATTGTGTCTTGCAACTGCTTGAGCCGATCGAGCAGCTTGGCGCGCTGTTGGACGAGAATTTCTTTCCGACGCTGCGGGTCGTCGCCATTTTTCATTAGAGTGACGTACTCGATGAGCGCCTCAATCTGAACTCCGGCTCCGCGCATGCACTTGATAAAGCTCACCCACTTGCACGCCTCCTCGTCGAAATCTCGAATACCATTCTTCTGACGCGGGATATAAGGCAACAGCCCGATTCTCTCATAATAACGGATGGTATCGGCGGTCATACCGAACTTCTTGCTGACTTCGCCAATAGTCATATGAACAATCAACTCCATCTTGAAGATATTATTGATTGTATGATAACAGTTTAAGTCGACTACAAGTCAAGCGTTTGTTGCGACGGTCGGGATTAAAAAAGCCCGCCCCCTCGGACGAGCTTTTGATTCAACCGGCGACAACCTATGCTCCCAAGCCGTCTCCAGCTCAGTACTTTCGGCGCAGGAGTGCTTAACTGCCGTGTTCGGAAAGGGAACGGGTGGTACCACTCCGCTATCGCCACCGGATTCACCGCATAAGAGCTTCATCTGAAGTAAAGAGCACGACTTATTAGTGCTGACTCGCTCAACGCATTGCTACGCTTACACTTTCAGCCTATCAACCACTTGTTCTTAGTGGAGTCTTAAGAGAAA
>JAFUXN010000144.1 GCA_017477125.1 Selenomonadaceae bacterium
ATGCATGCGGCGAAGGAGGTAGGCGGAGACTTCTACGATTTCTATCTGCTCGACGATAAGCATCTGATGGTGACGATCGCGGACGTGAGCGGCAAGGGAGTGCCGGCGGCGCTGTTCATGATGATCTCGAAGACGATCCTCAAAAACTTCGCGTTGACGATGGCGAATGCGGACGACGTTGGGGCGCTGGTGTCGAAGACCAATCAACAGCTGTGTCAGAACAACGATGCGATGATGTTCGTGACGATGTTCGTCGGGCTGCTCGATCTGAATACGGGGCGCTTCATCTACGTCAACGGCGGACACAATCCTCCGCTGATCTATCGGGCTTCGACAGAGCGGTTCGAGTATTTGACGAGCTCCGCGCGGAATTATGCGTTGGGGCTGATGGACGACGCCGAGTTCGAGCAGGAGACGCTTGAGCTGTCGGCGGGCGATGCGTTGTTCCTCTACACCGACGGCGTGACGGAGGCGCTCAACACTCGCGAAGAACTCTACGGTGAGGAGCGGCTTGAGGCGTGTTTGAATCAGCCGGGTGCGGAGCGCTTGACGGTGGAGAGGATGTTGGCGCTGGTTCGGGACTCGCTCAACGAGTACGCGGACGGTGCTCCTCAATCCGACGACATCACGATGATCGGTTTGAAATTCAACGGTTAAGGAGTGCTTGCTTTGAACGCTATATACTTGGATTGCTTTGCCGGAATCAGCGGCAATATGTTTTTGGGCGCGTGCCTTCAATTGGGAGTGCCGCTCGCGCATTTGACTGCCGAGCTCGATAAGCTCACTTTCGACGATCAATATTCGATCGAGGTCAATGACGTTTCGAAGAACGGGATCGCCGCCGTTCATCTCGATGTCGAGCTCGAACATCATCACCATCATCACGACCATGATCATCACCACGATCACGAGCACCATCACCATCACCATCGATCGATGTCCGATATCCGATCGATTATTGAGAGCTCGACGTTGTCATTGGAGATCAAAAAGTTGGCGTTGTTTATCTTCGAGAAGCTCGCCGCCGCCGAGGGCAAAGTTCATAACAAACCGCCCGAGGAAGTTCACTTCCATGAGGTGGGCGCCGTCGATTCCATTGTTGATATCGTCGGTTGCGCGATCTGCATCGATTATCTCAACATCGATCGCGTGTTCGTTTCCAAGATCAATGTCGGATCGGGCATGGTGAATTGCGCCCATGGGCTGATGCCCGTGCCCGCTCCCGCCACCGCCGTGCTCCTTGCGGGCTTCCCAACTTACCGATCGACGATCGAGAAGGAGCTGACCACGCCGACGGGCGCCGCCATCGTTGCCGCGCTCGCCGAGCACTCGAACGATCTGCCCAATGATTTTGCGGTCGAGAAGATTGGATATGGCGCCGGCACTTACGAGCTTGAAATTCCGAACGTGTTGAGGATTTATCTCGGATCGATCGAAAGTCCGAAGGCGCGTCGGTTCGTCGAACTCGAGACTAACATCGACGATATGAATCCGCAAATCTATGGTCACTTGTATGAGCGATTGTTGAGTGCGGGCGCGCTCGACGTGTGGACGGCTCCGATCTACATGAAGAAGAATCGTCCGGCGCATACGTTGACGGTGTTGACCGACGACGAGCACAAAGCGGCGTGCGAGAAGATCATCTTCGAGGAGACGACGACGCTCGGCATTCGAGTGATCAATGTGGATGAGCGGATTGAGGCTGAACGTCGCATGGCGAAGGTTGAAACGAGCTACGGAGAGGTTGCTTGCAAGGTGAGCGCGTTCGACGGCAAGATTGTATCGATCACGCCCGAGTATGAGGATTGCCGACGGCTCGCGGTCGAGAAAAATGTGCCGCTCAAGAGCATATGGCTCGAGGCGATCGCCAAACAGCATGAGCGGATCAACTTCTGAACGATGAAAAAAGGGGCGCCCGCCTCCCTAATGGGGCGGCTCGCCCTGATCATGGTCGGTGCTCAACGATTGGAGGGCAAAGAAAAAATTACGGGCGACCGCCAGCTCACGGGGCGGCTCGCCCGCACCATGGTCAGTGGCTCAACGATTGAAGGCGAAGGTCAAAGATAGGGGCGCCCGCCTCCGATGCCGGCGGCGCGCCCTAAGCATGGTCGGTTCTCAACGATTGGAGGACGAAGATGAAAAATCGGGCGCCCGCCTCCAAACGGGGCGGCTCGCCCGCACCATGGTCAGTGGCTCAACGATTGAAGGCGACGGTGAAAAAACGGGCGCCCGCCTCTCGAA
>JAFUXN010000017.1 GCA_017477125.1 Selenomonadaceae bacterium
GCCTCCCGCATGGGGCGGCTCGCCCTTACCTCTGTCGTCAACCGAAAAATTAGCGGCAACGGTCGAAGGCGACGATGAAAGAAGGGGCGCCCGCCTCCCGCTCGCGGCGGCTCGTCCTTTCTGTTTGTCGTCAGCCAAACAATTAGTGGCAACAGTTTGGGGGCGACGGTCGAAGGTACGGGCGACCGCCTCCTGCCCGCGGCGGCTCGCCCTTGCCTCTGTCGTCAACTGAAAAATTAGCGGCAACGGTTGGGGGCGACGGTCGAAGGGACGGGCGACCGCCTCCCTCATGGGGCGGCTCGCCCTTCTCATGAGCGTCAGCCCGAAAAATTATGGGCGACGATTTGGGGGCAACGGTTGAAGTACGGGCGCCAGCCTTCCGCATGGGGCGGCTCGCCCTTTCCGTCTGTCGGCAACCAAACAATTAGCGGCGACGGTTGGGGACGGCGGTTGAATAACGGGCGCCCGCCTACCGCACGCGGCGGCTCGCCCTTTCCTCTGTCGTCAACCAAACAATTAGCGGCGACGGTCGAAGGCGACGGGTGAAGTATGGGCGCCCGCCTCCCGCCCGCGGCGGCTCGCCCTTCACCCTGTCGGCAACCAAAATAATTATGGGCGAAGGTTGGGGACGACGGTTGAAGAAGGGGCGACCGCCTCCCGCCCGCGGCGGCTCGCCCTTTCCTCTGTCATCAACAGAAAAATTATGGGCGACGGTCGAAGGCGGCGATGAAAGAAGGGGCGCCCGCCTCCCGCTCGTGACGGCTCGCCCTTTTCTTTTTTGATCGATCATAGGCGGAAGGCGAGCTCAGTCGTCGAAGGCGCAGCCTTCAAAGGGGTAGGCGGGCGGGAAAATAATTTTTCATGGTCTCAACCCGTGAACGACGTGTTCAACTTGTTCAGACGTTCGATCTGATCGTTGAGCTCCGTCACGTTCGTCTGCAACTGCCCTATCATCTTGTCCTTCTGCGAGATCGTCAGCGAGTGCCGCTCGTTGAGATCATATATCTTCACGCTCAGCTCGTCGACTATGTCCCTCAGCCGCTTGAACGCCTTCTCCTTCTCGGCAATCTCACGCTCGAGCCGCTCATTCATCGCCGTCAGCCGCGCGTTGAGCTCCTCAATCTGCTTGACCTTCTCATCGAGCTCCGCCGTCAACGTTTCGATCTGCCGTTGCGCGTCCTTCTGTTGACGCTTCATCTTATCGACCGTCTTGTTCGGCTTGAAAAAATTCGTTATCGCCTTGATCATCGCCATCTACCTCCCCAACTGCAGCCGCGCCGCTCTCACCACGTTCTGCATCAACATCGCCACCGTCAACAATCCGACGCCGCCCGGCACAGGCGTGATCGCGCCGGCGATCTCCTTGACGCTTTCAAAGTCGACATCGCCCACCAATTTCTTCGGCGCGATCCGATTGATCCCCACGTCGACGATAACCGCTCCAGGCTTGACCATCTCCGCCGTTACGAATTTCGGCTTGCCCATCGCCGCCACCAGTATATCAGCCTCGCGCGTCACGTCGCCCAACGGTTTCGTGTGCGAATGACACACCGTCACCGTCGCATGACGCGCCATCAGCAGATGCAGCATGGGCTTGCCGACGATGTTCGAACGCCCGATGATCACCGCTCGCTTACCGTCGATCTCGATCCCTGCAAGGTCGAGCATCTTGATACAGCCTGCGGGAGTGCACGGCACCAGCGTCGGCGAGCCCGTCACCAGTTTGCCAACATTGAACGGGTGAAAGCCGTCGACGTCCTTCAACGGATCGATCCGCTCCAAAATTTCTTGCTCGTGCGCTTTGATCGCCGTCGGCAACGGCAGCTGTACCAAGATGCCGTGGACGTTTTGATCGGCGTTGAGTCGATCGATCGTCTCGAGCAATTGATCTTTCGTCGCGTCCTCGGGCAGCGCCACCACTTCAGAGCGAATGCCCAACTCCTCGCACGTCTTGT
This sequence comes from Selenomonadaceae bacterium, assembly GCA_017477125.1. Taxonomy (GTDB): domain Bacteria; phylum Bacillota; class Negativicutes; order Selenomonadales; family Selenomonadaceae; genus Quinella. The sequence goes on from JAFUXN010000017.1 coordinate 1,956, forward strand.
GTTTGTTTCGGACGTAGACTTGCGACGCGGGATTCTCCCCGACGATGATCACCGTCAAGCCCGGGATCACGCCGTCCGCCCGCAACTGCTCAACCGCCTCTCGCGCCTCGTCCTTGATCCGCGCGGAGAACTCTTTGCCTTCCAAAATTCTCGCCGTCAATATTATCACTCCTCATCGCTCAAAACAATTTTATGATCTCGCCCGCACCGTTGAGACTGATCGACAAGCGAACCTTGCCCGCGTAATCGGTCATCTCGACCGTCGAACGATCGTAATTGGCGAAGCGGAAATCGATCGTCGGACTGCCGCTCGCGATCGCATACTGCAATCCCAACCTCATCACATAATCGATCCCGTTGACCGCACGCTTAAATTCGATCCCGGGCTCGAACTCGGTATAGAGATTGTCCTTCAATGAGATCGTCTGCTCGAATGCGCCGGCGATCTTCTCGTTGTACGTCGGCTGACGGAGGTACGACGCCTGCACGCTCAAATAAGGCGTGACGATCAGATCGTCGTAGCCGTGCATCTCGTGTTTGATCTCGCCGCCGATCTCCATGATCTGACCGGGATAATCGGCGACGGTGTGCAGACGGATCGCCTCGACGTTCCGATTGAGATGATTGCCCTGCCAACCGTAATCGGCATAAAATACCGCGCTGTCTCTGCCGTCGACCCAACCCGCATAAGTGCCGAAGCGCGTATCGATGATCCTTGCGGCGGCGGTCGTCGAAGAGTAATCGGTCGAGCCGCAAGCGAAGAAAACTCCCTCGAGCCGATTGCCCTCAAGCCGATGCTCTCTGCCGCCGACGAGCATGCCCGAGCGATATTCGCCGTTGAGCTCGAGCGCGCCGACATGACGATCGACCTTCACCCAACGTTCCGAGCGATCGCCGCTCGAAATTCTGTCGGATAAAATTTTTCCGATGGTCGAGTGCTGTTGAAGAATGACCGCGGGCTGAGAGTGATCGACGCTGACAAATTCGGTCTGCTCGACGCGACGGAGATTGCCCGCGTTGATCAAATTCATCACCGAATCGGGCAGAAGATATTGATAGCCGCCGCCCGCCTCATTGAACCACGGAGCGATCGAGCCCGCTTGAACGGTGGTATCGGTATCGACGACGAAAATGCTGTAGGGACGATCCTCCGTGCCGGGCGCGCACGCTCGAGCGGTATAGCTGATGCCGGCGGGCGCAACGTATGAACCATAATCACTGCCGAATCGATCGAGCCACGTCCCGACGCTCAAGATCATGGCGCGGGGCGGCTCGGCGAAGCCGTCATTGGCGGGCCAGATCACCGCGCCCGTCTCTTGATCGTAGTACATCGGATCGTCGAACACGTCTTTGAATTGAAGATAGAGCTCGTCCGACGGTCGATTGTCGCCCCAACCGTCGAGCTTGGCACGATCGGAGGCGCTGATCAAATCCTTCGCGCATGCCGTCGACACGATCATCATCGCCAACATCATCAACAATAAAATTTTTCTCA
>JAFUXN010000145.1 GCA_017477125.1 Selenomonadaceae bacterium
CGTTCAGGCGGCGACGCCTTCTTTCATCGTCACCTTTTCAATCTTCGACGCACACTCTGACAGCGGCTCTAAACATTTTTTGGGGCGACTGAATATGTTGGCGGCGTCCGCCACGCGTAAAGGCGGCGACGCCCTTCTTCCATCGTCTCTCAACAAAACATGATAGGCAACGGTTGAAGGGACGGGCGCCCGCCATTTCCTCCGGCGGCTCGCCCTTTCAACATAAATATTTTTTAGGTCGGCTGAAGGAGTTGGCGGCGTCCGCCCCGCGACATGGCGGCGACGCCCTTCTTTCGTCGTCGCTCAACAAAACATGATGGGCGATGGCTAAAGGTACGGGCGCCCGCCTCCCAATGCCGGCGGCTCGCCCTTTCACCATAAATATTTTTGTGACGGCTAAAGAAGTCGGCGTCGTCCGCCACGCGGGCAGGCGGCGACGCCCTTCTTTCATCATCTCTCAACAAAACATTATAGGCAACGGTCGAAGGGACGGGCACCCGCCTCCCGATGCCGGCGGCTCGCCCTTTCACCATAAATATTTTTGTGACGGCTAAAGAAGTCGGCGGCGTCCGCCACGCGTTCAGGCGGCGACGCCCTTCTTTCATCAGCGCTCGACAAAACATTATAGGCAACAGTCGAAGGGACGGGCACCCGCCTCCCGATGCCGGCGGCTCGCCCTTCCTCCGCATAAAATATTTGAGCGTCAGAAGCAGTCGGCGGCGTCTGCTTCGCGACATGGCGGCGACGCCTTTCTTCCATCGCCGCTCAACAAAACATGAGGAGGCTTGATCATGATCCTGTCGGTCAAAAATTTATCCGTCGCTTACGAGCGCATCGCCGTCGTCAACAATATTTCCTTCGACCTTCCGCGCGGAGAAATCCTCGCCATCGTAGGCAGGAGCGGCTGCGGCAAGTCGACCGTCCTCAAAGCCATCAACGGTCTGCTCGGACGCAACGCCCGCATCACCAACGGCTCAATCTCCTTCGACGGCAAGGACATCACTCGCCTCGATCAACATCAACGTCGCAAGCTCGCCGGTCGATCCATGTCAATGATATTCCAGAACGCCGCATCGTCATTTTGCCCAATTCGCACCGTCGGCGATCAAATCTATGAATCCGTTCGCGCTCACACCGATTGGTCCCGACAAATGTTTCACGCCCGCGCCTTCGAGATCATGGACAAGCTCAATCTCAATCCCGGCGCCCTCGACGAATACCCCTTCCGATTGAGCGGAGGCATGGCTCAACGCGTCGGCATTCTCGCCGCCATGATCCTTAAGCCCAAATTGCTCCTCGCCGACGAGCCCACCAGCGCCCTCGACACCGTCACCCAAGCCGACGTCGTCAACGAACTGCTGAAACTGCGCCAGCGCGACGGAGTTTCGATCGTGATCGTCACTCATCACCTCGGCGTCGCCAACTTCATCGCCGACCGCATCATCAAACTTTGAGCTCGATTGACACCCGCCGTGATTTTTGTTAGACTGTCGACAACGAAGGGAGGGATTGCATGCCGACAGAGAATTTTCGTCAGATCATCGCGCGTTGCACTCGGCAGATCAAACTCGATCCCACTCAACCCGCACCTTACATCGATCGAGCGTTTGCCTATCTCGAGCTCAGGGAGTTCAAGCGCGCGTTGAATGACTTCACCAAGCTCATCGAGTTCGAAGCCAAGTACGCCGACGGATATTTTTATCGAGCCGTCTGCTACGCCGAGCTCGGCAATCGTCGCAAGGCGGTGACGGACTTCACCGAGGCGATCCGTCTCGATCCTGACGAGCTCGATTATTATTTCAACC
>JAFUXN010000146.1 GCA_017477125.1 Selenomonadaceae bacterium
GGGTGGGGATAAAAATTTTTCCAAGGACAAGATCAGAAAGGAGGCAGACGCATTGTCAAGATCGGTAAAAAAAGGTCCGTTCGTTCAGGATAAGCTGCTCGCGAAGATCGAGGCGCTCAATGCCGCCAACGATAAGAAGGTCGTGCGCACTTGGTCAAGAGCATCGACGATCCTGCCGTCGTTCATCGGACATACCATCGGCGTGCACGACGGTCGCAAGCATGTTCCCGTCTACGTCACCGAAGATATGGTCGGTCATAAACTCGGCGAGTTCGCGCCCACCCGTACCTTCAAAGGGCACGCCGGCGAGGAACGCAAAACCAACCTCAAATAAAATCTCCAACATCAATCGAAAGGAGGCAACTCCGTGGCAGACGAAAAACAGGCAAAGGCGATCGCCAAGTTCGTCCGCATTGCGCCGCGCAAGGCTCGCATCGTCATCGATCTCATTCGCGGCAAGGACGTCGCCGACGCTTATGCCATTTTGAAATTCACTCCGAAACGCGGCTCCGGAATCATTGAGAAGGTGCTCCGCTCCGCCGTTGCCAACGCCGAGAACAACTTCGACATGGACGGCAACAACCTCTACGTTGCGGCGTGCTATGTTGATGGCGGTCCGACGCTCAAACGCATTCAGCCCCGTTCGCGCGGTCAGGCGTTCAGCATTCTCAAGCACACCTCGCACATCACGGTTATCGTCAAGGAGAAGGAAGCCAACTAATTTCGTAAGAAGGAGGGAAAAATTTTGGGTCAAAAGGTAAATCCGCATGGCATTCGTCTGGGCATCGTCAAGACGTGGGACGCGAAATGGTATGCGGATCGTAAGGATTTCGCCAACAATCTGCACGAAGATATCAAGATTCGCAAAGAGCTCAAGAAGCAGTTGGCATCGGCGGGAGTGTCGCGCATCGAGACCGAGCGTTCGAAGAATCGTCTCAAGCTGACGATCCACACCGCGAAGCCCGGTATGGTTATCGGACGCGGCGGTTCGGGCATCGAGCAGATCAAAGACAGTCTCAAAAAGCTGACCGATAAGCGGCTCGAGATCAACATCATGGAGATCAAGCAGCCCGATCTCGATGCGTCGCTGGTGGCTCGCAACATTGCCGATCAGCTCGAGAAGCGCATTGCCTTCCGTCGTGCGATGAAGCAAGCGGTCGGACGTACGATGAGATTGGGAGCGAAGGGCATCAAGATTGCGGTCGGCGGACGTCTCGGCGGCGCTGAAATCGCTCGCAAAGAGTCGTATCGCGAGGGCAGCATTCCTCTGCACACTCTCCGCGCTGATATCGATTACGGCATCGCGGAGGCGAACACGACTTACGGTCGGATCGGCGTGAAGGTTTGGATCTTCAAGGGCGAGATTTTGCCGGAGAAAAAAATTAAAACCGACGATGTCCGGCCCGAAGGGAGTGAAGAATAATGCTGCTGCCGAAGAGAGTTAAGTACCGCAAGCAGTTCCGCGGGCGCATGAAGGGCAAGGCACATCGCGGCAATACGATCGCGCATGGTCAGTACGGATTGGTAGCGCTCGAGCCGGCGTGGATCACCAATCGGCAGATCGAGGCGGCTCGTATTGCAATGACGCGTTACATCCGCCGCGGCGGTCAAGTGTGGATCAAAATCTTCCCCGATAAGCCGGTCACTGCCAAGCCTGCAGAGACGCGCATGGGTTCCGGTAAAGGCTCGCCCGAGTACTGGGTGGCGGTGGTCAAGCCGGGTCGCGTGCTGTTCGAGATGGCGGGCGTCACTCGCGAGGTGGCGCAAGAGGCAATGCGTCTGGCGGGTCATAAACTGCCGATCAAGACCAAGTTCATCGAGAACGAGGGACAAGGCGACGTGTACATTCCTGTTGTCGAGGAAAGTCTCAAAGAGATGAAGCACGATATCAAGATGGATCACGAGCACGAGAAGGAAGCCGAGGCAGAGGCTGCAAAAGAAGGCGGTGACTCGCATGAAGGCTGATGAGATTCGCGATATGAGTGCGTCGGAGCGGAATGAGCAACTGAAATCGCTGAAGGAAGAGCTGTTCAATCTGCGTTTCCAGCACGCGACGGGGCAGCTCGAAAATCCGATGAGGATTCGTGAGGTCAAGAAGGACATCGCGCGGATCAAAACGATCCAGCGCGCCGACGAGATTGCCGCTCAAGCATGAGCGTGAACGATAAATTTGATCGAGGGAGGTGTAACAGTGAGCGAAGAACGCAATCAGCGCAAGACTCGGACGGGCATTGTGGTGAGCGACAAGATGGACAAGACGATCGTCGTGAAGATTGAGGAGCTCGAGCAGCACAAGCTCTATAAGAAATCGGTCAAGAAGACGGTGAAGTTCAAGGCGCATGACGAGAACAACGAGGCGCATGTCGGCGACAAGGTATTCTTGATGGAGACGCGGCCGCTGTCTAAGGACAAGCATTGGAGGCTCGTTCGGATCGTCGAGCGTGCGAAGTAATTTTTGACCGAAAACGATTGAAAGGAGGAGGTCAACTTGATCCAGCAGCAGACAATGCTCAACGTCGGCGACAACACCGGCGCGAAAGAGATCATGTGCATCAGAGTGCTCGGCGGATCGTTCCGTCGGTACGCGAACATCGGTGATATCATCGTGGCGACCGTCAAGAGCGCGACGCCCGGCGGTCAGGTCAAGAAGGGCGAGGTCGTCAAGGCGGTCGTCGTCCGCAGCAAGAAGGGGCTCAGCCGTCCCGACGGATCGTATATCCGTTTCGACGAGAATGCCGCCGTCATCATCAAAGAGGATAAAACTCCGCGCGGAACTCGTATCTTCGGACCGGTGGCTCGCGAACTGCGCGAGAAGGATTTCATGAAGATCATCTCGCTCGCGCCCGAGGTTCTCTAAAACATTCAGAGAGGAGGTGCAGATTTGGCTACCAATCATTTGCACGTCAAGAAGGGCGACACCGTAGTGGTGCTCAGCGGCAAGGATAAGGGCAAAGAGGGCAAGATCATCGAGGCGCAGCCCAAACATGGCAAGGTCATCGTCGAGGGCATCAACAAGGTCAAGCGCCACACCAAGCCCAGTCTGAAGGCTCCGCAGGGCGGCATCCTCACCAAAGAGGCTCCGCTCCATGCCTGCAAAGTCATGCTCGTGTGCCCCGCTTGCAATAAGCCGACCAGGATCGCGCATAAAGAGGTCAACGATCAAAAGGTGCGCGTGTGCAAGAAGTGCGGCGAGGTCATCGACCAGACTAAGTAATTTGGAAAGGAGGCTGCGCTTTGAACAGACTGCAGGAAAAATATCAGAAGGAAGTTATGCCCGCGCTGATGGAGAAGTTTTCGTATAAGAACGTCATGCAGGTGCCCAAGCTCGAGAAGATCGTTATCAACATGGCGGTCGGAGATGCGGTTGGCAATCCGAAGGCGCTCGAGGCGGCGACTGCCGATCTCACGTTGATCGCGGGACAGAAGCCCGTCGTCACTCGCGCCAAAAAATCGTTGGCAGCTTGGAAACTTCGCAAGGGCATGGCGATCGGTTGCAAGGTCACGCTCCGCGGCACGAGAATGTATGAGTTCCTCGACAAGTTCATGAACGTGGCACTGCCGCGCGTGAGAGATTTCCGCGGCGTCAGCACCAAGTCGTTCGACGGTCGAGGCAATTATGCGCTCGGTCTCAAAGAGCAATTGATCTTCCCCGAGATCGATTACGACAAGATCGATAAGATTCGCGGCATGGATATCGTGATCGTCACGACCGCGCCGACCGACGAAGAGGCAAGGGAGTTCCTCGCACAGATGGGAATGCCCTTCGCCAACAAATAATCGGGGAGGTGATTATCAAATGGCGAAAAAGGCTTTGATCGAGAAATGGAAGAAGGAACCCAAATTCTCAACCCGTCGCTACAACCGCTGCAAAATTTGCGGCAGACCGCACGGCTACCTTCGGAAGTTTGATATGTGCCGTATCTGCTTCCGCGAGATGAGTTATGCAGGCGTGATCCCCGGCATCACCAAGGCAAGTTGGTAACACTCGGAAAGGAGGATATCGGTTAGCAATGGCAATGACTGATCCTATCGCGGATATGCTCACGCGTATTCGCAACGCAAATTCCGTCAACCATGAGAAGGTCGACATCCCGGGCTCCAAGATCAAAACCGCCATCGCGGAGGTCTTGAAGCAGGAAGGTTTCATCAAGGACTTCAGTTTCACTGAGGACAATAAGCAGGGCATCTTGACCGTGTTTCTGAAGTACGGTCAGAACCGCGAAAAAGTAATCACCGGCATTCAGCGCATCTCCCGTCCGGGACTTCGTCAGTACGCCAAGAAGAAGGAGCTGCCGCGTGTACTCGGCGGGCTCGGCATCGCGATCATCTCCACATCGAAGGGGATTATGAGCGATAAGCATGCTCGCAAGGCGGGGCTCGGGGGCGAAGTCATCGCTTACGTCTGGTAAGAAAAGCAATTCGTAATGCGCAATGCATAATGCGTAATTATAATTATGAATTACGAATTACGAATTACGCATTGCACTTTGGAGGTGCAAAGATGTCGAGAATTGGAAGAGCACCGATTGAGATTCCCGCCGGAGTAACGGTCAGTATCGACGAGGAAAATCTGGTGCACGTCAAGGGTCCCAAGGGCGAGCTCGCTCGAAAGATCCGTCCGGAAATGAAAATAACCGTTGAGGGCAACGTCTTGACCGTCACGCGCCCTTCGGATAATAAAACGCATAGAAGTCTGCACGGGCTCTCGCGCACGCTCATCAACAATATGGTGGTCGGCGTTACGACCGGCTTCTCGAAAAATCTCGAGATCAACGGCGTGGGCTATCGTGCGGCGAAACAGGGCAAGGCGCTCAATCTGTCGCTGGGCTATTCGCATCCGGTGATCGTTGAGCCGCCCGAAGGCATCAGCTTCGACGTTCCGACGGCGACTTCGATCGTTGTCAACGGCATTGACAAGGAATTGGTCGGAGCGATCGCGGCGAAGATCAGAGGCTACCGCGAGCCGGAGCCGTATAAGGGCAAGGGCATCAAGTATGCGGGCGAGCACATTCGTCGCAAAGAAGGCAAAGCCGGAGCCAAGGGCAAGAAGTAATAACAGGAGGTTAGTCGCGTGATTCAGAAGGTCGACAAGAATAAAGTTCGTCAGAAGCGCCACCTCCGTGTCCGCAACCGCGTGATCGGAACGGCGGAGCGCCCGCGTCTGAATGTGTTCCGCTCGTTGGCGCACATTTATGCGCAGGTCATTGACGACGAGAAGGGCATTACGCTTGCAGCGGCAAGTTCGATGGATAAAGATTTCGAGGGCAAGGGCGGCAACATCGAGGCGGCTAAAAAAGTCGGGCTGTCGATTGCCAAGAAGGCGCTCGAGAAGGGCATCAAGAGTGTGGTGTTCGATCGCGGAGGATATATCTACCACGGTCGGGTTGCGGCACTGGCGGAAGCGGCTCGCGAGGGCGGGCTGGAATTTTAACAGAAGGAGGTTAAATGAATGCCAAGAAATGACAGATTCGATCGGAACGACCGCGGTGAGAACGAGACTCCGGAGTTCGAAGAGAAGGTAGTCTATATCAACCGCGTCGCGAAGGTCGTCAAGGGCGGTCGTCGTTTTTCGTTCAGCGCGCTCGTCGTGGTCGGCAATAAGAACGGCAAGGTCGGCGTGGGGCTCGGCAAAGCGGCCGAGGTTCCCGAGGCGATCCGCAAGGGCGTCGACGATGCGAAGAAGAATTTGATCGAAGTGGCGCTGAAGGATCGTTCGATCCCGCATGGGATTGTGGGCGTGTTCGGTGCAGGTCGAGTGATGTTGCGTCCGGCGTCGAAAGGTACCGGCGTCATCGCGGGCGGACCTGCGCGTGCGGTGCTCGAGCTGGCAGGCGTTCATGACATCTTGACGAAGTCGCTCGGCTCGTCGAATCCGAACAACATGGTTCGCGCGACGCTCGAGGGTCTCAAGCAATTGAAACGTGCAGAGGTCGTGGCGGAGCTCCGCGGCAAAACCATCTCGGAAATTTTTGGTTGAGGAGGCGTTGAAGAATGGCACAATTGAAAGTCACGCTCAAACGCAGTCTCATCGGTCGTCCCGAGACGCAACGCAAAACCGTCAAGGCGCTCGGGCTCGGCAAACTCAATTCGTTTTCGATCCTGCCCGATGATCCGTGTGTTCGCGGACAGATTTTCAAGGTGAAGCATCTGGTTGCGGTCGAGGAGATCGAGGGCGAGTACCAGAAGAAGGCTAAGATCAGTTTCAAGAAGAGTGAGCAGCAGGAGGTTGAGGCGAAATGAAATTGCATGAACTGAAACCTGCCGAGGGCTCTCGCAAGGAAAGAAATCGCGTGGGTCGCGGCACGGGTTCGGGCAACGGCAAGACTTCGGGTCGCGGTCACAAGGGTCAGAAGGCTCGCAGCGGCGGCGGAGTGCGTCCGGGCTTCGAAGGCGGTCAGATGCCGATTTACCGTCGCCTTCCCAAGCGCGGTTTCAAAAACATCTGGGCGAAGAAGTACGTGGCGATCAATGTCTCGACGCTTGAGAAGAAGTTTGAGGACGGCGCTGAAGTCAGCCTTGAAACTCTCCGCGAGCTCGGCGTGATCAAGAAGAAGAATTTTATCGACGGCATTCGCATTCTCGGCAGCGGCGAGCTCACCAAGAAGCTCAACGTGATCGCGGCGGGCGTGACGGAGTCGGCGGTTAAAAAGATTGAGGCGGTCGGCGGCACCGTCACGATCCTCAAGCCCAAGAAGGACGATGAGGCTCCCAAGGCTGAGGCTCAAGCAAAACCTGAGGTGAAGTAATTGCTGTCGGCACTCTCGAACATCGTCAAGATTCCCGAGCTCCGTCAGAGGATCATCTTCACGCTGATAATGTTCGCGGTGTTTCGAATGGGCACGCATATCCCCGTCCCGGGAGTTGATCCGACAGCCATCGAACAGCTGTTCAACAACGGTTCGCTGTTCGGACTGTTGGATCTGTTCTCGGGCGGCGCGTTCAGCAAGTTCTCGATCTTCGCGATGAGCATCACGCCGTATATCAACGCCGCGATCATCATGCAATTGTTGACGGTGGTGCTCCCGACGCTCGAACAGTGGTCGAAGGAGGGCGCCGAGGGTCACAAGAAGACGAC
>JAFUXN010000147.1 GCA_017477125.1 Selenomonadaceae bacterium
GATGGGCGACGAGTAAAATAGGCGCGGGAGCGGGCGTCGAAGCCCCGCGCCGATCTTTCACCAAAACACTATCGAAGATGATAAATTTATTGCGGGCGACGGCTAAAGAAAGGAGCGCCCGCCTGCTCATGGGGCGGCTCGCTCCCGTCCTTCGAATCGATCTGATAAAGTTTTGCGGGCGGTGAAGAAAGAAGGCGCGGGAGCGGGCTGGCGAAGCACCGCGCCGACCTTTCGCTTAAACACTATCGGAGCTGATAATATTTTTGTCGGCGCCGAGTAAAGAAGGCGCGGGAGCGGGCGGAGAAGCCCCGCGCCGACCTTTCGCCCAAACACTGTTGCGCTGATGATTTTTTGCTTTGAACGCCAAGGTACCAATTGAAGGTGATGTTTGATGACCAATAAACCCAAGACCCTCGTGTTGACCGATACGCCCGCCAAGGCGCGAGCGCTTAAACGTCTGCTCGGCAGACACTACACCATCGCCGCCACCGACGGCTTCCTTCGAGACCTCCCGCGCACTCAACTCGGCATCGAGCCCGATAACGATTTCAAGCTCAAGGTGATCACCGTCCGCGGCAAGGCTCCTCTGCTCAACCAACTCCGCCGCGATACCGTTGACGCGTTGAGAATTTACATCGCGACCGAACCCGGCTGCGACGGTGAAGCGCTCGCCGCTCACTATTGTCAGCTGTTCGGCATCAATCCCGAATCAAATTGCCGAGTCGAGCTCAACGCCCTCACCAAGGACGCATTGAAGTCCGCCATCGAGCATGCCCGCTCCATCGACAACGGGCTCGTCGAAAAGTATTGGACGCGGCGATGCGTCAACCGCTTGATCTCCTACAACCTCAACCCTTACATCTGGTGCGCCGTCTATCGCGGGCTGTCGCTCAATCAAATGCAGTTGATGCTCCTGCGATTGATCAATCGGTATAAGCCTTCGACGCCTCCAAAACTCGACGATGCACCCGTCAATCCGAAAACTCTGCAGTTGTGGGCGGCGCTCGAAAATTTTTCGGCGGGGCGAGCAGTGCTCATCGCTCGACAACTCTACGAGGGGATCGCGCTCGATAAAAATTTTTCGGGGCTGATCACTTACTTCAGAGGCGATCCGATCGAACCCGCGTCCGAGGATCTGACGCCCGATTCGATCAAAGAATTTCTCTCGACCAATCAATTGAAAATCTGTAACGCAATTTGGTCGCGCCGATTAAAATTCCCGACGATCGATCAAAAATATCTCGAGCGCCCAACCGATTTCTCTCTGATGCTCGAGCTCGATCGTTTGAAACTCAATTGGGCGGACACGTATTCGGCGGCGATCAATACTCTCGTCAAAAATCATTACGTCGATCGGATTGACGGCGGCTATTCTTTGACCGATCTCGGCAATCAAATGCTCTCGACCGTCGATAAATTCTTTTCGAAAGCGCTCAACGAGAAGTTCATCGCCGAGCTCGAGGTTCAGTTCAATGCGGTCGCCGACGGTCGCACCACGCGCCTTGAGGTTCTGCGAAAAATTTATGAGCCGTTCCATGAGGCGACGGAGGCGGCAATGCACTCGCTCGGCGACGATCCCAAACCCAAAGACCCGCCGATCATCGAGAGCGATCAGGTTTGCGACAAGTGCGGGCGACGAATGATCATCAAGAACGGGCGATACGGAAAATTTTTGGCGTGCCCGGGCTACCCCGAGTGCAAGAACACCATGCCCTATGTCGAGCAATTGGAGGAGCATTGCCCGAAGTGCGGCGGACGCTTGACGGCGAAGAGCATCAATCGGCGTCGAGTGTTCTACAGTTGCGAGCATTACCCCGATTGCTCGTTCGGGACGTGGGACGTGCCGCAGGAAAAACACTGCTCGACGTGCGGCGCGGTGATGTTGTTACACCAATTCAAGGATCGGCAATCGATGATGTACTGCTCGAATGAAGATTGCCCTTCGCGAGCGGAGCACCCGATCAATAAAATTTTGGAGAAGGCGCGCCAACAATCGGAAGAACGTCGGCAGCGGAGGAACGAGCAATGATGTTGACGGTGATCGGAGCGGGGCTGGCGGGAGCGGAAGCGGCTTGGCAGGCGGCGCGTCGCGGCGTCGATGTTCGATTGATCGAGATGCGCCCGACGAGATCAACGCCCGCTCACAAGACGGAGCTGTTCGCCGAACTGGTGTGCAGTAATTCGTTGAGGGCGGCGTCGCTCGACAATGCGGTCGGCGTGCTCAAGGAGGAGATGCGGCGGCTCGATTCGCTGATCATGCGCGCCGCCGACGAAACCAAAATTCCTGCGGGAGGAGCGCTTGCCGTCGATCGCACGTTGTTCAGTCGATACGTGACCGATCAATTGAAGGCGCTCGACAATGTTGAGATCGTTCGCGACGAAGTTACGAGCCTCGACGGTTTGACGGACGAGCCGTTGATCATAGCGAGCGGACCGTTGACCGACGGCGCGTTGGCTGACGAGATCAAGCGGTTGACGGGCGGCGATTCGTTCTACTTCTATGACGCGGCGGCTCCGATCGTAACGGTTGAGTCGATCGATTTCGGGAAGGCGTTTCGAGCGTCGAGGTACGACAAGGGCAGCGATGACGCTTACATCAATTGCCCCATGGATCATGACACTTATCAAAAATTCCGCGCGGAGCTGATCAATGCGCAGAAGGCGCCGACGCATGATTTCGAGCGGGAAATATTTTTTGAGGGGTGCTTGCCGATTGAGGTGATGGCGTCGCGCGGCGAGGACACCATGCGATTCGGACCGATGAAGCCCGTCGGACTGATCGATCCGCGCACGAATGAAGAGCCTTATGCGGTCGTGCAGCTCCGTCAGGACAATCGGGAGGCGACGCTTTATAACATTGTCGGGTTCCAAACGCATTTGACTTGGGGCGAGCAACGTCGGGTGCTGTCGATGATCCCGGGGCTTGAGCGTTTGGAGATCGTTCGCTACGGCGTGATGCATCGCAACACTTACATCAATTCGCCGCGCGTCCTTCTGCCGACCATGCAGTTGAGAGACGAGCCGATGATCATGTTCGCGGGGCAGATCACGGGCGTCGAAGGCTATGTCGAGTCGGCGGCGTCGGGATTGATGGCGGGGATCAACGCGGCGCGATTGGTCGAAGGCATTGATCCGCTGACGTTCCCGCGCGAGACATGCCATGGAGCGTTGGCGCATTACATCACGACGGCGGACGAGCGGAACTTTCAACCGATGAATGTCAACTTCGGATTACTGCCGCCGCTCGAAGGCAAGGTCAATAAGCGCGACAGAAAATCTCGGCTCGCCGATCGCGCAATCAAATCAATCGACGGGCTGATAAAAAATTTTTTGGAGGAAGCATAATGGAATTTCATTCTACAACAATCGTCGCCGTCAAGAAGGACGGCAAGGTTGCAATCGCCGGCGACGGTCAAGTGACGTTCGGACAGAGCACGATCATGAAGTCGAGCGCCAAAAAAGTTCGCCGCCTCTACCACGACAAAGTCATCGCGGGCTTTGCGGGCTCGGTAGCCGACGCCTTCACCCTCTTCGAGAAGTTTGAGGCGAAGTTGGAATCATACCATGGCAGCTTGCAACGAGCCGCCGTTGAGCTCGCAAAGGACTGGCGAACCGATCGCATTCTCCGTCGTCTCGAAGCGCTGTTGCTCGTCGCCGACAAAGATACTCTGCTCATGCTCAGCGGCAGCGGCGAAGTGATCGAGCCCGACGGTGACGTCGCCGCGATCGGCTCGGGAGGTTTCTACGCTCTCGCCGCCGCCCGCGCCCTCACCGCTCACGCCACCGACATGCCCGCCGCCGACATCGCCAGGGAAGCTCTGTCGATCGCCGCCGACATCTGCGTCTTCACCAACCACAACATCATCGTCGAGGAAATTTAAATTTCGCTTGCAATCGGGATCGATCGCTGATATAATTCGACGGTCGTTCATACGATCGACTATTACTTCTCTGCTCCCGCGGGAGCCGAAGTCCGAAGAGGAGGTGTCAAATTGAGGCATTACGAGATCATTTTCATCGTGAGAGTGCTCGAGGACGACGCGATCAATGCTGTCGTCGAGAAGTTCTCCAAGCTCATCGTCGCCAACGGCGGCACCATCGACAAGGAGGATCGTTGGGGCAAGAAGCATCTCGCTTACGATATCAAGAAGCAGAGCGAGGGCTATTATGTGCTGTTCAACGTGACCGCCAAGTCGGAGTGCGTCAAGGAGTGCGACCGCGTGATGAAGATCACCGATGAGATTCTCAAGCACATGATCGTGCGCGTCGACGAGAAAGATGAGGCTTAAGTCATGAACAAAGTCATTCTGTCCGGCAACCTGGTCGCCGACCCCGAAGTTCGTACCACGCCGAGCGACAAGACCGTTGCGACGTTGAGGATTGCAGTGCGCCGCGGTTGGAAACGCGCCGAGGAAGGTCAGCCCGATTCGGATTTCTTCAACGTTGTGGCGTGGGAGAAACTTGCCGAGTTCTGTCGAAACTACCTGATGAAGGGCTCAAAGATACTCGTCGAGGGACGTCTGCAAACGCGTTCATATGATGCGAAGGACGGCTCGAAGCGTTACGTCACCGAGGTGATCGCAAGCGAGATCGAGTTTGCGAGTTCTAAGGGCTCACGTTCGAACGAGGGCGGCAGCGACGAGCGTAATGAGTCGAAGCCGGCTGCCAACAGAAATGAGTCTGAACCCGTCGAGGACGTCGATATTCCGTTTTGATTGAGAGGAGGGCACAGCACTTTGGTCAGACGCGAAAGAGGTCGTCGCCCGCGCAGAAAAGTTTGCGCGTTCTGCGTCGACAAGATCGAATACATTGATTATAAAGATGCGGCGAAGCTCCGTCGGTTCATCACCGAGCGCGGGAAGATTTTGCCGCGACGCATCTCGGGCAATTGCGCCAAGCATCAGCGTCAAGTGACGTTGGCGATAAAGCGCGCCCGCAATATCGCACTGCTCCCGTTCACCGCCGATTGACGGTCGGGATCACAACAGAAATTCAGCGAACACAATATTACCGAGTTTCATGCCGCGTTCGGTGAGACGAATGCGATCGTCGTCGACCGCGATCAATCCGTCGAGCGCGAGCTCATCAATGACACTGCCGAAGATTTTTTCGATGGCGGTGTCAAATTTTTTTTGGAAGTGCCGGCGATCGATGCCGTCCGCCTTCCGCAACGCAAGGAAACAAAATTCCTCAACGGCGATCTCGCGTGTGATGGTCTCCTCGAGCGTGGAGACGTCGCGACCGTTGTTGATGCCCTCGATGTAAGCAACGACGTCCTCAACGTTCGAACGACGCTCAACGTGATCGTAGGAGTGCGCGCCTGCCCCGAGCCCCAGATATTTTGCGTCGGACCAGTAGCCGAGGTTGTGACGGCTCTCGAACCCGGGCTTGGCGAAGTTACTGATCTCGTATCGACGATAACCGAGTCGCGGCAGTTCCGTCGTGACGTAATCATACATCGCCTCGTCGAGCTCCTCCGTCGGCAACGGCAATCGCCCTTCGGCATGCAACCGATAAAATTCCGAGCCCTCCTCGAGCTCAAGCCCGTAACTCGAAACGTGCTCAACGTCGAGCCGCTTGATCTGATCGATGGCGCGCTTGACATCATCGAGCGTCTGATGCGGCAGGCTGTAGATCATATCGACGCTGACATTGTCGAAGATGCTCTTGGCGTCGCTGACGATCTCGATGGCGTCTCGAACGGTATGAATCCTGCCGATCGATCTCAACAGCCGATCGTCGAACGACTGAACGCCGATTGAAATCCGATTGACGCCGAGCGATCTCAACTGCTTGAGGTAATGTCGATCGATGGTGCCGGGGTTAGCCTCAACGGTGAGCTCGACGTTGGGAGCGAGCGAGTACAGCCGATTGATGGTCGCGACGATCCGATCGAGTTGAGCGATCGAAAGGACGGTCGGAGTGCCGCCGCCTATGTAGATCGTCTCAACGGGCTCGTTGGTCGCTCGACGTTCGAGCTCAACGCATAGCGCATCAACGTACGGCTGATAAAGCTCCGCGCGGTTCGGGACGGAAAAAAATGCGCAGTACTTACACTTGCGCACGCAAAACGGTATATGAATGTAAATCCTCATGCTCAATTGGTGAGCGAACGGAGCGGTGCGGGAATGCGTCCGCCTCTCGCGATGAACGCCTCCGAACTCCATTTACTCTTGACGAGAACGATCGGGCAGAAGCCGAGCAACCCTCCGAACTCGACGACGTCACCGACCTTCGCGCCCGGCACCGGTATGATCCGAACCGCCGTCGTCTTATTGTTGATCACACCGATCGCCGCCTCGTCGGCAATTATCGCCGCGATCGTCGCCGCGCTTACGTCGCCCTCGATCGCAATCATATCCAAGCCCACCGAGCACACGCACGTCATCGCCTCGAGCTTCTCAATCGACAACGAGCCCGCCTTGACCGCCTCGATCATGCCTTCGTCCTCGCTGACGGGGATGAACGCGCCGCTGAATCCGCCGACATGCGAACTCGCCATCAGCCCGCCCTTCTTGACCGCGTCGTTGAGCAACGCCAATGCCGCCGTCGTCCCGGGCGCGCCGCATGACTCGATGCCCATCTCCTCGAGAATGCGCGCGACGCTGTCACCGACTTCAGCCGTCGGCGCCAACGACACGTCGACGATCCCGAACGGCACGCCCAATCGCTTCGACGCTTCCCGCGCCACCAGCTGACCGACGCGCGTGATTTTGAATGCCGTCTTCTTGATCTCCTCGGCGATCGTCGAGAAGTCCGCGCCCTTCAAATCTTCGAGCACGTGTTTGACCACGCCGGGACCGCTCACGCCCACGTTGATCACCTTGTCGGCTTCGCTCACTCCATGGAACGCGCCCGCCATGAACGGATTATCCTGCGGCGCGTTGGCGAACGTCACCAGCTTTGCGCAACCGATCGCCTGATTGTCTCGAGTGAGCTCCGCCGTCCGCTTGATCACCTCGCCCATCTGTCGAACGCAATCCATGTTGATGCCCGCCTTGGTCGTCGCCAGATTGACGCTCGAACAAACGACGTCGGTGGTCGCCAACGCTTGAGGGATCGACTCGATCAAAATGCGATCGCCGTTGGTAAATCCCTTCTCGACCAGCGCGCTGAACCCGCCTATAAAATTCACCCCGACATCTTTCGCCGCTCGATCAAGCGCCTCGGCGATCGGCACGTATGAATCGGTTTTGCATGAGTCGGCGGCAATGGCGATGGGCGTCACGCTGATCCGTTTGTTGATGATCGGCACGCCGTATTCGCTTTCGAGCTCCTCGCCCGTCTGCACCAAAAACTCCGCCGCCGTCGTGATCTTATCGTAGACGTTGCGACAAAACTGATTGATATTCGGGTGAGCGCAATCGCGGAGGGAGATGCCCATGGTGATGGTTCGGACGTCGAGCTTGTTCTCGGTGATCATTCGATTGGTCTCGAGAATGTCATCGATGGTGATCAAATCAATCGCCTCAATTCGTTTGGAAATCGCCGACAGTCTAGCAGAATTTCGATCGGTTGTAAAGCCGCGCTTGACAGGGCGCGCGCTGTCTGTTATAAAGTGATAGGCGTCGAGCCGAATATAAATTTTAAGTATGATAGCAAAGGTGAGCGCATTGAATTTCGTATCGTCCGCAGAGGGATTGCCGACAAAAATTTTGGTCGAG
Source organism: Selenomonadaceae bacterium (assembly GCA_017477125.1). Lineage (GTDB taxonomy): Bacteria > Bacillota > Negativicutes > Selenomonadales > Selenomonadaceae > Quinella. The sequence continues at coordinate 7,665 of JAFUXN010000147.1, forward strand.
CTCGAAAGGAAACTCGAGTCGGCGGTCGGCGACGATCCATTTATAAGCGAGGCGTGCACGCCGCTGCTCAAGGGCGGCAAACGTCTTCGACCGATATTATTTTTGATCAGTTCAAGGGCGGGCGGCTCGAGCTCGTATGAAAAATTATTGCCGTTGGCGGCGGCGATCGAGTTGATCCACACGGCATCGCTGGTGCACGACGACATTCTTGACGCGTCGAAGGTGCGGCGCGGGGTGTCGACGGCGAACGCCAAGTACGGAGCGCAGGTCGCGGTGCTGATCGGCGATTATCTGTTCGCGAAGGCGTTTGAGTTTGTGGCGAACGGGCATTACGGCGACGAGGTGTCGGCGATCCTGTCGAGGCTGGTGAAGAATTTATGCATCGGCGAGATCAAGCAGGACTTATCGCTGTTCACGATCCCGACGTTGGGCGAGTACTACGAGCGGATTGCGTTGAAGACGGCGATCTTTCTGTCAAGCTGCTGCCGATTGGGAGCGTTGACGGCGGGCTTGGAGCGCTCGATGATCGAGGCGCTGTCGAGCTACGGCATGAGTTTGGGGCTGGCGTTTCAGATCACCGACGACCTTTTGGACTTCTTCGGCGACGAGGCGTTGACGGGCAAGAAGCTCGGGGGCGATCTGAAGTCGGGAGTGATCACGTTGCCGATCTTGAGAGCGCTCGGGTCGGAGGAATTGCGATCGATCGTGACGCGCGAAGGCATTTCGGACGGAGAGGTCGAGCGGGCGATCGAGCTCGTGCGGGCGTCCGACGCATTGATGTATTGTCGTCGACGGGCGGAAGCTCATGTGGAGGCGGCTCGTTTGGTACTGCCGACGATGATCGATCCGACGGTGAGCAAAGTATTGGAGCAGGCGGCGGCGTTCATCGTCGATCGATCGTGGTAAAAAATTAGAGCCCTCGACGGGGCTCTTTTTCATTTCCAATACTCCATCGACTGCTTGACCACTCTATAAAAATTGTGCAGGTCGATGAATTTGATCCTGATCCACCTGAACAAATTAACAAGCGCTCGATGCAATGTCACGCCGATGAGCTCACCGATCTTGTCGAAGATCATGCGCATCACCACGAACAGCAGGATCGATATCTTAAATCCCATGATCGTCAGCGCGATGCCTCCGAACAGCGGCAGCAGCAGGATCATTGCGACCTTGATCATGAAGAACGAGCACGCCACCGCCACGATCGATCGGCTCAACCGCACGAACATCTTGGTATTGGCGCGCGCCCATGCCGATAAATCTTCGTACGCCAGCCGCGGGTGTCGAACGCATCTTATCAAGAACGCGCCCGCTCGTCGACCGTAGAATTGGATCGCCTCGCCCAACTTCTGAATCAATTTGTTGATGTCGGTTGGTATGTTGGTGATGATGTTGACGAGCGTCGCCATGTTGAAGTCGGTGACGAAACTTCTCATCGCGCCAAACGCGCCGCCCGCCAACCGTCCCACCGAGCCCGCAATCGAGTCGGGCACCGGCAACGCGGGGATGAACGCGGCGATGATGTAGAGGACGATGGCGAGTATGCGCCCGAGAATCATGCCGAGGAAGTATTTGATCACGACCGCGGGATTTCGACGGAACGCCGCCGGCAAATTCCTGAACCGACTTGGCACGCGCTTGATGACCTTGCCCTTGAGCTTCGCCTCCGCATGCGCCCGACGGATCTCCCGCTCGTTCTCGTACTCGAGCCGCTGCGTCATGTTGATCATCTGCGCAAACGCGTTCGCTAACGCCTTCTCGCCCTGCTTCTTCGCGTGCTCGTACTGCTCATCGAACGACTCCGTTGTCTTCATCATGTCCTGAAAGTTGTCGTGCATGCGCGTGGTCTTCATCATCTGTTGCAGTTTTTTATCGTCCACATCACCACCTCCAATCGTTCAGCGTTCAATCAAAAGCGCTTGACCCATGCCGCCCGCGCCCGCGATCGACATCAACCCGAGCCCGCCCGTCGAGCCGAGCGATCTGATCAGATGCAAGAGAAGGATCGCGCCGCTTGCGCCGTACGGATGCCCGTAAGCGATCGCTCCTCCCAATCGATTGTAACGATCGATCAACGTCGGGTGCGCGTACTCGAACATTACATCGATGACAGCGAACGCCTCATTAAGCTCGATCGCATTTAAATTTTCCCAACGGAGCTTCGATCGATGCAATAAAAAATCGGCAGTGCTCATCGCTCCGCGCGGACTCTCCATGGGATCGCCGCCGAGCGAAACTGCCGACAAAATTTCAGCCGCGGGCTCAAGATTGTATCGATGAATGAAGTCGTCGGAAACGAGCACCGCCAACGCCGCGCCGTCATTGATCCTGCATGAGTTGCCCGCCGAAGTGACGGTGCCTTCGCCCAACGGAAGAGGCGCCCGCTCGAGCAATCGATGATCGATCCGATCGCGAATTCCGTTGTCGAGCGTCCAACCGTCGATCGGAATGATGCTGTCGACCAACAATGAACGGGCTTGTGCCGCGCGCCTATGACTTTCGATCGCCCACTCGTCGAGCTCATGCTTTGAGATGTGATCGGAGCGGGCAACGCGTTCGGCGCCCTCGAGCATGGCGGTCGGCGAGATCGTATCGGGGGAGAATTGAGCGGTGAGGTATGCGCCGTTGATGCTGTCCGCAGTCGATTGAGCGTGGCGCGGATCGTTCCGATGATAAATCCTCAACGGTTGAAGCGACGAACTTTCGATGCCGCCCGCGATGATGCAATCGGCGAGCCCCGCACGAATTTTGGCGAAGGCGATCGCAATCGACGCGGCGCCCGATGCACATTGCATGTCGACGGTGAATGCGGGGATCGATTGATCGAGATCGGCGGTCAAAGCGCAGAGGCGAGCGATGTTGCCGCCCGTGCCGACCGCATTTCCCAAAATGATCTCGTCGATGTGATCGAACGCGTCGGCATGCTCCGCGCGGAGCCGTCTCAAGAGTTGAGCGCCGAGGACTTCGGGGCGAATGAATTTAAATTTGCCGTTGGAGGTGACGATCGCCGAACGTCGAACGTCGAGAATACAGACCTTCCTCACGACCGCCGACCTCCAATCAAATTAGTCTGTAATGATCTGCACGCCCGTCACTCGCGACAACTCTTCGGTCGTCAAAATGATCCGCGCGATCGAGAAGTGCATGGGGTTGCGCCCGACCTCCCGATAAATGATCTCAACGGGGAAGTCTACCATGTGCGACAGCGCCTCGTTGAGCGTCATGCCCTTGCGCGCGGTCATTGTAACCTTCGCCACCATGTTGAAACTCTGCTTGTGTTCGAGCACGAGCCCTTCAAAGTAATCGTCTTCGCGCGGCTTGCCCTCGACCTCCGCCTTCCCGCGCACGGCGATCCCATCGTACTGTTCATAAGGCAGTTGGGGCTTGACGATCGCATCGACGATCAGCGCCGATTGCTTTCCGACATTCGCAAATTCCACCACCGTCGACAGCGTGATCGATTTGTCGTCGCGAGATTCAACCGTGAAGTCTTTGCGCTTGTCGAGTTGCGGCACGACGATCTCCGTCCCGCGTCGATCCAAGTAAATCAGCATGATGAAGTACACTGCCAAGAAGAATAAGATAACCCAATCGTAAATTGCCATTATCAGCCAACACTCCTATTGCGCCTGAAGAAATTTATCGCAGAACTTATCGGGTATGCGAATGATTTTGCCGGTGGCGGCGTCGGTGAAGACGTTGAGCGAATGACCCGTCACCAAAATTTTATCCGAGCCCGCGATCCTGATCTCGTAATCGAAAACCAACTTGACCTTGGTGAGCTCGACGGGCTTGACTTCGATCTCGATCAGATCGTCGTAGCGCGCGGGCGCATGGAACTTGGCATCGATCTCCGTGATCGGAAATAAAATCCCGTCGTCGATGAGCGCGCCCAACGTCACTCCGATCGATCGGAGGAACTCGACTCGCCCGAGCTCGAACCAACGGAAATAATTTGCGTGATGCACCACGCCCATCTGATCGGTCTCGTAGAAGTGGACGCGGTGTTCGACCTTCACTGACAAACTCATCTCTCCTTGCAACAAAATCTTCCACGCTTGCAGTCTAATTCAAGCCCGCCGCCTTGTCAAGCCCTTCAAAACCTTGCAGGGCGATCGAAAACAATGTACAATGACTCGTGCTTGGAAGGAGTGATTGCTTGAATGAAGTTTGAGAAGTGGCAGGGCTGCGGCAATGATTTCGTATTGATCGATCGGCGGGAGGCGGACTCGATTGACGGCATCGATGTCAAGAAGATTTGCGATCGGCACTTCGGGATCGGAGCGGACGGAGTGATTTTTATTTTGCCGTCGACGGTTGCGAGCGCGCGGATGAGAATTTTCAACGCCGATCGTTCGGAGGCGGAGATGTGCGGCAACGGCATTCGATGCTTCGCCAAGTATTTGATCAAGCATGGGCTCGTCGACAAAAAAATAATTCCGATCGAGACGGGCGCGGGCGTGTTGACGGTTGAGCTTGACGGCGAGAACGTCACTGTGGACATGGGCGAACCGATCCTTGAGGGCGATCGCATTCCCGTGATCGGATACGGCGACCGACGGATCATCGATGAGCCGATCGCAATCAGCGACGGACGCGAATATCAAATGACATGCGTATCGATGGGCAATCCTCATTGCGTGGTGTTTTTGGACTCGTTCGAGGGATTTGATCAGGATCGACTTGAAAATCTGGGACCGCGATTCGAGAGCCATGAGAAGTTCCCGCGCAAGATCAACACGGAGTTCGTTCACGCGATCGATCGGTCGACGTTGCGAATGAGAGTATGGGAGCGCGGCGCAGGCAATACGCTTGCGTGCGGGACGGGAGCATGCGCGACGGCGGTGGCGGGCGTGTTGAGCGGTCGGAGTGATCGACGGGTAAAAGTTTTGCTCGACGGCGGAGAACTTGATCTTGAGTGGCGCGAGTCGGACGGGCATGTTATGATGAGCGGCGCGGCGCGCAAGGTGTTTGAAGGAATGATCGACTAGCGGGGGTGGCAACAGTGTTGGAATTTGTTAATCTCGGGTTTGGGAACATCGCAATGACGAATCGGATCGTGGCGGTAGTGGCGCCGGAGTCGGCACCGATCAAGAGACTGGTGAGCGAGGCGCGCGAGACGAAGAAGGCGATCGATGTGACGTTCGGTCGGCGGACGCGTTCGGTGCTGATAATGGACGACGGGCATGTGATCCTGTCGTCGGTGTCGCCGGAGACGATCGCGTTGAGGGCGGTGGACATCGACGCATTGTTGGCGAAGGCTGAAAAATTGAGAGACAATCAGCCGTCCGATTGAAATTTTGTCAGAGAGATGATGATGATGACGAGAGGACTGCTGATCACGGTGTCGGGAGCATCGGGGACGGGCAAGGGCACGGTGTGCAAACGGCTGCTCGACCTGACGCCGACTTTGATCTATTCGATCTCTGCGACCACGCGCGCCCCTCGAGAGGGCGAGCTCGACGGCAGGGAATATTTTTTCTTCAGCCGAGATCAATTCGTCGAGAAGATCAATCGCAATGAGTTCCTTGAGTACGCCGACGTTTACGGCAATTATTACGGCACGTTGCGTTCGTACGTCGACGGTCAACTTGCCGACGGGCGCGACGTGTTGTTGGAGATTGACACGCAAGGTGCGTTGAAGGTGCAGAAGGCGTGCCCCGAAGGCGTGTTTATATTTTTACTGCCGCCGTCGCTCGAGGAGCTCAAGCAGAGGATCATGGGGCGCGGCACGGAGTCGCCGGAGTCTCTTGCGAAGCGGTTGAAGTCGGCGCCGCTCGAGATTGAGATTGGTCGACAATACGATTATGTTGTGGTGAACGATTCGGTTGAGCGAGCGGTCGATCAGATCAAATCGATCATCGCCGCCGAGCATTGTCGAGTGGATCGGAGTGCCGGGCTCTTCGACACGTTCAAAAGTTGATGGGAGGAAATTTAATTGAAGGTACGCAAACCGAACATGGTCAATCCGTCGACGGACGCGCTGCTCAAGAAGACCAAGAGCCGTTATACGTTGGTGGTGCTGGCGTCGAAGCGTGCGCGGCAGTTGCTGGCGGGCGAGCCGTGCCACGTTGAGAAGAAGTCAAACAAATTCGTGACGAACGCGATGCGCGAGATCGTGGAGAACAAGATCACCTATCGCATTCAGCGCGAGCACAGGAAGTGAGCGCGATGGACGCGACCACGTTGAAGGCGCTCGACGGTCGACGGATTGTCTTGGGCGTGACGGGCGGCATCGCGGCGTATAAAGTTGCGAGCCTGGCGAGCTTGTTGGTCAAGAGCGGCGCCGAAGTGCGAGTTGTTATGACGGAAGCGGCGCAAGAATTTATCTCCGCGCGGACGTTCCGCGAGCTGACGGGTCAACCTGTGGGCACGGCGATGTTTGGCGAGACGAGCAATTATCGGGTAGAGCACATCGCGCTGGCACAATTTGCCGAGCTGGTGGTGATAGCGCCGGCGACGGCGAATTTCTTGGCGAAGGCGGCGCATGGGATTGCCGACGATCTGTTGACGACGATGATCCTGGCGACGAAGGCACCGATCATGGTAGCGCCGTCGATGAACGTCAACATGTTTGAGAACGCGGCGACCCGGGAAAATTTATCGCTCCTTCGACGCAGGGGCTTTCATGTGATCGAGCCGGCGGTCGGGCATTTGGCATGCGGCACGTCGGGACGCGGACGACTGCCCGAGCCCGAGGAGCTTGCGACGGCGATCAATGATTACTTTGCTCGATCGAACAAGCGGGAGCTTGAGGGCAAGAGGATCATCGTGACGGCGGGCGGGACGATCGAGCCGGTTGATCCCGTTCGATATATAGGCAATCGCTCGAGCGGGAAGATGGGATTTGCGTTGGCGGAGGCAGCGGCGAGACGGGGCGCGCAAGTTTTACTGGTGACGGCGCCGTCGGCGTTGGCTGATCCGCGCGATGTTGAGGTCGTACGGATCGAGACGGCATGTCAAATGCGCGAGGCGGTGCTGGCGGAATATGATCGATGCGACGCGGTGATCATGTCGGCGGCGGTGGCTGATTATCGACCTAAAGTCGTGGCGACGGAGAAGATCAAGAAGTCTGAGCCGACGCTGACGATCGAGCTCGAAAAGAATCCCGACATATTGTTTGAGCTCGGGCAGAAGAAGGCGCGGCAGGTGTTGATAGGATTTGCGGCGGAGACGACGAACATCGAAGAATATGCGGCGCGCAAGCTCGAGCAGAAGAATTTGGATTTGATAGTGGCGAACGATGTGACGGTGGCGGGCGCGGGCTTCAACGCCGATACAAACGTGGTGACGATGATGGCGCGCGACGGTAGCCGAGAGGATTTCCCGTTGATGCCGAAATCGGCGCTTGCCGCTCTGATCGTCGAACGGCTGATCAATATTATCAGACTGAATGAGGAGGCAGAGAAATGAAGCGGGTATTGTTTACATCTGAATCGGTGACGGAGGGGCATCCCGACAAGGTAGCGGATCAGATTTCCGACAGCATCTTGGACGCGATCCTCGAGAAGGATCCGATGGGGCGCGTGGCGTGCGAAACGTTGGTGACGACGGGGCAAGTGCATGTTGTCGGCGAGATTTCGACGAGCTGCTACGTTGACATCAATCGGATAATCCGCGAGACAATCAGGAAGATCGGATATACCAACGCGCATTTCGGTTTCGATGCCGACACGGTGGGCGTGTTGATTTCGCTCGACGAGCAATCGCCCGACATAGCGCAAGGCGTGGATAAGGCTTATGAAGCTCGAGAGGGCGCGACGGACGAGGCTGATTTGATCGGAGCGGGCGACCAGGGCATGATGTTCGGGTACGCGACGAACGAAACGCCCGAATACATGCCGTTGCCGATCTCGTTGGCGCACAAGCTGGCATATCGGTTGGCGGAGGTTCGGAAGGTGACGGGCGAAGTTGATTACCTTCGTCCCGACGGCAAGACGCAGGTAACGGTGATCTACGAGGACGGCAAAGCGGTCGGCATCGATACGATCGTAATCTCGACACAGCACGCGCCCGAGGCGACGCTCGATCAAATCAAGCGGGACATGATCGAATACGTAATCAAGCCGGTGGTGCCGGAGGAATTGTTGAGTGCAGAGACAAAGTACTTTATCAATCCGACGGGCAAATTTGTGATCGGCGGACCGCAGGGTGATTCGGGCTTGACGGGACGGAAGATCATAGTTGACACATATGGCGGTTGGGCTCGACATGGCGGCGGCGCGTTCAGCGGCAAGGATCCCACGAAAGTGGATCGCTCGGCGTCGTATGCGGCGCGCTACGTTGCAAAGAATGTGGTGGCGGCGGGGCTTGCCGACAAATGCGAAATTCAATTGGCGTATGCGATCGGCGTGGCGCATCCCGTTTCGATCAACGTCAACACGTTCGGAACCAACACCATCGACGAGGAGAAGATTGTTGAGCTGATCCGCGCGAACTTTGATCTCCGCCCCGCCGGCATCATCAAGATGCTCGATCTCCGTCGTCCGATCTATCGTCAAACGGCGACGTACGGTCATTTCGGTCGAACCGATATCGATCTCCCGTGGGAGCAGCTCGACAAGGTTGATCAACTCCGTCAAGCGGCGGGCAAATAGAATTTTTATCGAGAAAATTTGAGTGTCGAGGTGAGATTTTCATCGCAATCGAGTATACACGCCTATGACGATCGACGTGCCGACGCCTCTTTCATCAATAATAAATGTTTTTTTCATTTTAGTTTCAGCCTCGAGTGCCATACTAACACCGTTGTATTTAATTGAAGACAATTTAAGGAGGTAATTCGATGCGCTTCAAACATATGTTGAAGGCGAATAAAAATGAACTCCTGTCATTGGCACTTGCAGGTTTTCTGATTATGAACAGCGGTTTCACGGCACCCCACGAGGTCATAGAGGAGGCTCCCGCCAAAGCGGTTGAGCCCGCGCCGGCTCCGGTGATGAACAATGCACCGACGGCAATAAGTGTTTCAGAGAATGGTTCGATTGCTCTCGCCAGCGATCAGCAGAAGGCGCAATTCGCGTTGGTCGAGCCCGAAGATGAATCGGCTCCTATTGTTGAGCCCGCGGCTGAGCCGACGGTTGAGCCGACGGCTGAAGTCATCGACGATGTTGAGATTAATGATGAAGTCGTCGAAGAGGCGGCGCCCGTTGAGAACGTCGAATACGTTGATGATTATGTCGAAGAACCGCAGTATGCGGCGGTCATGGCGATGGAGGCTACGGCTTACCTTCCGACCGACGGCGACGGCTACGGCATAACGGCGATGGGAATCCCCGCGACCTACGGAGTGGCGGCGGTCGATCCGAGCGTCATACCGTTGGGCTCGAGGCTCTACGTGCCGGGCTACGGCGAGGCGATCGCGGCCGATACCGGCGGCGCCATCAGCGGTTACCGAATCGATCTGTGCATGGAGTCTTACGAACAGGCTATGGCATTCGGTCGACGCGTCATCACCGTTTTCTTGATCGACTAATATGATTGCAGACATAAATCGAGCCCGTCCCTCACGTTGGGGGGCGGGCTTTTTGGTGCGTTCGATTGTATTATCGGATCACGTCGACGCCGTTCATGTACGGGATCAACACGTCGGGAACCTTCACACTGCCGTCGCTCTGTTGATAGCATTCGAGGATCGCCGCGACCGTCCTGCCGACCGCCACGCCGCTGCCGTTGAGCGTGTGAACAAACTCGGGCTTCGCTTTCGGCTCACGACGGAACTTTATCCCCGCTCGACGCGCTTGAAAGTCTAAGCAATTCGAGCACGACGATATCTCGCGATACTTGTCTTGCGCGGGCATCCAAACCTCAATGTCATACGTCTTCGATGACGAGAATCCCATGTCGCCCGACGACAACACCACCACGCGATAAGGCAGTCCCAATTGTTGAAGCACATGCTCGGCGTCCGCCGTCATCGATTCAAGCTCGTCGTTCGACTGCTCCGGCAAGGTGTACTTCACCAGCTCGACCTTGTTGAACTGATGTTGACGGATCAGCCCGCGCGAGTCCTTGCCCGCTGCGCCCGCCTCCGCGCGGAAGCACGCGCTGTAACAGCAGAATTTGATCGGCAACGCCTTCGCGTCCAATATCTCGTCGCGATAAAAATTCGTCGCCGGAACCTCCGCCGTCGGGATCAAATACGCGTCCAATCCCTCAAGCCGATACATGTCCTCTTGGAACTTCGGAAGCTGACCCGTCCCCGTCATCGACGCGCTGTTGACTATGTACGGCGGCAAAACTTCTTTGTATCCTCTCGACGCGTGCGAATCCATGTAGAAATTCATCACCGCTCGCTCGAGCCGCGCGCCCAAGCCGAGCATAAACGTGAAGCGGCTGCCGCTCACCTTCGCCGCCCGTTGCTGATCCATGATCCCGAGCGCCTCTCCGATCTCAAAATGCGATTTCGGTTTGTCGATCGTCGGCGGCTCGCCCCAACGTCTCACCTCTACGTTGAAACTGTCGTCGACTCCGCGCGGAACCGTCGGCTGAACCATGTTCGGCACCCTCAACAGCAAATCGCGCAGACCGCTCTCAACTTCTCTCAACTCTCCGTCGAGCGCCGATATCTTGTCGCCGAGCGCGCCGACCTCCGCCTTCACGCCTTCGACGTCCGTGCCCGCCGCCTTCAACTTCCCGATCTCCTTCGACCGAGCGTTGCGTTCAGCCTTCAGCGTCTCAACCTCCGATAAGATCGTCCGCCGCTTGCCGTCGAGAGCAAAAATCGGATCGAGCTCAACCGTCGAATGACGATCGCTCAACATTTCCTCGACCGTCGAACGGTTGTCCCGTATGAATTTCATGTCAAGCATTCTGTTCACCTCGCGCGTATTGTAGCATCGCCCCAAAACAGTGTCAACTTGACTTCGACGCTAAACATGGTACAATGGCAGTCAAAAAAAGTGAGGCGAACTGCATTGAAGGGCGCAATAAAAATTTGTGCCGACGCGCTGATCAAGGAGCGAAATTATCTCACCGAGCTCGACACCAAGATCGGCGACGGCGACCACGGTATCAATATGGCGCGCGGGGCTCAATCGGTGCTCGATGAGCTTGATGATCAGCCCGAAGCGTCGACTGCGAGCGAGCTCGTCAAGTTTGTTGGCGAGGCTTTTTTGATGAACGTAGGCGGCTCGGCGGGACCTCTCTACGGCAGCGGATTCATCGCCGCGTCAAAAGCGCTCGCCGGCTCGAAAGTCGCGCTCGACGCCAAGACGATCGGTCGGTTCCTGCACGAGTTCAATGCGGCGGTGCAGAAGCGCGGGCATGCCGAGGCGGGCGACAAAACGATGCTCGATGTGACGATCCCGCTCGAAAAGGTGTTCGCAGACAATGAGGATATGCCGTTGGCGGACTTGCTGAAACTCGGGCGCGATACGGTTCGCGATTCGGTCGAGTACACCAAGGAGCTCGAGGCGAGACGCGGGCGGGCATCGTACTTGGGGGCGCGGTCGATTGGGTTCATTGATCCGGGAGCGGCGTCGGCGGCGATCATCTGGCGCGAAGCCTCGTTGTACATAGAAAAGAATTTCATCGCTCAACCCGCCGTCGAAGCATGAGCGGGCAACACAAAATTTGAAAGGCAGGTTAAAACATTGAAGTATAGTGCTCAGTACGTGATGCCGCCAACGGTGGATTACTCTTTCCTCAACAAGCAGTTCCCGACCAAGGCGCCGGTGTGGTGCAGTGTCGATCTGCGCGACGGCAATCAATCGCTGATCATTCCGATGTCGATCGATGAGAAGATCGAGTTTTATAAAATGCTCATCAAAGTCGGATTCAAGGAGATTGAAATCGGCTTCCCCGCCGCCTCTGAAACCGAATATCAACTCCTCCGACGCCTCATCGAAGACGATCTCATTCCGCCCGACGTGACGGTGCAGGTACTGACGCAGGCTCGTGAGCATATCATTCGACGCACCTTCGAGGCGCTTGACGGTTGCGAGCGCGCGATCGTCCACGTTTATAATTCGACGTCGGTCGCTCAACGCGAGCAGGTTTTCAATAAATCCAAGGACGAGATCAAGCAGATCGCCGTCGAGGGCGCGCAATTGCTCAAGGAGTTGACGGGAGATCGCCCCTATCGATTTGAGTACTCGCCCGAGAGTTTCACCGGCACCGAGCCCGATTATGCGCTCGAGGTCTGCAACGCGGTGCTCGACGTTTGGAAGCCGCAGGCAGATCGTAAAGCGATCATCAATATTCCCGTGACGGTTGAGCTGTCGATGCCGCATGTCTACGGTGCGCAGATCGATTACATCAACAAGGGGCTCAAGTACCGTGATGCGGTCGTGTTGAGCTTGCACCCGCACAACGATCGCGGCTGCGGTGTTGCCGATACCGAGATGGGATTGCTGGCGGGCGCCGATCGAGTCGAGGGCACTTTGTTCGGCAACGGCGAGCGCACGGGTAATGTCGACATCGTGACGTTGGCGCTCAACATGAAGGTTCTCGGCGTCGAGCCCGGGCTTGATTTTTCGAATCTGCCTCCGTTGGTCGAAACCTATGAGCGTTTGACCAGAATGCGCGTGCACGAGCGTCAGCCTTATGCGGGCGCGTTGGTGTTCACGGCGTTCAGCGGCTCTCATCAAGATGCGATCGCCAAGGGTATGCGTTATCGTGAGGAGAAGCAGCCCGAGCAGTGGACGGTTCCCTATCTGCCGATCGATCCGAAAGACGTTGGTCGCGAGTATGAATCGGACGTCATTCGCATCAACAGTCAGAGCGGCAAGGGCGGCGTCGGCTACATTCTCGAGCACCGATTTGGGATCGAGTTGCCCAAGAAGATGCGTGAGGCGTTTGGGTACATCGTCAAGGGCGTATCGGATCGCGAGCACAAGGAGCTGTTGCCGGAGGAGATTTATAAGTTGTTCCTCGACGAGTACGTCAATGTTGAGGAGCCGTATAAGCTGGCGGACTTTCTGTTGAAGAAGGAGCCCGACGGGGCGCGCAAAGGTTGGGTGGAGATTGAGCATGCGGGTCGACTGGAGCATTTGGAGGCGCGCGGCAACGGACGTTTGGATGCGATCTCGAATGCGTTGCAGAATCGGTTCGGGCTGAAATACAAAGACGTTACCTATTCGGAGCACGCGCTCGAGACGGGTCAAGATGCGCGGGCGATAGCGTACATCGGATTGACGGATTCGAAGGGACAGAAGCATTTCGGCGCGGGCATGGACACTGATATCATCAATGCGTCGGTGCGGGCGCTCATCAGTGCAATCAACAGAATGGTTACCGATCGTTAAAGTCGGGCTGAATGAAGTTCATTGATGTTGTGGGGCGAC
>JAFUXN010000148.1 GCA_017477125.1 Selenomonadaceae bacterium
AAAGAAACGGGCGCCCGCCTACTCGCGGGGCGGCTCGCCCTTCACCCCCTTCGTCAACAAAATACTTCAGCGCAACGGTTGAAGGCGACGGCGTCAACGATTGAAGGCGGAGAAAAGAAACGGGCGCCCGCCTACTCGCGAGGCGGCTCGCCCTTCACCCCCTTCGTCAACAAAATACTTCAGCGCAACGGTTGAAGGCGGAGAAAAAAATAGGGCGCCCGCCAGTTCAGCCGGCGGCTCGCCCTTCCCCCCTTCAGTCGGCTCAAAAATATTTGGGACAGCGGCAAAGTTGAAGGAAACTCGGGGGCGATTGAAGGCGGCGAACCCGTCAGCCCTTACAATTATTTATGATCAAAGTGGTGATTGCATGAGCAAGAAGAAAATCGTTTTGTTTGTGGTGTTGACGGCGTTACTCTCTTCGATCCTCACGATCGCCGGCATCTGCTGCATGCTCGAGCTCAATGCCGGTCGAGCCGCCAACCTCGCGCGACTGCTCTCGGCGATGCACTTCATCGAGCAGAATTACATTGAGACGGTCGACTACACCAAGATGATCGACGGCGCCATCGGGGGCATGGTTCATTCGCTCGGCGATCCGCATTCGGTTTATCTCGATCAGCGTCTCTACAATCAGGTTAAATCGGATACCAGCGGCTCGTTCGGCGGCATCGGCGTCTACATGGGTTTCAAGAACGGCGATGTTCATATCATTTCGGTCATGCCCAATTCGCCGGGCGCCGACGCGGGATTGCAGGCGGGCGATCGTATCCTTGCGGTCGACGGCATTCCCGTCAATGAGATTCTCCCCGACGAGGTTGCGATTAAAATTCGCGGCAAGGCGGGTTCGAATGTTGAGCTGTTGATCGGTCGCGAAGGGCAGGCTGATACGATTTACACCGTCAAGCGCGACATCATCAACGTCAAGACGGTCGCCGACAAGATGCTTGACGATCGGATCGGCTACATTAGAATTTCGTCGTTCAGCGAGAAGACCGGCGAGGAGTTCAAAGCCGCGCTCAACGAGCTCGAGGCTCAAAACATGAAGGCGTTCGTGCTCGATCTGAGAGAAAATCCCGGCGGAGTGATCACTTCGTGCGTCGAGGTCGCCAAAGAAATTGTGCCGAAGGGTCCGATCGTCTCCGTCATTCAACGCGACGGCTCGAAAGAAGTTTACAGTTCAGAGCTCGAGCAAACGAAGTATCCGATCGTCGTGCTGATGGATCAGAACAGCGCCAGCGCCTCTGAACTGTTGGCGGGCGCGTTGCAGGACACGAAGGCGGCGACGATCGTCGGAACGAAATCGTACGGGAAGGGCTCGGTGCAGACGGTGATGCCGATGTTCCACGAGGACGGTTTGAAGTTGACGATCGCGAAGTACTACACGCCCAACGAGAGGAGCATTGACGGGGTGGGCATCGAGCCCGACGTTGAGATCAAATCGGATCGACTGTTGCCGCGCTTGTTCAATGTTGAGACGGATATCGACGACGACGCTCAGCTTGCCAAGGGCGTGGAGATTTTGAGCGACAAACTCAACGGTGGTGAATGATGCCAATGGACGACAGCGAACTGCGTCGGCGGCTTTACGTGCCCAACTTCGAACATTGGAAGAGCCTCTGCGATAAGAATTACTACTCGAAACGATTACCGTCGGTTCAAACGCTCGCCGATGGGATCATTCTTCCCGCCAAGATGAAACCGATCAAGGACGAACATCGATACAAGGGCGGCGTCTGCGATCGGGATTTCAAATTTGTCGCGGGCTACTCAAACATCGCGCCGGGCAAGCTCAACGGCTGGTGCTGTCTCGATGAATCGTACACGGTCGAGCGCAAAGAGATCGTTGAGTGCGATGAGGAAGTGATCTGGGGCGGCGCATTGATCTGCCACTTCGGGCATTTCATCACCGAAAGCATGTCGCGCATGTGGTACGTCGCCGAGCACCCCGAACTGACTCAACGCGTCGCCTTCGTCAAGGTCAACACGTGGAAGGTCGGCGATTGGATTTATCAATTCCTTGATCTCCTCGGGCTGCCGAAGGATCGAGTGTTGATCATCGACAAGCCCACGCAATTTCGCTCGATCATAATCCCCGATCAATCGTCTCGAATCAAATTCAATTACAACGATAAATTGTTGGTGCCGTTCAAAAAAATGGCGAGCTCCGTCACTCCTCGAGACATCAAAAAAATATTCCTCACGCGCGGCAAGGACTTGAAATCGCAAATGTACCTTGCCAACGCCGATTACTTTGAGGAGTTCTATCGCCAACGCGGCTACGAGATCGTTGCGCCCGAGAAGTTGAGCGCCGCCGAGCAGGTCGCGTTGATCACCGGCGCCGAGGAGATCGTCTGCCACATGGGGACGCTGGCGCATTGGAGTTTGTTTTCGCGCCCGAACGTGAAGTGGACATTCCTCACTCGCGTCGACAGCTTCACGTCGAGACAATGCTTGATCAACGTCGCAACGGGGATCGATTGGTATCTGGTATCGACGTCGATGAACTTCATGCACTCCGATCAAGGCGGCGGCGTGTGTTTGATCGGCGCGACGGAGTATTGGCGTCAATATGTGCTCGATCATCATCACGAGCAGCTTGGCGAGGAGCGCATTCCGTCGTGGGTGTTCGATGATTACGTGCGGCATTGGACCCAATACTTTTTGAAGCCCGACAGATTGGAGACGCGCGTCAAGACGTTCAAAAAAATTTACGGTCGGCTGTCGATGCTCGAAATGCAGCTCAAGCTCAAGCGTCCGGTGTTGTGTTTCGAATTGCATCAGGCGCGCAAGGGCTGGTTGCCGCTCAATCTCGAGGGCGATGCGGGCGGCGTGCTCCACGAGAAGTTGAGCGTGCAGGCGATCAAAATTTATTTCAGCGAGCCGTTCTTCGATGTCAAATATGCGGTGTACTATCCGAAGGAAGGCTGGTCGGAAGTGTCATCGACCGAGGAGATCGCGGGGACGGTCGGCAAGAACAAGGCGATCCATGGTTTGTGCGCGACGCTCGACGCCGAGGGCTCTGCTCAATTCGACATCGTCTATCGGGTGCACAACTTCAACGATGAATGGAGCACGTGGAGCGGCAACGGCGCTCAAGCCGTGTCGAATGATCATGCGCTCGACGGAGTTCAGATCATATTGATGCCCAAGCGCAAATGAAATCGGACAGGAGCAATGCAATGGACGAAAGTGAATTGAGGCGGCGGCTGTACGTTGAGGATTATGAGCAGTGGGCAAAACAATGCTCGAGAAAATATTTTTCGGATCGGCGGCTCGAGGTGCGGACGGTTGAGAACGGGATCATTTTGCCGGCGCGTCCCGTCGACGAGAAGGATCAATATCACTGCCGCGGCGGAGTATGCGACGCCGATTTAAAATTCGTGGCGGGCTACAGCAATCAGGCGCCCGATCGAAAGAACGGCGTGTACTGCATCGATGAAGCGTATGAGGTCGAGCGCAAGGACATCGCCGACTCGAACGAGACGGTGATCTTCAGCGGGATCATGGTCTGCCACTTTGGGCATTTCTTGACCGACTGCCTCACTCGAATGTGGTACATCGTTGAGAATCTCGAGCTCGATCATAAAGTTGTGTTTCTGATGGTCAAGACGTCGCGGCTGCAGGAGCTCAAGATTTGGGTGTATCAGTTACTCGATCTGATGGGGCTGCCGGAAGATCGGATCGTGATCCTCGACAAGCCCACGCAATTCAAATCGGTCATCGTCCCCGATCAATCCGCGCGGATCAGGTACGACTTCACCAAAGAATTTCTCGAGCCGTTCAGGCATGTGACGAGCCGCATTCGCCCGTCGAACGTCAAAAAATTATTCCTCACGCGCGGCAGGAATTTGCAATCGGCGATGCACCTTTGCAATCAAAACTACTTCGAAGCGTTCTTCCACGCGAAGGGTTATACCGTCGTCAGCCCCGAAACGTTGTCGATCACCGATCAGATCGCGTTGGTGAGCGGCGCAGAAGATGTGGTGACGTACCTCGGGACGTTGGCGCATTGGAGCCTGTTCAGTCATGAGGGCGCGCGTTGGACGATGCTCACTCGCGTCGACGGGCTTGCCTCTCGCCAGACGCTGATCAATGAGGCGGTCGGGCTCGATTGGTATTTCGTCGACACCGCCAAGAATTTCCTCTACGCCGAACAGGGCGGCGGCGTCAATCTGCTCGGCTCAACCGATCAATGGAGGCGGTATGCGCTCGAACATCATGGCGTGACGCTCGATCCGAATGTTCGGGTGCCGCTGACGGTCGTCGACGATTACATTGAACGGTGGTGCAAATTCTTCGGAAGCGCGGCGAGCAACGATAAATATGTCGGCACGCTGGAGAAGTTGCACAGTCGAATTTCAACCATGGAGGCGCAGATCAAATTCAAGCGTCCCGTGTTGTGTTTCGAGTTGCATGTTGCGCAGAGGGGTTGGTTGCCGACGAATGTTGAGGGAGATATCGCGGGACCGCTCGATAAGCAATACAGTCTGCAGGCGATCAAAATTCGATTCAACGAACCGTTGTGCGATGTGAGTTATGCCGTGTGTTATCCGTCGGAAGGTTGGACGGAGGAGGTATCGAATGATCGGACGGCGGGCGCGGCGGGCAAGAACAAGCCCATCAACGGATTGAGCATTCGGCTTTCGAGCGATCGATTTGACGTTTGTTATCGTCTGCATGGTTTCGACGGCAATTGGAGCGATTGGGGGCTCAACGGCAATCGGCTCGTGCTCGACCAATCGATCAACGGCGTCGAGATCAAATTGAATCCGCGCGGAGGTGAAACGCAATGAACGCAGACGAGCTGAGGCGGCGCTTGTACGTGCCGAACTTTGAGTATTGGGAGCGGCTGTTCTCGAAAAAATATTTCAGTGATCGCTCGCTCGAAACGCAAACGATCGAAGGTGGGATCATCGCGCCGTCGCTTGACAAGGAGGACAAACTTGGCGGCGGCGTTTTTGATCGCGATCTGAAATTCGTGGCGGGCTGTGATAATCTCTACCACGATAAGCGCGATTCGTCAGTCGAGCTTTCGATCGATCGACAGGAGATCGGACGGTCGGAAGAAGAAGTGATCTACGGCGGCGGGCTGACGTGCCACTTCGGGCATTTCATCAGCGAATGTCTGTCGCGAATGTGGTACTTGGTCGAGCGCCCGAACGATCGTCGGCGGTATGCGTTCCTCAATCTGTACGGTTGGAAAATCGGCAAGTGGGTCTATAAGCTGTTCGATCTGCTCGGGCTGCCCGAAGCTCGCATTCTCATCGTCGACAAGCCTTTGCAATTTAAGACGGTGCTCGTGCCGGGGCAGGCGGCGTGCATCAAGGAAGATTTCACCGGGAAATTCATGCTGCCGTATCGAAGGATAGCGTCTCGCATCTTCCCGCGCGACGACGTCAAGAAATTATTTTTGACCAGAGGGCGTGACCTTCACACGAAAAATTATCTCGCCAATCAAGAGTACTTTGAGGAATTTTATCGAGCGCGGGGGTTCAAGGTGGTGGCGCCCGAGAAGTTATCGATCGGTGAACAGCTGGCGTTGATCACCGGCGCCGACGAGATTGCGACGTTCCTCGGGACGCTGACGCATTGGAGTTTGTTCTGCCGTCCGAGCGTGAAGTTCACGATGCTCACTCGATATGACGCGTTCAACACGCGGCAGGTGATGATCAACGAGGCGAATCCGATCGATTGGTACATCGTATCGACGGCGCGCAATGTAATGTATGCGGAGCAGGGCGCGGGCGTGAATTTGTTGGGACCGACGGAGAGTTGGCAGCGCTATGTTCGAGATCACTTCGGCGAGGAGATTGGTATCAACGATCGGTTGCCGCCGGCGGTGGTCGATGATTACTTCAGTCATTGGTGCAAATATTTTTCGTTGGGTCAACACCTGCAGCAGAGGATCGACTCGGTCAAGGCGCTCTACAATCGAATGACTCTGCTCGAGAGGCAATTGGATATGGCTCGACCGTTGCTTTGTTTCGAAACGCATGTGGCGCGCAAAGGTTGGTTGCCGCCGAGTGCCGAGGGCGAGGTCAACGGTGTGGTCGACGAGAAGTTGAGTGTGCAGGCGATCCGAATTTACTTCCTGCGATCGGAATGGTCGGTGCGATATGCGGTGTACTATCCGAAGGAAGGTTGGACGGCGGAGGTCGACAACAAAAAAACAGCCGGAACGGTCGGCAAGAACCGAGCGATCTACGGCTTGAAAATAATTTTGGATCGGGACGGTTTGATTGTGTGGTATCGAGTGCATGACTTCGCCGGCAATTGGAGTGAATGGCGCTCGAACGGAGAAGAACTGATCTCGAAGGCGGCGCTCAATGCCGTTGAGATCAAACTGGTGCCGTCCGTCGAGCAAAGCTGATGCGGTGGGTGGCGGTGAAAAGTACGGGCGCCCGCCTCCTCATGGGGCGGCTCGCCCTCTACTCTGTCGAAACTCAACGGTTGAAGGCGAAGAAAAAAGATGAGCGGGCGCCCCGCGGACAAGGCGCCGCCCTTTACTTTTCTCAGCCCCAGAAATTTTTGTTAAGCAAAGAGCTGTGAGGTGACGGTGAAAATGACGGGCGCTCGCCGGCTCATGAGGCGGCTCGCCCTATCCTTTCTTTCGCCCCAACATTTTATCGTCGTCCATGAACTTTATTCGAAGGCAAGGAAAAAGGGCGGGCGCCCCGCGGGCAAGGCGCCGCTCTTTACTTTACTCAGCCCCAAACATTTCCTATTAGCAAAGAACTGTGTGGTGACGGGGAAAAGAACGGGCGCCCGCCAGCTCATGGGGCGGCTCGCCCGCTCCTTTCTGTCGCCCCAAAATTTTATCGGCGTCCATGAAGTTAATCCGTCGGCAAGGAAAAAAGGGCGGGCGCCCCGCGGGCAAGGCGCCGCCCTTTACTTTACTCAGCCCCAAACATTTTTTCTAAGCAAAGAACTGTGTGGTGACGGGGAAAAGGACGGGCGCCCGCCGGCTCATGTGGCGGCTCGCCCTAATCCTTCGGTCGATGTGAAACCGTTAATGGGCGGACGGGGCGACGGGCGAAATACGGGCGCCCTCCTCGCGCTCGGGGCGGCTCGCCCTTATCCTGCCGTTGAGCCTGAAACCTTTGGGGTCAATAAAAATTTTGTGGGCGGCGGCTCGTCCTACTGCTTTCATCGTCACCCCAAACGGTTGAGGCACAGAAAATTTTTTGGGTAAATAAATTGATTGAGAGAAGGAGGCTTCAAAATGAAGGTCGGGATAATGGGCGGCACGTTCGATCCAATCCATAACGGTCATCTCGCCACCGCCGACGCCGTCATGGATTCTCTCAACCTCGATAAAATTTTGTTCATCCCCGCCGCCCGCCCTCCACACAAGCGCGGTCGTCAGATCGCCGAAACGCATCATCGCCTCGCCATGACCATACTCGCCACCTGCTCCAATCCCAATTTCCACGTCTCGACCGTCTAGCTCGACCGCAACGTTACGTCCTACGCCGTCGATACCGTTGACGAGCTCAAACATATCTTCCCGAGCGGTACCGCCTTCTATTTCATTCTCGGCGCCGACGCCGCTCTCGAGCTCGCCACCTGGCACAACGCTCAGGAGCTCGTCAGTAAATGCTTTTTCGTCGTCGCCACGCGCCAGGGCACTCACTTCGATCTTTCCGCCATCGAAAACGACTTCAGCCCCGAGAACCGCCGTCACCTGCTCCGCGTCGAAACTCCCGCACTCGAAATCTCATCAACCGATATCAGAAACAAAATCCGCCGCGGTCGTTCAATCAAATACCTCGTCCCCGATAACGTCGAGCTCTATATCAGAAAGGAGGAGCTCTATCTTGACCGTTGATCAAATGCGCAAAACTCTCATGGCGCGCCTCAATAAAAATCGCTTCGCTCATTCAATCGGCGTCGCCAATACCGCCGTCGACATCGCCAAGCGCTTCAATCTCGATACCGAGCAAGCCTACGTCGCCGGTCTGCTCCACGATTGCGCCAGAGAGTTTGAGAATGAGCAACTGCCCGTCGAGGCCGCCAAAAGATCAATCCCCATCATCGATGTCGAATACGCCGTCCCGCTCCTGCTCCACGCCCCCATCGGCGCCGTCATGGTCAATGAGGTCTACGGCGTCGACGACCCCGCTGTCATTCAGGCGATCGCTCGTCACACCGTCGCCGACAAAAATATGTCGCCGCTCGACATGATCATCTACTTCGCCGACATGATCGAGCCGCACAGAAATTATCCCGGCGTCGACGAGCTCCGTCTGCTCGCTCAAAGCGCCACGCTCGAGCAGATGTTTTTCGAGGGGCTCAATCAATCGCTCGCCTTCGTCATAAGCAAGGGCTCGCTCGTCCATCCAAAGACCGTCGACGCCCGCAATTTTATTCTCCTCCATAAAGTTTAGAGAGTGATCATCATGGCTGACAATCAGACAAAAGATAATATCGAACAAAAACGAACCAAACAACGGAGGCGTCGGCGCATCAGAGTTTTGCGCTTCGCATTTCAGTTCATATTGCTGGGTCTGATAGGGTCAGCGGCACTCTTCATCGGGCTCGGCGCGTACAACATCGGCAGTTCAATCATCGGCGAGTTCAATAACATGTACGAGGGCTATAACGAACGCAAGACATCTCGGCAGGGCTCGCCCAATCCGCGCTTCGACGGCTACACCAACATTTTGATCCTGGGGCTCGACGAGGGCGCGGGCGATCTTGAGGGCAACGGTCAGAACGCCGATACGATCTTCGTGTTGAGCTTCTCGAATGAAACAGGCAAATCGAGGCTGCTGTCGATCCCGCGCGACACTTGGATCGATATGAAGAGTTCGGGCGCGGGACGGCTCGGCAATATGTATCAGCTCGGAGGCGCGTCGATGATGGTGCGGCAGGTGTCGACGCTGTTAAAGGTGCCGATCCATCAGTACATCATCATCGACATGGGAACGTTCGCCGATCTGATCAACGTGTTGGGCGGGCTCGACATATACGTCGAACAAGATATGGATTACGACGATCCCGAGTCGGGGCTGTCGATCCATCTCAAGCAGGGTTATCAACATCTCGACGGCGACGACGCTCAAAAATATTTGCGGTTCAAGGGTGAGAAGTTGGGCGACGTCGGTCGAGTGCAACGCCAGCAGAAATTTATCAAGGCGCTCTACGAAAAAGTTCTGCAGCTCGAAACGATCCCCAAGCTCCCCGCCATCGCAGACATCTTCCGCAATCGGTTGACCACCAGCGCTGAGATATTCGACTCGGCGCATCTGGCGAACGTCCTTCGACACATGAGCAGCGAGTTGCCGACCACGACGATGTTGCCGGGCACGGCGGAGGCGGAAGGCGTTTGGATGCCCGACATTCCCGCAATCGATGCCAAGGTTGCGGAGATGTTCCCCGATAATCAGCTGCTCGATGTGACGACGGTGGTCGCAGGCGAGGAAGACGATTGACATTCGGCAGACCATGACAGATAATATTCGGGAGGTGAACAGTTTGAATATCAATGAGTTGGTTGAAAGAATTTGCCGCGCCGCCGACGACAAGAAGGCGCGCGACATCGTGACGATGGACATGCAAGGGCTGATGAGCTCGACGGATTACTTTGTGATCTGCTCGGCGCAGACCGCCACGCAAGTGCGAGCGATCGCCGACAACATTGAAGACGAGCTCCACGAGGCGGGCGTCGACTTCAGTCATAAGGAAGGATACAACGAAGGCGAATGGGTGCTGCTCGATTACGGTGACGTTGTGGCGCATGTGTTTCGAGAAGTCAATCGAGAGTACTATGCGCTCGAAGAACTTTGGGGCGCCGCCGACATCAAACACTTCGAATCATGATTGCTTATCTCAACGGAACGGTTAAATATATTTTGAGCGACGGTTGCGTGCTCGAGGTCAACGGCGTCGGCTATAGGGTCATGCTCAATGCTCGTCTCCGCGCGGAACTGTCGCTCGGTCGTCGGCTCGAGCTGATCATTCACACCGCGTTCAGTTCAGACGCCATTACTCTCTACGGTTTCAGCGCTCAACCCGATTATGAGCTCTTCACGCGATTGATCTCCGTCAGCGGGATCGGCGCCAAGACCGCGCTCGCCATGCTCTCAAAGATGAGCGCCGACGAGATCATCAACGCCATCGCTCAAAAGAATGTCGCGCTGTTGACCAAGTTGCCCGGGCTCGGGAAAAAATCCGTCGAACGTCTGATCCTGGAGCTCGGCGACAAGCTCAAGCCGTCGACAACAACATCGACCGTCGATCAACAATCGATGCGTGATGCCGTCGATGCACTTGAGGCGCTCGGCTACTCGCAATCGGAAATCGCATCGGTGCTGAGCAAAGTCGATGAGCCGCTGTCGACCGAAGAACTCATAAAGTTGGCGTTGAGGAACTTGCACTGAGAGGAGGCATCGCTTGGACAGATTGATTTCCAATGACGAGCAGCGCGGCGATCAATGGCAGTACAGCCTCCGTCCGCGCCGCCTCGTCGAGTACATCGGGCAGGACAAGGTCAAAAAAAATTTGTCGGTGTTCGTTCAAGCCGCGCAACTCCGTCGTGAGGCGCTCGATCACGTTCTGCTCTACGGACCGCCCGGGCTCGGCAAGACCACTCTCGCCGCGATCATCGCCAACGAGCTCGGCGTCAATTTCAAGCAGACGTCGGGACCGGCGATCGATAAGCCCGGTGATCTCGCCGCGTTGCTTACCAATCTGCAGGCTCGCGACGTCCTTTTCATCGACGAGATTCATCGTTTGCCGCGCATCGTCGAAGAAATTCTCTACTCCGCCATGGAAGATTTTGCGCTCGACATCATCATCGGTCGAGGCAGCGGCGCCCGCTCGATCCGATTGGACATCGCGCCCTTCACGTTGATCGGCGCCACCACCAAAGCCGGTTCGCTGTCGCCGCCGTTGCGAGATCGATTCGGCGTGATCTCCCGTCTCGAATATTATTCGCTCGACGCGCTGATCGAGATCATCATTCGAGCCGCTGATATCCTCAACGTTTCGATCGAGGAGGGCGGCGCCCGTGAGATCGCTCGACGTTCGAGAGGCACGCCGCGCATTGCCAACCGTCTGCTCAAACGCGTCAGAGATTTTGCGGCGGTTGAGGGCAGTAACGTGATCACCGACGCGCTTGCCGACGGCGCTCTGCAGGAGCTTGAGGTTGACAGCGCGGGCTTGGATCATACCGATCGGCGCATGCTCGAGGCGATGATCAAGAAGTTCGGCGGTCGCCCCGTCGGCATTGAGACGATCGCCGCGGCGATAAGTGAGACGCGTGAGACCATTGAAGACATTTATGAGCCCTACCTCCTGCAGTTGGGATTCATCATGCGCACTCCGCGCGGGCGCGTGGTGACGAAGGCGGGCTATGAGCACATGCACGAGCCTTATCCCGAGGACGCGGCGGCTAATATTTTCGACGATCAATAAAAAAACGGGCTCGACGCCCGAATTTTTTTGCCCGCGTTTTCGACGGGAATTATTTTTTGCGATCGATGACGGCTTTGACGCGTTCGATGATCGTTGCCGCGTTGAGACCGTAGGCGTCCATCAATTCTTGCGGCTGCCCCGACTCTCCAAACGTGTCGCGCACGCCTACAAACTCGATCGGCACGGGATTGCTCAGCGCAAGGCACTCGGCGACAGCACTGCCCATGCCGCCCGCGATCTGATGCTCCTCCGCCGTCACGACGCAACCCGTCTTCCGCGCGGAGCCGACGATCGTTTCAACATCGAGAGGCTTGACGGTGTGGAGGTTGATAACTTCCGCATCGATCCCGTCCGCCGCCAACGCCTTCGACGCTTCGAGCGCCTCATACAACATCGCGCCGTTGGCTATGAGCGTCACGTCCGCGCCCTCTCGACACACGCGCGCCTTGCCCAATTCAAACGGCGTGCTCTCGTCGGTCACCACCGGCACCGCTTCACGCCCGAATCGAATGTAGCACGGTCCGTCGATCGCCGCGATCGCCAACGTCGCTTTGCGCGTCTCCTCCGCGTCGCACGGCACCACCACCGTCATGTTCGGCAACACGCGCATGATCGCAACGTCCTCGAGCGCCTGATGCGTCGCGCCGTCGGGTCCCACGCTGATCCCCGCATGCGCGCCCGCTATCTTCACGTTCAATCGGTTGTAGCAGATCGTCGTCCTGATCTGATCCCACGCGCGCCCCGCCATAAACACTCCGTACGTCGACGTGAACGGTCGCATGCCGCCGAGCGCCAAGCCCGCCGCCGTCCCCGCCAAGTCCTGTTCGGCGATCCCGACATCGATAAAATTCGACGGGAATTTGTCTCGCACCCACACCGTTCGCGTCGACTTCGCCACGTCCGCATCGAGCGCCAACACTTTCGGATCACTCGCTATCAGCTCGAGCAGCGCCTTGCCGTAGCCGTCTCTCATCGGTACTTTTTTAATCATCGCCGCCACCTCTAATCTCCTCGAGCGCTTGAGCCAACTGCTCATCGTTGGGCGCATTGCCGTGCCAATTGCTGTCGTTCTCCATGAAGCTGACGCCCTTGCCCTTGACGGTATGAGCGATCATCACCGTCGGACGTCCCTTGACCGTCGCCGCCAACTTATACGCGTCGACCACCGCCTCAACGTTATGACCGTCGAGCTCAATGACGTTCCAACCGAAATCATTCCAACGCGACGGAAGGTTGTCGAGATTTTTGATCTCCTCGATCGTCCCGTCGAGCTGAACATGATTGAAGTCGACTATCGCACACACATTGTCGAGCTTGTTTTGAGCGGCGAACATCGCTGCCTCCCACACTTGACCTTCCTGCAATTCGCCGTCGCCGAGCAGGCAATAGACGCGTTGAGCGGTGCCGAGTTTCTTGAACGCGAGCGCCAGCCCGTTGGCGATCGACAGCCCTTGACCGAGCGATCCCGACGAGCAATCGAGCCCGGGCGTGTGTCCGCGATGCGGATGCCCTTGCAAGATGCTGCCCAATTGTCTCAACGTCGAGAAGTGATCGATCGAGAAGAATCCCTTGCGAGCGAGCACGCTGTAGAGGACGGGCGCGACGTGTCCCTTCGACAGAATGAACCGATCGCGCTGATCCCAATCGGGATTTTTGGGATCGACCTTGATCACGTCGCCGAAGTAGAGCCCGACCATGAGTTCGGTTGCTGACAGCGAGCCGCCCGGGTGTCCGCTCTTCGCCCCATGGATCATCGTGACGATGTCCTCTCGGACGGTGCGGCACATTGCGCGCAATTGTTTGGAGTCCATGAAAACCCTCCTCGCATTAAATTTGAAATCCATTTCTACAATCGAGATCAATAATCCTGCAGTCGAAAGGAGCCGGCAATGAAATTATTGATGCACATGTGTTGCGGTCCGTGCTCGTGTTACCCGCTCGAACGGTTGAGAGCGGAGGGCGTCGAGCCGACGGGCTACTTCTTCAACCCGAACATACACCCTTATGAGGAGTGGCGCCGACGGTTGAACGCGGCTCGAATGTTCGCCGAGAAGGTCGGGCTCGAGCTGATCGTTGATAACCACTACGGCTTGAGAGAATTTTTGTCGAGAGTGCTGCCGCTGGTCAATGACGACGACACAATAAAAAATCCCGACGGGCATCACGCGCGCTGTCGGGTATGTTATGCGTGGAGGTTGGGAGCGACGGCGGAATATGCATCGACGCATGGATTTGATGCGTTCACGTCGACGCTGCTCTACAGTCGCCACCAAAACCACGACGTGATCCGATCGATCGGCGAGACGTTTGCCCGACGGTTCGACGTGGAGTTTCGATATGAAGATTGGCGCGAGGGCTGGCAACGCGGAATCGATCTCAGCATCGAGCTCGGGCTCTATCGACAAAATTATTGCGGTTGCATCTTCAGCGAAGAGGAACGATTCAGCTCAGAACTTCGCAAACGACGCAAGAAATTTTTCCGTTCCCTTCATTCCGACGAGCCGTGATCAATTTTCGAGCAGGGCGGCGGCGTTGAGAGTGATCGCCTTCATTCGATCGATGGTGTCTTCTCGTCCGTCGATGCCGTCGTCCATGATCACCAAGATGAAATCGCCGCTCGCGCCGTAGAAAATTCCTCCGTCATCGTAGAGCCCTTCGACCTCGCCCGTCTTATGCGCGATGTTCCAATACGGCAGCGCCGACGGAAAACAATCGGTATCCTCCTGCCGCAACAGATAATCGGTCATCAATCGATCGTAGTAGTCATCGACGCAGGCATGATCGTAAATCCGTTTGAACAGCGTCCCGAGATCTAGCGCCGATGATAAATTCGTCGCCTTGCCCTCGTCGAGCATCATCTTGTGGTTGATGATCGTGTCGCGGTAACCGTTATCTTGCAGGTACCGATTGAGATTGTCCATGCCCAATCGATCGATGAGCATGTTGGTGGCGGTGTTGTCGCTCTCGACGATCATCAGCTCGATCAGTTTGCGCGTCGGAACTTGCGCACCGACTCCCTCGCCCGCGATCGAGCCCGCTCCGCCCACAACATTTTCCGCCGTCAACGTGAGCGGCTCGTCGAGTGAAAGATTGCCGTCGCGAACGTCGGTCATTGCTTTCGCCATGACAAACATCTTGATCATGCTCGCGGGACGCATCGGGCGCGATTGAAATACGAGCGGCTCATCACCGAGCGTCGGCGCGAAGAAGTACACCGCAAATTGATCCGATTGCTCGCCCAGCTCCGCGCGGAGCATGTTTTCAAACTCATTGTGCGTCTCGACAGTCGAAGCGTCGGAAGGAGCATGCGGGATGATCTTGCTGAGCTTGCCCGGGAAGAAGAAAAATAAAACCGTCAGTGTTGCCACCAGGACCACATTGACGGCGATCAAAAGTTTTATTGCGATGTTCATATCCTACCAGGGTTGCGGAGTGATCGGCGTGACCACTCCAAACGAAAATCCTCTCTCCCTCAACACGCGAATGATGTCGGGCAAAGCCGCAACCGTCTCCTCCTTGCCCGAATTGCAGTGCAGCAGGACGATCGCCGCGTCGTTCTTCACGCCTCGATCCAATTGCTTTTCGATGATCGCTACCATCTCCGGCGCAGTCAATTTCACTGCCGCCGCCGCGTCCTCACAACTCAAATTCCAATCGTGTTCGACGTAGCCGCAAGCCTGCATCATCGGAGGATAATCCGCCGTCCACATGCCCGCTCGTCCTCCCGGCGCTCGAATGATCAACGGGCGCACTCCAATGATCTCATAGATCAGATCGTCGGTGTTCGTCAATTGGATCAGAAAGTTCGACGCCGTAGGATACAGCTCGTTATATTTATGCGTGTAACTGTGATTGCCGATCGCATGCCCTTCGCTGTAAATCCGTTTGAGCACCTCGGGATATTGTTCGATCTGCGTGCCCACCACGTAGAATGTCCCGAGGATTCCCTCCTGCTTGAGAATGTCGAGCACCGCGGGCGTGTTCTTGTCGTCGGGTCCGTCGTCGAACGTCAGATATGCGATCTTCTCCCAAGTGTACGGCTCGAGGTAAGGCAGTTCCATCGGCAAGCCCTTCTCCTGCCGCTCCCAAATGGTATATTGATCGTAGACCGGCGTCACCACGTTGTCGAGCTCATACAGATTCGAGAAGTCATCGTTGGCGATCATGACATTCGTCGGCGGCGGGTAACTCTCAACCACCGGCGCAGGCTCGACCGGCTCCGCGGGCTTGAGCGGCTGCTGTTGATACTCGTCGCAACCGACCATCGTCAGCGCCAACGCCAGCAGCGCCAACATCGATAAAATTTTTCGCATGCATCTTACCTCGATTCAATCAAACATCACTGCCGACGAGCTCAAACTTGCGACGGTTGAGATAATCAATGAGCTCGCGATCCTTCTTCTCATTAACGTTCTCGTCATACTCATCGATATTATGATCGACGTAGTACGGAACCGACTCAACATACTCGTCGGCAAGCAGCTCGAAATGCTCATCGATCTTCTTGCTGTTGTCGAACGAGAGATTATCGGTGACGATCTCGCCGAGCCGCTCGATGTTGGGCACCAGATAACTCACGCCGTCGATGTAAAGCCAACGCCCGGGCACGATCCCCGTCTTGAGCCCGCCCTCAACGTCGTCGGCGTTCTTGAGCACGGCAGCGATCGAAATCATTTCGCCGACGGAAAGATCGGTCTTCACCGCTCGACGAGCCTCATTGATCACGTCGGGCAGCTTGGTGACGATCGACGGATCGCTCAACTTGTCGGCGCACGCGCGCATGAATTTCTGTTGCCGACGGACGCGCCCCGCATCGCCCTCCTCGTCCCGATACCGAACATAAGTGATCGCCGTCGCGCCGTCCATGTGTTGCATTCCGGGCTTGAGATCGATCACCAGCCCGCCGTTGTCGTCCCACGGGTCTTCATACTCCATGCGCTTCTCGACGTCGATATCGACGCCGCCGACCGCGTCAATGATCTTGCTGAATGAGCTCGTATCAACGATGACGTAGTGATCGATCGGAATGCCGAGGAAATTCTCAACGGTCGATTGGGTGAGCTTATGTCCGCCGTAAGCGTACGCCGCATTGATCTTATCGAAACCATGCTTCTTGATCTTCACTCGGGTGTCGCGCGGGATCGACAGCAGAGAGACTTGATCGTTCTTGGCGTCGAGCGACACGACCATCAACGTATCGGAGCGCCCGACGTCGTCCTTGCGCTCGTCGACGCCCATCAGCATGATCGTGGTGCGCGAGCCGAGCGTTGAGGTCGGCGCGGGTCGATTGCCGACCGTTTGAGCGATCGGTTGAGCGATCCGATCGATTGAGGCGTGCGAACTGAACATGAATCCGGTGTAGAAGACCACCGAGGCGATCGATATCAACGAACAGATCAGAATGAATTTCAGACGGCGCATTTTGATTGCGTGCCGTCGTCTTCGCTCCTCCATGCGCGAGCGAGGAAAGCTACTCATGTGCATTGCCTCCGATTGAAATTTATAAGTCCAAATGCGATTGTACTACGTCGATTTAAGCATGGCAACTTGTATTTTAACTGTAAAAGGCGTGACGAAAATTTTGTCGGTGATCCGATTGACACGATCCGTTGTCAAGAATTAAAATAGGAGTCAGCTAAAAGGATTAAGAATTTCCTCCGACGGAGGCACAAAAATT
Source organism: Selenomonadaceae bacterium (assembly GCA_017477125.1). Classification (GTDB taxonomy): domain Bacteria; phylum Bacillota; class Negativicutes; order Selenomonadales; family Selenomonadaceae; genus Quinella. Next base: position 17,096 of record JAFUXN010000148.1, read on the forward strand.
AGTAGAAGGATTTACTACGAACACGGAGGTGTGAACTCAATGGCAATGACAGTTATGCGAAACAGTCTGACCGCAGTGGCGCTATCGGCGTTCGATAAGAGCGTGGCTATCATCGGCAAAGCGCTGGCGCGCGTCGCCAACGGTCAGAAGATTGTCAGTGCATCGGACGATGCGTCGCAGTACGCGATCTCGGAACGCATGAAGAACATGGTTCGAGATCTCAACCGCTCGAGTGAGAACATCCAAAACGACTCGACGATGTTGAAGATCGCCGAGGGCGCGGTGTCATCAACGATCGATATCGTTCGGAACATGAAGGAGAAGGCAATCAAGGCGGCGGACATCAATGTCACCGACGACGAGCGCGTTGCCCTTCAAAAGGAACTCGACGAATTGATCGATCAGGTCAGCGACAACTCGCGCGTTCAGTTCAACGGCAAGACGCTGCTCGATGGAACGTCTTCGCCGCTGTACTCGAACAACTACAACAAGAAGGAATTGATTGCGCGCGGGCTCAACTCTGCGTGGATCAGAGACTCGCTCAATCTGATCGACAACACGTACGGGCTGAACTTCAAAAGCAATACCGCGAGCATTCGGCAGATGAATGTTTACATCGACGACGACGGCGACGACGCCTCGCCGGTGACCGCAAGCATCTCGGCGGGCAACAATCGGCTCGACCTTCACGTCAACGCGAGTTACTTCGACGAGAATTACTACAGAAATGCCAACGGTGTGGCGACGAGTGAGGACGCAATTTATTTCGACCGACAGATCGCTCGCGGCTTGACGGAAGCGGTGTTGCTCTCCAACATCGACAACTTTGAGAATCTCGACGAAAATATTCGAGAAGGCATGTTGAGCGTGATCGACGGAGCCGACGACGAGGGCGACGGCACCGAGGCATTGTCGAATACCGGATTCGTGATGATGAGGTATATGGCGGCAAAATCGCATCGCCCGACGGAGGATTTCGTTCGGGAGTTTGCTCGATGCCTCGCCGAGGACTGGGCAATCAGCGGCGATCTCGATCGAACCATCTCGCAAGCGACCGCAGGCGCCGTCACCAGTCTCGAAGACCTCAACAATCGCGTCGGAAATATTTTGGGCAACGAGGAAGCGCTCGCAACCGAGGCGGGCATCATTCTCAACAATGAGGACATCGGATCGTTGACGGGCTCTGATATGGGGCGCGGCGCGACGAAGAACGCTCGAACTTCCGTGCGCGAAGCGAGCACTCCCGCCAACTGGCGTCTTCCGTCGAAACCCACCACTTTCGTCAACGGGCTCGAGATCAATTGGCAGCAACAATATCTCGCCACTTCAGACAGCGGCGGTGGTTTCAGTTTTCAAATCGGCGCGTCGGTCAACGACAAAATGAGCGTCGGTCTTTTTAATATGTCGGCGTACGGGCTCGGGCTCATCGACGACAACGGCAAGCGTTTGCAGATCACCACGCAAGGCGACGCAAAAGAGGCGGCGAATTTCCTCGAGAACCTGGTGACTACTCTGCTCGAGCATGAAGCGGACATCGGGGCAATTCATCAGCGGGTGCAGTTCACGACCAGCAATCTCGAGACGAGCAGCGATAACATTCAAGCGGCGGAGTCGACGATCCGCGACGCCGACATGGCTAAGGAGATGGTCGAGCTCAACCGCGGGCGCGCACTCAACCAGGCCTCACAATCGGTGCTCGCTCAAGCCAATCAGAATTCCGAGAAGGTCATGCAGGTGCTCTCGAACGACTCTGCTCCGATCGAGGTGCATGCCAATACGATCCAAGCCAAGCACGTTTACGAAGAAAATCTTTCGGAAGTGGGCAAAGACCTCAAGCAGATTTCGAGTGGCGAGAAGATAGTCGACCCGACGGACGGCTCGTCTTTGTACCAGACGGGCGAGGCGATGCGCGTCAAGCTCCGTGCGCTCGAGCAGGACAGCGAAAATGTTCAGAACGGCTCGGCGATCATCAAGACGGCGCAGACGACGGTTGAGGCGATCGTTCAGGATTTGAATTCGTTGAGAGAGATAGCGATCAACGCCGCCAATGAGCATAACACTGCCAACGATCGTCGGGTACTGCAGAAGAATTTTGATCAGATGCGCGAGAAGATCAATGAGCTGACGACGCTTACGACTTACAACGGCAATCAGTTGCTCGACGGTCGGTATCAGCGCTTCGTCAAGTTGTTCGATGAAGACAGCAATCGAGCGTTGATCAAAGAGAATATCGGCTTGACGGTGCAGCACGGCACGGAGGTCGGGCAGGCGTCGCGCTTCTACATGAATAACATGCATACGGACTCGCTTGGTGGCGCGAACGTTCGCAAGGAAGACCTTGACCGATTGCTCAACGATCAAGATTTTATCGCCGATCGGAACGAGGCGGAGATAGAAAGTTTGACGTTATTGCAATCGCAGCTTCAGGAGTTGCGCGAAGATGTGTCGGTGTTGCATCGCGATGAAAATTTGCGTGAGCGTTTGAGCGGCTTGGTGACGGGGTTTGGTGAGGAACTCGACGACGAAGAGGCGGAGGTGAATCTCAACCACGCGGTAATGCACGAGTATTTGAACGCTGAGACGCTCGGAGTACAGGGCGTGGTGGATAACCTCAAGAAGTATGAGTTCCTGCAGCCGATGTTGGAAGAAGAATTGGTGCTCGACGGATTGACGACGCGGCTCGATGAGGAAGGCAATGAGATCGAAGTTGACACGTCGGACGAGACAGCGGCGGCGGATCTCGAATCGGTAGAGATATTGAAGGACGCGGCGGGCAAGACGCTCGACGACGTTGATCTCACCGATGTGCACAGTGCGAACGTAGCGATGCACATCATATCGGGTGCGTTGGACGACGCATTGGGATCGGCGGCGCAAGTTGGAGCGTACCTGTCGAGATTGGAGTTCACGAGTCAAAACATTGATGCTCAGATCGAGAACACAGAGAACATGAACTCGACGATCCGCGACGCAGACATGGCAAAATCGATGTCGAAATACATGAAGGATCAGATGAAGACGCAGGCGTCGCAGACGATGCTCTCGCATGCGATCCATGATCCTGTGATGGTACTGTCGTTCACCCAGTAATGATCATTTTCCTCAACGGTCGATAAAGAAAGGGCGCGCGCCTCTCGCTTGGGGCGACGCGCCTTTTCAATGTGATCTCAACAGTTGAGTGTGGGCGGTGAAAGGGAAGGGCGACCGCCTCTCGCGTGGGGCGGCTCGCCCTTGTCCATAGTAGGCGGCTAAACAGTTGAGGGGCGAAGAAAAAGTCGGGCGCCCGCCTCTCGATGGGGGCGGCTCGCCTTTTCAATGTGATCTCAACAGTTGAGTGTGGGCGGTGAAATGGACGGGTGCCCGCCTCCTCATGTGGCGGCTCGCCCTTTTCATTTCGAGCTCAACGTTTGAGTGTGTGGGCGGTGAAAGAAGGGGCGCCCGCCTCTCGATGGGTGC
>JAFUXN010000149.1 GCA_017477125.1 Selenomonadaceae bacterium
CCACCATCATAGCCGCCGCCGGCGTCTCCGTCGTAATCGTAGTGATCATGATGATCGTGGTGATCGTGGTGGTGAATACCATGCCGATCGTAATCGCCATCGTAATCGTCATCGTCCCGCTCACGGTTGCGATCCCGATTGTCGTCGCGCCTCGGCGGAGGTTGAGGCGGGCGCCTTCCGAAAATGTCCATCGTCTAATCACTCCAAACTTGATTGCCGTCGACGAACGCCGCGTGAATGTTTAGCGCCTCGTCGAAGATGATTATATCAGCCGCCTTGCCGACCTCGAGCGACCCGATCCGATCGTAAAGCCCGAGCTCGACGGCGGCATTTTTGGTTGCGCACTCGAGCGCCGCTTCGAGCGTCCAACCGCTGTTGTCGACGAAATTCTTGACGACGAGATTCATGGGCGCGACGCTTGCCGCGATGGTTCCGTCGTCGAGAGTGGCGCGCATCCCTTTGACCGTCACGCGTTGACCGCCGAGCTCAAAAATGCCGTCGCCCATGCCGCACGCCCGAAGCGAGTCGGTGATCAAAATGATCTCGTTGCGCGGCTTGACCTTCGACACGAGACGTTGAGCCGCGGGATGGACGTGGACGTTGTCGGCAATCAGCTCGACGACGGCATGACTGTCGAGGGCGGCGCCGACGAGCCCGGGCTTGCGATGATGAAGTCCCGTCTGCGCGTTGAACAGATGAGTGATGTGAGAGGCTCCGCGAGCGATCGCATTGAGCGCGGTTTGATAATCGGCGGCGCTGTGACCGATCGATGCGATGATCCCATGCCTTCTGCACTCGTCGATGAACGAAGGATCGCTCAACTCCTCGGGCGCGATCGTTATGAGCTTGATCACGTCGACAAAGTCTTTTATCAAGTTGAAGTCGGCGGCAATGATGTCCTTCTCCGCTTGCGCCCCCTTAAACTTTTTATTTATAAAAGGTCCCTCAACATTAGCCCCAATGATTTTTGCTCCCCTTCGGACGTTCATTTCATTTCTGATCCGAACGAGGGCGGCAAAAATATTTTCAATGGGCATGGTCATGGTGGTCGGCAGGAAGGACGTTACGCCCGTCGACGGCAGAAACGATCTCATGGTCTCGAGCGCCGACGGTTGAGCGTCCATGGCATCGGCGCCCGCGCACCCGTGGATATGAATGTTGATGAAGCCCGGCGCCACATACATGCCGCGAGCGTCGAACACTTGATCGCTCTCGTCAACCGTCGAGCCGATCGATCCGATCAATCGGTCGAACACGAGCGCCGATCGATCGTCGACGATGAAATTGCCGTCGGCATCGGGAACGATCAGCCGTCCGTTGATGATCGCCTTCAATCGCATCACCTCCAAAAATATTTGCGTCGCCGCGTCGAAGGCTGTAGAATGATTGTACCACAGAGGTGATGCATTTGGAAACTGCAACCGTGATGTATTTCGTGACGGCGTCGGTGCTGCTGACGTTGGCGCCGGGTCCCGACATACTCTATTTGATCACCAAGAGCCTGTCGGACGGAGCGCGAAGCGGGATCGTATTGGCGTGCGGACTGGTGAGCGGCATCGCGTTCCACACATTGCTCGTGATGTTGGGCGTCGCCGCATTGATCTCCTCGTCGCCGACAGTGCTGTCGATCCTCAAATACGTGGGCGCGGCTTATCTGTTGTACTTGGCATGGGGCGCGTTCCGATCGACGGCTCAATTGAAACTGGGACGAGCGGGCGCGTCGAAATCGATGCCGGCTCTCTATCGTCGCGGCGTCTTGATGAACGTGCTCAACCCGAAGGTGCTGCTGTTCTTCCTGGCGTTCCTGCCGCAGTTCATATCGGTCGACAGCGATTGGTCGGCGAGTGCACAGATCGCGGCGTTCGGATTGATCTTCGCCGTCCAAGGGCTGGCGGTGTTTTCGATCGTATCGGTGTGCGCGGCTCGATTGAGACGGTTGATCACGAGCCGACGAGACATCGGAAAAATTTTTGGCAGAGTCGAGGGCGGAGTATTGACGCTCATCGCGCTCGGGCTGTTGATCAGTTAGGAGGCTGTATCGTGTTTAAGTTTCTGCACAACAATTTGAACGTGCTCGATCTCGAGCGGAGCCTGAAGTTTTATCGTGAGGCGCTCGACCTCAAGGAGATTGATCGGCTCGAGACGCCCGACTTCACGTTGGTGTATCTGGGCGACGGCGGCTATACTCCTCATCAATTGGAGCTGACTTGGTTGCGCGATCGCAAAGAGCCGTACAATCTCGGCGACAACGAAGTGCACTTGGCATTCGGCACCGACGACTTTGAGGCGGCGCATGCCCGGCATGAGAAGATGGGCTGCATCTGCTACGAGAATGAGGCGATGGGCATCTACTTCATCGTTGATCCCGACGGCTATTGGCTTGAGATCCTTCCCATATGAGGTGACGACATGAGTTTGGATTTGAGCAAGTCGAGAGCGGCGTTCGAGGAGGCGCGTCGGTTGATGCCCGGCGGCGTCAACAGTCCCGTTCGATCATTCCGCAGTGTTGATAGCAATCCGCCGTTCATCGCTCGAGCGCGGGGCAGTCACATCATCGACATCGACGGCAACGATTATATTGATTACGTCGGCTCGTGGGGTCCGATGGTGGTCGGGCATGCTCATCCGCGCGTGGTCGAGGCGATCAAAAAAGCCGCCGAGCGCGGGACGAGTTACGGTGCGCCGACGGGGCTCGAGAGTGAGCTTGCGAAGTTGGTGATGAAATTTTATCCGTCGATAGAAGTGATCCGCATGGTGAACTCGGGGACGGAGGCGACGATGAGCGCGTTGAGGTTGGCGCGCGGCTTCACGGGTCGAGAGAAGATCGTCAAATTCATCGGCTGCTACCATGGACACAGCGACAGCCTGTTGGTCAACGCGGGGTCGGGCGCGGCGACGTTCGGAGTGCCGTCGAGCCCGGGCGTGACGATCGGGACGGCGCGCGACACGATCTCGTTGCCGTTCAATGACATCGATGCGGTCAAGCGGTTGTTCGACGAGAGCGGCGATCGGATCGCGGCGGTGATCGTTGAGCCGGTGGCGGGCAACATGGGCTTGGTCTTGCCTGTCGACGGATTTTTGGAGACGCTCCGCGCGGAGACGAGCAGGCATGGTGCGCTGTTGATCTTCGACGAAGTGATGTGCGGTTTCAGGGTGGCGCGCGGCGGAGCTCAAGAGCGCTACGGGATCACGCCCGATCTTACATGCCTCGGGAAGATCATCGGCGGCGGGTTGCCGGTCGGGGCGTACGGCGGGCGAGAAGAAATCATGCGGCAGGTTGCGCCCGACGGTAAGGTGTATCAAGCGGGGACGTTGAGCGGCAATCCGTTGGCAATGACGGCGGGCATCGAAACGCTGTCGATCCTGCTCGAGGACGAAAACTTTTTCGAGCGGCTGACGTTGAAGACGACTCAACTGCTCGACGGGCTGAAAAATATTTTTGCCGACGGCGGCATCGACGTTCAGTTGCATCAGGCAGGCTCGATGTTCGGCATCTTCTTCAACGGTCGAGAGGTGATCGATTACGAGTCGGCGGCTCGATCGGATCAAGAGAAGTTTAAGCGGTGGTTCGGGGCGATGCTCGAGCAGAGAATTTACATGGCGCCGTCGCAGTATGAAACGCTGTTCATGTCGGCGGCGCACACCGACGAGGACATTCAACGGACGCTCGACGCGGCGAAACGTTCAATCAAAGGTCTTGACTTCGACGCGCTCTAATGTGATAGAGTTTATTCAAAAGGAGGCTGATCACATGAAGCAGAGAGTATTGGGCACAAACGAGCGCGGCGAGCAACTGATCGTCGGCGCGATCGGATTGGGGTGCATGGGGCTGTCGCAAAGTTATCCGCCGTTCCCGCCCAAGGACGAGGGCATCAAGTTCCTCCGTCAAGCGGTCGAGCTGGGCGTTGACTTCTTCGACACGTCGGAGGTCTACGGCATTTATCGCAATGAGGAGCTCGTCGGCGAAGCGCTCGAGCCCGTCCGCGATCAGATCAAGCTGGCGACCAAGGGCGGCTGGGATATTCAAGACGGCAAGGTCGTCGGGCTCGACTCTCGTCCGGAGACATTGCGTCGAGCGCTCGAGGGATCGTTGAAACGGTTGCGTACCGATCGCATCGATCTCTACTACATTCATCGCGTCGATACCAACGTGCCGATTGAAGAAGTGGCGGGCGCCATGAAACAATTCTTCGACGAGGGCAAGATACTGCATTGGGGCATCTCGGAGCCCGCGGTCGAGACGCTGCGCAAGGCGGACGCGACATTTCATGTGACGGCGATTCAAAACGAGTACTCGCTTTGGTTTCGAGAGATCGAACGTGAGATGTTGCCGGCGCTCGACGAGCTGAAGATCGGATTGGTGCCGTTCTCGCCGTTGGGCAAGGGAGTGCTGACGGGCGGCGTGTCGAAGGATCAGCAGTTCGCCGCCAACGACATTCGACACACGATCCCGCGCTTCAACGATGAGAAGTTGTTGGCGAAGAACGTTGAGCAGCTCGAGAAGTTGAAGGCGTTCGCGACCGAGCACGAGACGACGCCGGCGCGGTTGGCATTGGCGTGGCTGCTCCGTCAACGCGATTGGATCGTTCCGATCCCGGGGACGAAGAAGGTTCATCGACTGCAGGAGAACATCGGGGCGGCGGACGTCGAGCTCAACGATGCGGATTGGGCTCAACTTCAATCGATCGCCGACGCGGTTGAGATCATTGGCGACCGTTACGATGCTCATAACCTGGCGCTGGTTGGACGATGATCAAAAAATTTTTGATCGGGCTGACGGCGCTGACGCTCACATCATCGAACGTCGGCGCCGAGCCGTCAATCATCGACAAGCCGATCCCTTGGTCGCCCCACAAAGAGCAACTGATCGAGCGATACACTCAAGAGCATTACGGTCGAGTGCAGACGACGATCGTACCTCAAGCGGTGGTGGTGCACTGGACGGCGTGCTCGACGTTTGAGACGGCGTTCAATTGGTTTTACGACGAGGCTGATGCCGACGGCGAGCTCAACGTTGCATCGCATTTCATCGTCGACCGCGACGGCACCATCTACCGCTTGACCGACGAGACCGCGCTCAACCGACATGCGATCGGATATAATTGGTGCGCGATCGGGATCGAGAACGTGGGCGGCGTCGACGGCGTTGAGGATTTGACGGACGAGCAATTGGACGCGAACGTTGAGCTGATCCTCTACCTCCGCGACAAGTATCCGACGATCGAATATGTCTTCGGGCATTATCAACAGGACGCGGCGCGGGCGAGCGGGCTCCGCATTGAGCTCGTCCCCGACTACTACGCGATCAAACCCGATCCCGGTCCCGAGTTCATGCGTCGACTGCATGAGCGCTTGCAAGACGAGCCGTTGACCTTCTTCGACGAGTGATCACGAGCGCGTCAACCGTTCGAGCCAGACGAGCAGAACGGAGACGTCGGCGGGCGACACCCCCGATATCCGACTCGCTTGACCGATCGAGCGCGGACGGATCTGCTTGAGCTTCTCTCGAGCCTCCGCGCGGAGGTTTAGTATGTCATCGTAGTCGAGCGACGGCGGGATCAATTTCTCCTCAAGCCGCTCGAGCTTCTCCGCCTGCTCCGATTGCTTGGCGATGTATCCCTCATAGAAAAAATTCGTTTCGATCTGTCGAGCCGCTTCCGTTGAGATCGTCGGCAGATCAAATATCGGTCTCAACCGTTCATAGGTGATCCCCGAGCGACGAAAGAGCTCTGCTATCGGCAGGGCGCTTTTTATTTCTTCGAGCCCCGCCGCCGATAATTTTCCGTTCGTCTCCACGCTCGGCGTCAACATCATGCCGCTCAACAGTCGGGACGCCGATTCGATTTCCGATCGCTTTGATTGAAAGCGCGCCCATCGCTCGTCGTCGACCAGCCCCACACGTCGACCGTGCGCCGTCAATCTCATGTCCGCATTGTCCTGTCGGAGCAGCAATCGATATTCCGCGCGCGCCGTCATCATTCGATAAGGCTCGTTGGTTCCCTTCGTCACCAGATCATCGATCAGCACTCCGATATATGCTTCCGAGCGTTTGAGCACCAACGGCTCATCGTCCTTGACCGTCATCGCCGCGTTGATCCCCGCCATCAATCCTTGCGCCGCCGCCTCCTCATATCCCGACGTTCCGTTCGATTGACCCGCCGAGAACAGCCCCGCGATCGATTTGAACTCGAGCGTCGGCTTCAACTGCAGGGGATCGATGCAATCATATTCGATCGCATAGCCCGGACGCATGATCTTCGCACGCTCGAGCCCCGGGATCGTGTGCAGAAATTCGATCTGAACGTCCACCGGCATACTCGTCGACATGCCCTGCACATAATACTCCTGCGTGCGAAGTCCCTCCGGCTCGAGGAACAGTTGATGACGATCCTTGTCGGGGAACCGAATGATCTTCGACTCGATCGACGGACAATAGCGCGGTCCGATCCCTTCGATCACTCCGTTCGCCATCGGCGCTCGATGTAAGTTGCGACGCAATATCTCATGCGTCCGCTCGTTCGTGTACGTCAGATAACAGTCGACCGCGTTGCGAACCGGCTCGTCGGTCATGAACGAGAAGCATTGCGGTTGAGCGTCGCCCTCCTGCAGTTGCATCTTCGAAAAATCAAGCGACCGACCGTCGACGCGCGCGGGAGTTCCCGTCTTGAATCTCATCAGTCGAATGCCGAGATCGATCAATGAGCTCGACAACTTGATCGCCGCCCGTTGACCGTTGGGCCCGCCGTCGCAGATCGTCTCGCCGATTATGATCCGCCCGTTGAGGTACGTGCCCGACGCCAAGATGATCGCTCGCGCATTGAAAATCTCGCCCGTCTCCGTCAACACGCCCGTCACTCGATCGCCCTCGACGATGATCTTCTCGACGAGCTCCTGCTTGACGTCAAGGTTGTCGGTGTTCTCGACGACCTCCTTCATCACCGCCTGATAGATCTTCTTGTCGGCTTGAGCGCGCAACGCATGGACGGCGATCCCCTTGCTGACGTTGAGCGTTCGGAACTGAATGCATGTTTGATCGGCGGCGATGCCCATCTGCCCGCCCAATGCATCAACCTCGCGCACCAAATGCCCCTTGGCGGGTCCTCCTATCGACGGATTGCAAGGCATCATCGCTATGTTCTCGAGTGATAAGGTTGTCAGCAGCGTCCTGCAACCGATCCGCGCGGAGGCGAGCGCCGCTTCGATGCCCGCATGCCCCGCCCCGATCACTATCACATCATAATCTCCCGATTGAAAACTCATGTGGTCGCCTCACTTCCCTACACAGAACTTCGAAAATATCTCATCGATGATCGCCTCGTCGACCGTCTCACCCGTCAGCTCACCCAGCGCCGCCAACGCCGATCTGAAATCGATCGAGACGAAATCGATGCCGATGTTCATTTTGATTGTGTCTCGCGCTTCCGTCAAATGTTTGCGCGCTCGACGAAGGGCATCAGCCTCTCGCGCGTCCCGCACCACATTCAATTCTCTGTTCGACGGCAGCCCCGCCCTCTCAACGATCGCCCGCTTCAACTCATCGAGCCCCTCACCGTTCTTGATCGAGATCGAAATAAATTTTTTGTCGAGCTCAACCGCCCGCGGCAGATCGGATTTTGTCAGCAGAATGATGGCGTCCCGCCCGTCGATCAGCTTAAAAATTTCCTCGTCCTCGGACGTCAACGGCGTCGACCCGTCGATCAACGCAAGGATCAGTTCAGCACGTTGAGCATGATCTCGCGCCCGCTCGATCCCGATCCGCTCAACCTCATCGCTCGCCGCTCGAATGCCCGCCGTGTCGATGATCCGAAGCGGAATGCCCTCGATGTCCGCGTACTCCTCTATGCTGTCGCGCGTCGTCCCGGGTATGTCGGTCACGATCGCCCGCTCGCTCTTGAGCAGATAATTGAGCAGGCTCGACTTGCCGACGTTGGGCTTGCCGATGATCGCCGTCTGTAATCCCTCGCGCATGATCCTGCCGCTCGTCTCCGTCGCCAACATCTCATCGAGCCGACCGATCACATCTGCCGCCGTCCGATCGATCCGATCGAGCTCAACGCCCTCGAGATCGTCCTCGGGGAAATCGATCACCGCTTCGATGTGCGCGTCGGCATCAATGAGCTTCTGCCTCAACTCTTTGAGCTCGTCGGAACCCGCCAGTCGATGCTCCGCCAGCTCCAATGCCGCGTCGGTTTTCGATTGTATGATGTCGAGCACCGCTTGAGCCTGCGACAGATCGAGCCGCCCGTTGAGGAATGCACGCTTGGTGAACTCGCCGCGCTCCGCCAATCGAGCGCCCGCCTCCAACGTCCTGCTCAACACATTTCGAAGGACTATCAACCCGCCATGACAATGAAACTCTACCACGTCCTCACACGTATACGAGTGCGGCGCGCGCATCATTACCGCCATCACTTCATCGATCGTCCGCGCGGAGCCGTCGATCACATGCCCGAGGATCATTTTCCGATCCTCCATGTCGACGAGCCGACGACCGTTGAGCGATCTGAAAATCTTGTCGCCGATTTCGAGCGCCGTCCTCCCGCTCAACCTTACGATCCCTATACCTCCCTCGCCCGCCGCCGTCGAGATCGCGCTGATCGTTTCCTCCTGCTTCAATTCCATTCCTCCCCAACGAAAAATGCCCGCCGACTTCCGCCGACGAGCTTTTTTTGTTTGATCGTCAATTTATTACTTGATGCCGAGCTTCTTGTCGAAGTAGTCAAGCGCATACTTCTTGTTTTGGGCGAGCCACATCGCATCGCGCCATTCCCCATCGATCTTGAACTGATCCATGCCCTCCGCGTTCATCTGATAGTCGACGCCCGCCTTCGCGCAGAAGTTCGCCATCAACGAGTTCACCGAGTCGCCGTTGAGATTCGACGTGTCGACGACCTGCCCATGCGTCCCGCTCGAGCCGTAGTACCGAGCCACCCACAGCGTTGCAATCGCTCTGTCGCCTATCGCGCCGCCCGATACCTCGTCGAGCTGATCCATTTCGAGTTTCTGATCAAATTTGTTCTCTGCCATCGTTATCTCCTCCGTTTAATCATTTGCCAAGCTGACTTTTGACGTGCGACCAAGCCTTTTCGCGGCTGACCTCTTTGCCGCCGATGAAGTACTTGTTCGCGGTATCAAGCGCATCGTGAGATTCGAACGTCACGCCGCACTGCTCGAACGCCGCGCTCAAGTTTTTGAGCTCCTTCTTGAGCAGAACCGGCACATCTTTCACCGTTCGAGTGTAGACGTTGATGCCGAGCTCCTTGAACGCCGCCGCGTCCTTCGCACTCTCTATGTACGTGCCGCCCGCTACCTCGTCGAGCTCCTCAACGCTCAGCTTTTGATTGAACTTCTCGCTCTTCTTGTCTGCCATCTCTATTGCCCCCTGTCGTTTGACGGTTGTTGTTTGCTTTCGTTCAATTATATGTTCGACCTCCGCAAACATTACAGCCGCTCAAAATTTTTTCAACCGAGGCTCGATGATCAGCTGCCCGCCTTCGTCGGCGAGATGATTACATAACGATACGGCTCATTGCCCGCGCTGTGCGTCGTCACCCTCGCGTTGTTCTGCAACGCCAGATGGATAACCTTGCGCTCGTATCTCGACATCGGTTCGAGCCGCACTTCTTTGCGCGTCCTGATCACTCGATCGGCGAACGTCTTTGCGATCTTCTTGAGCGATTCGGTTCTCTTCTGTCGATATCCCTCAACGTCGATCACAAAATGCACACGCTGATTCTGTTGACCGTTCGCCGCCAGATTGACGATGAACTGCAACGCGTCGAGCGTCTGACCATGCTTGCCGATCAATATACCGAGGTTGCTCCCCGTGATGCTCAACACATAACCTTCTTCAGCCTCTCGCCCTTCGAGCTCCACCTTGAGCTTCATTCGATTGAGTATGTCGGAAAGAAATGCCTTGGCGCGCTCGATCGTCGCCGCTTCGATCGCCTTCTCATCGATCGGCTCAACCGTTTGATCATCAACGGTCGGCTCAACGCTCGGTTCAGGCTCAACGCTCGGCGTCGGCTCCTCAACTTTCGCGTCCTCAACCGTCGGCTCGATCGTTTGCTCAACCGTCGGCTCCTCGATCTTCGGCTCCTCGATCTCCGGCTTAACCTTCGGCGGCTCGACCACCTTCGGCGCTTCCTTCAACGTCACACGAATCTTCGCCGGGCTCGTCAGCAAGCCGAGCAATCTCTTCGACGGCTTTTCGAGCACCTCATACTCAACCGCCGACTCCTCCACGCCCAGCTCCGTCAGAGCTGCTCGCAATGCGTCCTCGATCGTCTTGCCGGTTTTCTCTATTGTCGTCGCCATTGTTAAGCAGCTCCCTTCTCATTACTGACAGCATCTTCACGATTGATCCACCACTGTTGCGCTATCTGCACAAAATTCATCGTCACCCAATACAGCGCCAGCCCCGACGGAAACGTCATGCTCAACCAACCGATGAACAGCGGCATCACTATCATCAATATTTTTGTCTGTTGAGTCTGCTGCATCGTCGACATCTTTTGTTGAATGAGCGTCGTGCCCGCCGCCAACAACGGCAGGATCGGCGTCGGATCGGTCTCCGACAAGCTCGGCAACCACAGGAACGACGGCGTCACATTCCCGTAATCGAAGTTGAACAGCGCATAATACATTCCCATGAGGATCGGCATTTGGATCAGCAACGGCAGACACCCCGCCAACGGGTTAACGCCCTTCTCCTTGTAGAGCTCGGCGAGTTTCATCTGCATTGCCTGCGGATTGTTTTTATATTTGGTTTGGAGTTTCTGAAGTTCGGGCTGAAGTTCCTGCATCGCCTTCATCGATCTCAATTGCTTGACCGTCAGAGGATACAGCGCGACCTTGACGATGATCGTCAGGAGAATGATCGCCAGTCCGTAGTTTCCGAAACCGAATTGATCGGTCAGATTATAGAGCGCTTCCATGAGGAAGTGCAAGAGGCTTTCGATTGGACCGAAGAGTGATCCAAAGAAACCGGGTTCCATAGGCTCCAAAACATCACCTGCTTTATGTCTGATGGTGGACTACTTGAGAGGATCGTAGCCGCTCGAACCGAACGGGTTGCAACGCAGAATGCGTTTGACGGCGAGCAGCGAACCTTTGAGCGCGCCGTACTTGTTGATTGCTTGAATGGCGTACTCTGAACACGTCGGAATGAAACGGCAGGTCGGGGGCTTGAGCGGAGAGAGCCATTTCCTGTAAAACTCTATCGCCGCGATCAAAAATTTTTTCATGCCTTCGACGGTTGAGCGATCAGCATGCCGGCTCGATTGTAGAGATCGCGGAGCGCCTTGATCACCTCGTCGCACTTGGCATCGATCAGCTTCTTGCGCCCGACGATCACGATCGCATAATCCGAACTGATCTCGTGTTGCGTCAATCGATACGCTTCCCTCAACAGCCGCTTGACCCTATTGCGCACCGCCGCGCACCCGAGCTTCTTGCCCGCCGCAAATCCCACTCGTCCTTCAAACGCTTCCGCCGGCATCACGTACAACACCAGCCGCCCGTTCGCATACGACCGCCCTCGATTGTACACCGCACTGAACTCACGCTTGCCGCGAAATATCTTTGCCTTACTCAGCTCGTACATCGATCTCCCCGTCCGCAAATGCAAAAATAGGCCGCTCATTCAAGCGACCCTGTGCGTTTATTATGCCGTCAGCCTCTTGCGACCTCTCGCACGACGCCTCTGGATCACTTGGCGACCTCCGAGCGTCTTCATTCTCTCGCGGAACCCATGCGTCTTCTTGCGCCAATGCGTGTTCGGCTGAAATGTTCTCTTCATCTATCTACACCTCCGTTGCTCCCAATCGAATAACACGAAAGATTATAGTCGAGCCGCATTTCAGTGTCAAGCGTTTTGTCGCCGTCACTTCAATTGCGCCTTCTCGTTGATCTGCTCCACGCGACGCTTGGCGAAGAAATCATCGACCGACTTCAAAATCTGATCGCGGCTCAACGATTTGAGCAGATATCCTTCGGGCTTCAACGATAAAACTTTCATCACGCTCTCGCGATCGCCCTTGCCCGTCAGGAAGATCACCGGTATCTTGTCGACGCCGTTGACGCCCGTTTCGGATCGGATCATCTCGAGCACTTGAGGTCCGCTCGTCACCGGCATTTCGTAATCGAGCAGGATCAGATCGGGCTTGTTGTCGGGGATGAACATCAACGCTTGGGTCCCGCTCGTCACGATCGTCACCCGATAACTCTCGTCGAGCCAGCCCTTGACCATCTTGAGGAACGTCGGATCGTCGTCGACGAGCAGGATACTCTTCTTGAGCTCGCGATAATTGACCTCCGTCGCGAAACGCCCGACCTCCGATGTCAACTTCTTGAGATCGAACGGACGCTGGAACTTTTGAGCAACCGCGCCGTCGGGAATATGAACGTTGGCGGCTTTGAGCTCGGCTTCGTTGCCGATTAAGATCAGTCTCTTATCCTTCTCGAGACACAAGTCCTTGAGGTAGACGAGCGTTTCGGATATGTCGAGAACAAAATTGCCCAGGTAAAACAAAAATAAATCCGAGCGATCCTTGCACGCGGTGAGAGACTCAATGTCGGGCTCGGCTCTTATCACTTCGTAGCCGGCGGTCTCCAAATTCTTTTGGATCGAGTTGCTCATAAACGAGACGCCTTTGGTGATCAAAACAATTGTTGTCTTCAACAGCATTGACTCCTTCCGTCGGGTTTGTGCCATTATACAATGCCGCATATTAATTCGCAATCAGTATTTGCATTTCGCGATTTTTGTGATATGATTACGCCGAAGCAATTCGATTGAAAGCAGGAGGAGGAATTTAATAATGCTCAAAAGTATAGCGGTAATGACTTCCGGCGGCGACAGCCCGGGCATGAATGCGGCAGTTCGTGCGGTGACGCGTACGGCGCTCAAGCAGGGCGTGAAGGTCTGGGGCATCAAGGGCGGCTACCATGGCATGCTCGACGAGGACATGTTCGAGATGCAGTCCAAGGACGTGGCGGACATCATTCAGCGCGGCGGCACGTTCCTCGGAACCGCCCGCTGCCGTCGATTCCAGACGACCGAAGGGCGCATGCTCGGCTACAAAAATCTCGTTGACCGCGGCATTCAAGGGCTGGTGGTCGTGGGCGGCGACGGTTCGTTGCGCGGCGCCTCCACTCTCTCGCAGGAGACGGGCATCCCGATCGTCGGCTTGCCGGGCACGATCGACAATGACGTTTGGGGTTCCGAGTACACGATCGGTTGCGACACTGCCGCCAACACGATCATCGATGCGATCAACAAACTTCGCGACACGGCGTCGGCTCATCGCCGCACGATCGTGCTCGAGGTTATGGGACGCAATTCGGGCTGGCTGGCGATGGTCAGCGGTATCAGCGGCGGCGCGGAGTATATTCTCGTTCCCGAAGAGGAATATGATCTCGACGAGATTTGCGAGAACATGAAAGAGACCTACGCCAAGGGCAAGCGCTATATCCTGATGGTCGTGGCAGAAGGCGCGGGCAAAGGCAATGAGATCGGCAAGATCGTGGCGGAGAAGACGGGGCTCGACACGCGCGTTTCGAAGCTCGGACATATTCAGCGCGGAGGTTCGCCGTCGGTCATCGATCGTGTCAATGCAAGTCGTCTGGGTGAGCATGCGGCGTTGGCGTTGATTTCGGGTCTGTCGGACATCGTGTTCGGATTCAACCGCGGGCATGTCGTCTCGATCAATCTGCACGACGCGGTCAACAACAAGAAGACGCTCAATCCCGAGTACATGCGTTTGGCGCGGGTGCTTGCGTAAAGCTCGATTGCGGCGATTAGCTGAATGGGAATTTATAAGGTCGCTGCTCGACATGGGTGGCGACCTTTAATAATGTGTGGAGGCGATTGGAAATGTCGGTGATCGATGAACTGTTGCAGGCGAACAAAGAATATTTGTCGGCGCCGCCGGTCGATTACACGCAAGAGGATCATCACGCGAGCAAGTTGCCGAAGAAGAAGCTGGCGATAGTGACGTGCATGGACACGCGGCTGGTGAATTTTTTGGAGCCGGCGTTGGGGCTGGGGCGCGGCGACGTGAAGATGATCAAAGTTGTGGGCAATGTGGTGACGGGCGTGTTCGACTCGGTGATCAAAAGTTTGATGGTGGCGATCTACGAGTTGGGCGTAGAGGAGATCGCGGTGATCGGGCATGCGGAGTGCGGCATGGCGAAGACGACGTCGGAGAGTTTGAAGGCGGCGATGATTGCGCGCGGCGTGTCGCCCGATGCGATCAAGATGGTCGAGCACGAGCTTGATGAGTGGGCGGACGCGTTCGAGGAGCCGACGCAGAATGTGCAGGACGCGGTTGAGGCGATCAGAAATAATCCGTTGCTGCCGAAGGACGTGGGCGTTCACGGCTTGTTGTTCCATCCGCGGACGGGCGAGTTGACGTTGCTCGTCGAATAGAGCAGAAAAACATGTTGGGGCGGCGGTGAAAAATGGGGCGCCCGCCTCCGGTGCCGGCGGCTCGCCCCCTCCCCTCTTCG
>JAFUXN010000018.1 GCA_017477125.1 Selenomonadaceae bacterium
GGCGAACGGAATCCGATTGCTCTCGTTGACGCCGGGCTCGATTGGACGCGACGAGCGATTGACGATCGTTCGATTGTCTCTATTATGATTGGAGGAAAGGGCATTGCGTTACGAGCGGGAGCTGTTCATCGCGACGCTGATGTTATGTGTGTTGAGCGCGATGGCGTATTGGCACTTTTATCATCAGCCGCTCGAACGCGAAATGCTTCAGCTTGAGCTCAATCGACAGCAGGCGGCGCGTCAGACGATCGACATACTCAACTTTAAGAACGAGCATGGAAATCTCGATGATTACATGTTCGAGCTCGAGGAGCAACGGGCGACGGTCGATCGCATTCTGCCGACGCAACTTTACCAAGGCGAGTTCATCAATTATCTGCAGACGACGGCGCTGGCGAACGGAATCCGATTGCTCTCGTTGACGCCGGGCTCGATCGGGCGCGACGAGCGATTGCCGATCGTTCGATTGCCGTTGCGCGTACGGGTCGAGTGCACGTATTTCAAACTGTTGGATTTGTTGAAGGCGTTGGAGGACAGCGAGAGGCTCATCAAGATAGAGAATTTCACGGCGAAGGCATTGGGCGACGGCGAGCGACTTGATTGCGAATTGGAGCTGGTGTTGTTTGCGGTGGCGGAGGAGGAAGAAACAGATGCTGAGATATTTGACGGCGGGGGAATCGCACGGACCTCAACTGACGGCGATCGTTGACGGGCTGCCGGCGGGGATCAAGCTCGATGTTGAGTCGATCAACGGAGATTTGGCTCGTCGACAGCAGGGTTACGGACGCGGCGGTCGAATGAAGATCGAGCGGGATCGAGTAGAGATCATGTCGGGGGTCAGGTTTGGAGAGACGCTCGGCAGCCCGATCACGTTGGTTGTCAAAAATCGGGATTGGGAGAATTGGCAAGATCGCATGTCGGCGTTTGGAAAGCCGACGGGCGATAAGGTTACGGCGGTTCGACCGGGGCATGCCGATCTCAACGGTGTATTGAAATATGATCGTCGGGACGCGCGAGACATATTGGAACGATCGAGCGCGCGGGAGACGACGATGCGGGTAGCGGTCGGGGGCGTGTGCAAGGAATTTCTCCGCGCGGTCGGGATCGAGATCGGCAGTCGAGTGACGATGATTGGTGGTGAGACGACGGTTGAGAAAATGCATGAGGCGATCGACGACGCGAAGTCGAAGGGTGACACGTTGGGCGGGACGTTCGAAGTGACGGTGAAGGGCGCGCCGATCGGATTGGGCTCGCATGTTCAATGGGATCGACGATTGGACGGACGGTTGGCGGAAGCGGTGATGTCGATCCAAGCGATCAAGGGCGTGGAGATCGGAGCGGGCTTTCGATGTGCGGAACTTCCGGGCAGTCAAGTTCATGATGAAATATTTTTCGAGGGCGATCGGATCGTCAGAGAGACGAACAGAGCGGGCGGGCTCGAGGGCGGCATGACCAACGGCGAGGAGATCATGATCCGTGCGGTGATGAAACCGATCCCGACGTTGATGAAACCGTTGCGAACGATCGATATAGATAGTAAAATGGCGGTGTCGGCGAGCAAGGAGAGGAGCGACACGTGCGCGGTCGAAGCGGCGTCGGTGGTAGGCGAAGCGATGGTTGCGACGGTGATGGCGTCGGCGGTGCTCGAAAAATTTGGGGGCGATTGTCTGACGGACATTTTGAAATCGATGAGGGCGTATGAGGAGCGTCTCGACAAATTTTGATGAACAAGAATAATTGGCTGGCGGTACTCCTGAGCGTGACGTTATCGCTGTGCGCGACGACGATGATGGTTCAAATGAAGTTCCCCGATCCGCCGCCGACGGCTGTTGAGCGCGCGGTGCCCGATCCGATTGTCGTATCGGACGACGTTGCGGAGTTGAGGCTGATGGCGGGGCTGACGGCGCTCGAAGGTCAAGGCGTGACGGTCGAGATGGACGACAGCGTTAACAGTGCGAAGGCGGGGGAGAATCCGAATCTGTATGTGATCCACGACGACGACGTGTTGAGAGTGATCAACGAATTGCGAGCGGCGGGAGCGGAAGCGATCGCGATCAACGGGCAGCGGCTTATTGAGACGTCGGAGATCAGATGTGCGGGTCCGACGCTGTCAGTGAACAATGTACGATCGGCGGCGCCGTTCATCATCAGCGCGATAGGAGACAAAGCGGCGCTCGAGAACTCGATCAAGATGCGCGGAGGAGTCGAGCAGACGTTGAAGGTATGGGGCATCAAGATCGAAGTGAAGGCGGCGGACGACATTTATATTCCTCCGTTCAAGGGGAATCGATCATACAAATATGCTCAACCGACCGCCGAGAAAATCGTCGGGCGGGAAAAATAAATTTCACTTTAGTTATTGATTGATCACGTTGATGATGCTATACTAATTTTGAGTGCAGGCAGTTGAGGATTTTTTGTGTCTGCAGTCAACCGTAAGGTGAGGAGTATGCAGGTCATTCTTGCAGAGCATTTGGGGTTCTGCTACGGCGTCAAGCGCGCCATCAAAATTGCAAGGGAGCATGCGGACGGCAACAGCTGTACACTGGGTCCGATAATCCACAACCCGCAGATGGTCGAACGTCTCAAGAGTGAAGGCGTCGGCGCTGTCGATAATCTTTCGGACCTTAAGGAGGGAACGATAATAATCCGTTCGCATGGCGTCGGACCCGAGATTTACAGACAAGCGCAGGAGCGCGGCTTGAATCTCGTCGATGCCACGTGCCCCCACGTAAAGAAGGCTCAGCATTCGGCAAAGAAACTCGTCGAGGAAGGTCGCGCGGTGGTGATCGTCGGCGAGAAGAATCACCCCGAGGTCAGAAGCATATTCGATTGGTCTGATCAGAAAGCGAGCATAATAGAGACGGTCGAAGAAGCGGATCGACTTCCCGAATGCAAGAAGCTCGGCATAGTCTCGCAGACAACCTTTTCGGGCGAACGATTTAATAAGATCGTTGCGCGCCTACTCGACAAGTCGAGGGACATCAAGATTTTGCGAACCATATGCAATGCGACCGATCAAAGACAATCGGCAGCAATCGCGCTCGCAAAAAATGTCGAGCTGATGATCGTAATAGGCGGCAGAAACAGCGCAAATACCACGCGCCTTGCACAGCTATGTGAAAAAAGATGCAAGACATTTCACATAGAGACGGCCGCCGAACTTCAATCCGAATGGTTAAGGGAAGTAAAAAAAATAGGTATCACAGCCGGTGCCTCAACGCCGGACTGGATAATCCGGGAGGTACAGAGAAAGTGTCAGATGGTATTAGAAACGCAGAGGACATGGGCGTGAGCTCGGAAAATGAGGACATGGGGACGATGCTCGAGCAGGAGATTAAGGGTATGGATAATATCCGCGAGCACGAGGTCGTCAAGGGCACGGTCGTTGCGGTCAATGATGATGAGGCGATCATCAACATCGGCTATAAACAGGAGATCCCCGTTCCGAAGAGAGAGCTTGCCCGTCCGGAGCCCGACTCTGCGAAGGACGTTGTCAGCGTTGGCGACGTTATCGACGTGTACATTCAGTCTCTGAGCGGAGAGAACGGCGGCGCACTTTCTAAGGTCAAGGCCGATAATATGACTGCATGGAAGGAAATGGAGCAGATTAAGGAGCGCGGCGAGTCGATCGATGCGCGCGTTACGCAAGTCGTCAAAGGCGGTCTTGTTGCCTCCGTCAGCGGACTGCGCGGTTTCATTCCCGCCTCGCAGGTCGAACTTCACTTTGTCAAGGACTTGAGCATTTACGTCGGCAAGACTTTTGCGGTGAGAATTTTGGAGATCGATGCGCACAAGCAGCGCTTGGTTCTCTCGCGCCGTCAGATTCTCGAGGAGGAGCGCAATCGCAAGCAGGACGAGGTTTTCGATACGCTCGAGGCGGGGCAGATTGTCAAGGGCGTCGTCAAGAGGATTGTCGACTACGGAGCGTTCATCGACATCGGCGGCGTCGACGGGCTGGCGCACATTTCCGATCTGTCATGGGAGCGCATCAAGAAGCCGGGCGATGTGTTGAGCGTGGGCGATGAGGTTGATGTCTACGTCAAGAACATCGATCCCGAGACCAAGCGCATTTCGCTGTCGATCAAGGATACGTTGCGCGATCCTTGGCTCGACCGCGCGGAGAACTACGCCGAGGGAGATTACATTGAGGGTAAGATCATCAAGCTGACGGACTTCGGAGCGTTCATGGAGATCGAGCCGGGCTTCGATGGATTGATCCCGATGGGCGAACTCAGCGATCGTCGTATCGAGCGCGCCGACGAGGCGGTCAGCAACGGCGACATCGTGCGCGTCAAAGTCATGCGCATCGACATGAAACGTAAGCGGATTTCGCTGTCGATCAATCGTGCGTCGCGCGCGGGCGACAACGTCGTCTTCAAATCCTATCAGCCCAAGGTCGAGGACGAGCCGGCGGCTGAATAAATCGGACTCATAATTTCACTCGTTTTGAGGCGGAATCAATAAAAATTTTTCAAGGGAGCGGCTCGCCACTCCCTTTTCGATTGGAGTGATCAGGATTTACAAGGGCAAAATCATTCGCGTCCACCCCAATTCGCTCGCGGACGAGCTCGAGCTCAAGGCGGGCGATGCGATCCTCGCCGTCAACGATCATAATCCCGTTGACATCATCGATCTCAGCTTCGCGCTTGCCGACGAGGAGATCGAACTGTTGATAGAGCACGCCGACGGTCGACAGGAACTGATCGCGTTCGATAAGGACGTCGATGAGGAGCTCGGCGTCGAGTTCGAGTCCGCATGCTTCGACGGCATTCGTCAGTGCAAAAATCATTGCGTGTTCTGCTTCGTAGACATGATCGCGCCCGACATGCGCCGCACTCTGTCGATCAAAGACGACGACTATCGCTTGTCGTTTCTCTACGGCAATTTCATCACGCTCACCAACCTCACCGACGCCGACATCGATCGCATTGCTCGATTGCATCTGTCGCCGCTGTTCGTCTCCGTCCACGCCATTGATCCGATCGTTCGAACCAAGATGCTCCGCACCAAACTTGCCGCGTCGATCCGTCAAAAGCTCGATCGATTGGAGGAGGCGGGCATCGAATATCATACGCAGATCGTTTTGTGCCGCGGGCTCAATGACGGTGAAGTGCTCGAACAGACGATCGACGAGCTCAACCGTCGGCGACCGCATTGCTTGTCGCTGGCGATCGTTCCCGTCGGCGTCACCAAACACCGTCGCGATCCGTTCGCGATTCATCAGTTCGATCGGGATTCCGCGCGGAGCGTGATCGAGCAAGTTGAGCGTTGGCAAAAAAAAATCCGCCGCCGATCTCGACAAACGTTCGTCTACCTCGGCGACGAATTTTATTTGATGGCGGGGCTCGACGTGCCGCCCGAAAAATTTTATGACGGCTTCCCGCAGCTCGACAACGGGATCGGTTTGACGCGCTCGTTCATCAGCGATTGGCAATCGATCAAGCCGCCCGTCGACGATCAACCGATCAGTCTGGCGGTCGTGTCGGGAACCGCCTTCGCTCCCGTCCTTCGATCGCTCGTCGAAGAAGAATCTCGTCAAAGAAAAAATTTATCCGTCAAAGTGATCCCCGTCGTCAATGATTTTTTCGGCGAGACCGTCAATGTCTCGGGGTTGCTCGTCGGGCAGGACATTCGAAAAGCGATCCGATCGATCGGAAAGGTCGACGGCATCTTGATCCCCGAGTCGGCGTTGAGGAGCGGCGAAGATATTTTCCTCGACGACATCACGCTTGACGAGCTCCGTCGAGAACACGACGCAAGGATCGAGCCGGTGTTGAGCGGATCGGATTTCCGTCGGGCGCTCGCCGATTTCAATTCCTATCGCAATCAACGCGTCGCTCAAACCAATTACACTTGGCAATCGAACGCCGCCTACTCCACGCCCGATTGATCATTTGCCGGGCTCGGCAAGAATTTCAATCTCATTGCCTTCTTGGTCGACCACTACCGCCGCATACATGTCATCGCCCGTCCAACGGGGACCATTTGCGATCAGATACCCGTCGTTCCTCAGACGCTCGGTCACCTTGTCGACGCTGCTGCCGTTGCCCACGCAGATCGCAATGTGATGAAAGCCCGTGCGATATGTGCCCTTGGGCGCGTCGCTCATCGAAGGACGTTGCATGATTTCAAGACGCGCTCCGTTGCCGAACCTCAAGAAGTAGGAGGTGAAGCCCGAACGGAAGTTATGATATTTCTCGCCGGCGACCGCGCCGAAGTACTTGACAAAGAAATCTTTAGACCGTTCCATGTCGTTGACATACATCGCCACGTGCTCTATCCTCATTGCGATCACTCTCCCAATATCTTGTTTGTGTTTCGATTTGCTGATAGAATTATATCGGATCGAAAGACAGCTGTCAGCAAAATTTTTTTGGAGTGATGCCCGTGCTCGAGAGTCGCGGAATGTTGAAGTTGATCGCGCCGTCGCCCATGCCGTTGAGGGTGTTGATGGTCGAGAGCTTATCATACGTCGGGGAATTGAGAGCGATCCTGCCGTCGGCATCGATCACCGTCGTCACATGCGATCGATATGCGCCGATCGAATTTGAGGAGCTCGATCTCGATTGGATCGTCGATGATTGGAATCGAACATCGTTGCCGTTCGACGACGGGACGTTCGATCTGATCGTCGGCGAAGATTTTTTTACGCTGGCTCATGAGCCTTACGATACCCTGCGCGATTTCGGGCGGCTCCTCACCGACGTCGGCGAGCTCGTCACGCAATATGAGAACGTCAGATTTGTCGGCGTGCTCGAGCAGTTGAGGCTTGGATTTTATCCCGAACGTCGGCGTCGATTGTACGCCAAGCCCGAGGTCGTTCGATTGCTCAACGATGCGCTGTTCAAGCAGATCAACTTCACGCCCGAGTCGAGCTCGACCGCGCCGATCGATCAATGGCTCGATTTCGGCTTCGACAATTTCAGTGATGATCTTCGGGTCAAGACGTGGCTGATCAGAGCGGGGCGCTCGACGGCGGAGGTCACGGCGCTCAAACAGTGCTTCACTCCAAAAATCCGCGCGGAGCTGTCTCGATTGATTCATCGGATCGAGTACGACATCGATCGGCATGAGAATTTCGATCGGCTGTTCGAGCTGTGCGATCGAGAGATGATTTTCGACGACTACTTGAGTGATTTTATAAAGTCGGTGGTGGCGCACGCCGAGCGGCTTGAGATTTTCGAGCGGGAGGCGGCGGCGCGGGGCATCGACTTAAATTTTGATTGAGAGGCGATAACTTTATGGGTCGACCCGATTGGAACGACTACTTCTTGGACATCGCGCTGTCGGTTGGGCGGCGCTCGACGTGTCTGAGACGCAAATACGGAGCGGTGATCGTCAAGGACAATGTGATCATCGGGACGGGCTACAACGGAGCGCCGCGCGGAGAACCCAATTGCATCGACACCGGCGTTTGCGAGCGGGAGCGTCTGAAGGTGCCCAAGGGCGAGAGATATGAACTGTGCGTGGCGGTGCACGCCGAACAGAATGCGATCATCAATGCCGATCCCGATCGCATGGTCGGCTCGACGATCTACGTGGCGGGGATCAACGTCGCCGACGGATCGATCGCTTCGGGCGAGCCATGCAAGTTATGCCGTCGAATGATCAAGAACGCGCGGATCGCTCGAGTGGTGTACCGCACCGCCGACGGCGCCCTTCAATGCAAAACGCCCGGCGAGATCAACAATTGACGAGGTGCATGCATGACATTCAATCGTAAAGAGACCAAACAAATTCACGTCGGCAAGGTGGTGATCGGAGGAGGCGCGCCGATCTCCGTTCAGTCGATGACCAATACCAAGACCGCCGACATTCAATCGACGATCGATCAGATCAACGCGCTTGCCGACGCCGGCGCCGACATCGTTCGTCTTGCCGTCCCCGACATGGACGCCGCTCATGCGCTCGGCTCGATCGTCAATGCGGTCGACGTCCCGCTCATCGCCGACATTCATTTCGATCACAAACTCGCGCTCGAGGCGATCAATCAAGGCGTCGCGGGCTTGAGGCTCAACCCCGGCAATATCGGCGGCGCTCAACATGTCAGAGCTGTCGTCAACGCGGCGAAGGGCAATCACATTCCGATCCGTATCGGTGTCAATGCGGGCTCGTTGAGCCGTCACATTCTCAAAAAGTATGGCGGCGTCACTGCCGAGGGGCTCGTCGAGTCGGCGCTTGAGCATGTCCGTCTGCTCGAGGACGAGGGATTCTTCGACATAAAAATTTCGTTGAAGGCGCACGATGTGCCGTTGACCATCGCCGCCTACCGATTGATGAGCGCGACCGTCGAGTACCCGTTGCACGTCGGGATCACGGAAGCGGGCACCGTCAACAGCGGGACGATCAAATCAGCCGTCGGGATCGGAGCGCTGCTCGCGGAAGGGATCGGCGATACGATCCGCGTCTCGTTGACGGGCGATCCGATCGTCGAGGTCAAGGTTGCCAACGAAATTTTGAAATCGCTCGGGCTCAAAGAGTACGGCGCGACATTGATTTCATGTCCGACGTGCGGCAGAACCAAGATCGATCTGGCGACGATCGCCGATCAAGTTGAGGCTCGACTGTCGACGGTCAAGGAACCGATCACGGTGGCGGTCATGGGCTGCGTGGTCAACGGTCCCGGCGAGGCGAGAGACGCCGACGTTGGGATCGCGGGCGCCGACGGAGAAGGCATCGTGTTTCGTCGAGGGCAGATCATTCGCAAGGTGCCCGAGGCGGAGCTCGTCGCCGAACTCTTCAACGAGATCGATCTCATGCTCAAGCTCAAAAATCTTTGAAAGGCTGATCCGAAATGTCAACAGCAGACATGCTGACCGATGCGCGCTCGATCCTAAACAACCTCGAGACCGCCATCGTCAATAAATTATCCGACGCCGCCGAGGAGGACGCCGCTGCCATTGCCGCGCGCAACGCCCTCAAGGAGTCGATCCGCGATAAAATTTCCGTCGATGACGATCTGCCCGAGGAGGTCATTGATTCATTCGTCGACACCGTTGCCGATCAAATCACCGATTCGCTCGGCGATTCCACTTCGTTGAGCTTCACGTCGATCTTCAAATCGCTCGTCAACAGCATCATCGACGCGTTCACCGATTTCAGCATTCAACACGTCTCCGTCGACGGCACCGATTACAGCCTCACTTACAATTCGCTCGTCACCAAAAAAATTTCTCTGTCGATCAATAAGATCGGAACCATCTCGTCAGAGGTCACGTGGACCGACGCCGACGGCAACATTCAATCGACCACCATCACGTGGAAGGATTTCAGCAAGAGCGCTCTCAAATCATACTTCAACGATCTCAAAGAGCTCGCCGAGGAGACAATCAGCAACACGTGGAACACGCTCAACAACATCGCCGACGCAATTCAACTCGCCAACGTCGTCAGGTCGCTGTACTCGAGCGGCGCAAGCACGTCGGAGATCATCAAAGAGGTGTTCGGCGACGACGCCGTCAAGAGCGCGATCCGCTCCGAGATCGAAGAGTACATCGCAAGCTACATTCCCGACGGCGCCACCACCGTCCTTGCACTCTCGCGCTACGCGTCTCTCAACACCAAGTACAATCAATTGAGCTCCGCCGTCGACAAGGACAAGAACATCGAGACCAAGGCGCGCAATTTCATCAAGGCGGCGAACAAAGTCGAGCTGCTGTTGGGGATCGATCAATCGGCGTTGACGATCACCGACGACGGGATCACTTACGACTTCGGCGCCAAATCCGTGACGCTCTCCGACGATGCCGCAAGCGTCTTCGCGATCGACGATTACGATTACACCGTTACGGATATCAACGCCGCGTCTCGCAGGAGGACGACCATGCTCGTCGGCAACAAGAAAGCCAACTCGATCATCGGGAGCAGCAACGACGATTGGATCGAGGGCGGCAAGGGCAAGGATACCATTCTCGGCTACGACGGCAATGATACGTTGGTCGGAGGCGCGGGCAATGACTCGATGCATGGCGGCGAGGGCGACGACGTGTTCATTTACGACGGGCAGGGCAACGATTACATTTACGATTACACCGGCGACGATGACATTATCAAGCTCGTCGACGTGACGTTGACCGGCAGCTCGCTCAAGGGCGACGATGTCATTCTCAAATTTGGATCGAAGAAGGTGACGTTGCGGGGCGCGCTCGACGAGGAGATCACAATCGAGGACGCCGACGGCAATCGCGAAGTCTATTGGTTCGATACGGACGAGGAAGTTGCCGAGCTCGATCAGATCATGTCGGTCGAGCCGATCGGAAATTTGGGCGACGTCGATGATCTGTGCTATAATGTCGCCGATTCAAATTCAAACGTGGGAGTGAATGTCATTGAGAGCAAGTCAATTGTACGCGCCGACGCTGCGCGAGGTTCCCGCCGAAGCTGAACTCGTCAGCCATAAGCTCATGCTCCGCGCGGGGCTGGTGCGGAAGGTCGCGGGCGGAATTTATACGTATCTGCCGCTGGCGTGGCGGACGATCAAGAAGCTCGAGCAGATCATTCGCGAGGAGATGGACGCCAAGGGCGGGCAGGAGATCATGATGCCGATCATGCAACCGGCGGAGTTGTGGCTCGAGAGCGGGCGTTGGAATGTGTACGGCGCCGAGCTCATGCGGTTGAAGGATCGGCACGACCGACCGTTCGCATTGGGACCGACGCATGAGGAAATCATTACGTCGCTCGTTCGAGACGAAGTCAAATCGTACAAGCAATTGCCGCTGATGCTCTATCAGATTCAGAACAAGTATCGCGACGAGATCAGACCGCGGTTCGGATTGATGCGCTCGCGCGAGTTCATCATGAAAGACTTGTATTCGTTCGACAAGGACATCGACGGCATGAACGCGTCGTATGAAAAGATGTATGATGCTTATACGCGCATCTTCAACCGTTGCGGGCTGAAGTTCCGCCCCGTCGAGGCAGACAACGGAGCGATCGGCGGCGGTCATTCGCATGAGTTCACGGTGCTGGCTCCGTCGGGCGAGTCGTCGATAGCGTACTGCGAGGCATGCGATTATGCGGCGTCGGACGAGAAGGCGGAGCTCAAAGTGATCACGGTCGAGGCGGAGGAAATGAAGCCGCTCGAGAAGGTGCACACGCCGGGCACGCATACGATCGAGCTCGTCAAGGATTATCTCCACGTGCCGATCGAGAAGACGATCAAAGCGGTGGCATTCCAAGACGACGACGGGCGATTGATCCTGGCGTTCGTGCGCGGCGATCATGAAGTCAACGAGATCAAAATTCTCAACGCGGTTGAGGGCGCACTTCATCTTCACATGGCGGAGGAGGCGGCGATCACTGCGGCGGGCGGCTCGGCGGGCTTTATGAGTCCGATCGGGATCGCGGACGGGACGATCATCGTGGTCGACCCGACGGTGATGGAGATGTACAACGCGGTTGCGGGCGCGAACGATGTTGATCATCACTTCGTCAACGTGAACCCGCGTCGGGATTTTGATCGGGAGAAGTTGATCGTCGCCGACATTCGTTTGGTGCGTGAAGGCGATCCTTGTCCGCATTGCGGGGCGCCGCTCAAGATGACGCGCGGGATCGAAGTGGGGCAGGTGTTCACGCTCGGCAACAAGTACAGCAAGGCGCTCAATGCTGCGTTCCTCGACGAAAACGGTCGCGAGAAATATTTCGAGATGGGCTGCTACGGGATCGGCGTGGGGCGGACGATGCAGGCGGCGATCGAGCAGTCGAATGACGAGTTCGGGATCGTGTGGACGCGAGCGTTGGCGCCGTTCGAAGTGGCAGTGGTGCCGGTCAATGCAAAGAATGCCGAACAGATGTCGGCGGCTGAAAAAATTTATGACGAGCTCCGCGCGGAGGGCATTGATGTACTGCTGGACGATCGAGCGGAACGAGCGGGCGTAAAGTTCAACGATTGCGATCTGATCGGCTACCCGTTGCGGATCACGATCGGACCGAAGGCGATCAAAGAAGGCGTGGTTGAGATCAAAATCCGTCGGACGAATGAATTTGTCACCGTCGAGCGCGAAAAATATCTCGGCACCATCCTCGAACTGCTGAAGGGGCTGTGATCATGATCGAAAAACATTTGAAGGCAGTGCTGAGCATCGCGGGCTCGGACTCGTCGGGAGGCGCCGGCATTCAAGCCGATCTCAAAACGTTTCTCGCCAACGGCGTCTACGGCATGTCGGTCATCACCGCCATCACCGCGCAAAACACTCTCGGCGTTCGCGCCGTCATGAATGTCACGCCCGAGGTGCTTGCCGCTCAACTCGATGCCGTCTTCGAGGACATTCCTCCCGACGCCGTCAAGATCGGCATGGTCTCGACGGTCGATTCGATCAAAATCATCGGCGATCGTCTCAAACACTATCAGCCTCAACATATCGTGCTCGATCCCGTCATGGTTGCGACCAGCGGCTCGAAATTGATCGCCGACGACGCGCGCGACGAGCTCACCAATTTGTTCCCGCTCGCCGAGGTGATCACCCCCAACATGTTTGAGCTCGCCGCTTTGACCGATCAGCCCATCGACGCCATCAAGGACAAGGACGATATGGAGCTCGCCGCGCGCAAGCTGTTCGACGAATACGGTTGCGCGGTGCTTGCCAAGGGCGGACACTTTAAGAGCGTCGCGACCGATCTTCTCTGCAATGCCGACGGCTTTCAATGGTTCTACGGTGAGCACGTCGAGACCAAGAACACGCATGGAACGGGTTGCACGTTGTCATCGGCGATCGCCGCCAACCTCGCCAAGGGCAGGAGTCTTTCGCAATCGATCGAGCGGGCGAAGAAATTTTTGACGGGAGCGCTGTCGTCCCGATTGTCGATCGGACACGGCAGCGGACCTCTCGACCACGGATTTATGATCTGATCAGGTGATATTATGGGCGTTGGCATTAAGGATATGCGCGCGTTTTGCGCCATTGTCGAGGAGGGCAATATCAGTCACGCCGCTCAACGCATCGACGTCGCTCAGCCCGTCCTCTCCAAGCAGATTAAACGTCTCGAGGAGGAGCTCGGCGTTAAGCTCTTCGACCGCGGCCGCCACATTCGATTGACGGCTGCCGGTCGCGTCTTCTACAATCGGGTCGAACACATTCTCGGGCTCGTCGACGGCACCATCAGAGAGGTCGCAGAGATCGGCGAAGGCTCGAGCGGCTCAATTCGTTTGGGCACCATCACCACGTCGGGCGCGATGATCCTGCCCGATCTCATCAACGAGTTTCATCGCCTTCACCCCAACGTCACGTTTGAGATTTGGGAGTCCGAAGGCGCGCGCATTCTTGATATGCTCGACAGCCGCACCATCGAGATCGCCATCACTCGCACGCAGGTCGACGATGAAACTTACAACTCGATCGTCCTGCCGCACGAGCCGTTTGTGATGTTGATGAGCGCGAACGATCCATGCGGCGCCGAGCCCGATCAAGTTCGCATCTCGGAGCTCGCCGAGCGACCGTTGATCATACCGTTGAGGTGGAAATCGATCTTCATCAGCAATTGCAAGCGCGTCGGATTCGAGCCGAAAATTTTCTGCGTCTCGGACAGTTTCCTGCAAGGGCTGTTGATGGTCAAGATGGGGCTGGGCATTGCGATGTTCCCGATGTCGTCTCAAACGCTGTTGAGCGACGGCGATCTGATCTACAAGCGATTGATCGAGCCCGAGATGACCACTCACACCGTCGTTGCCTGGCTCAAGGATCAGATGCTTTCGAGCGCGTGCAAGAATTTCTTGGAGCTCTTCAACAAATTGTTCGTCAGGAGTGATGCCGATTGAGGTTGTACATCGCCGAGAAGCCTTCGATGGGTCGGGAGATCGCCGCGTGCCTTGCGCCCCCGCATAATGTCAACGGCAAGAGTTTCATTGCGACCGGCGACGGCGTGGTCACTTGGCTTTACGGTCATGTGCTCGAACAGGATGAGCCCGAGGATTATGATCCGAAGTATAAGCTTTGGGCGGCAGAGGACCTTCCGATCATTCCGCTCGATTGGAAATTGCATGTGGTTGAGGGCTCGTCGGCGCAATTCGATGTGGTGAAGAAGTTGATCGGCAAGGCTGACGAGATCGTGCACGCGGGCGATCCCGATCGCGAAGGGCAGTTGCTCGTCGACGAGGTTCTTGATTATGTCGGCAACAAGAAGCCGGTGAAGAGGATTTTGCTCAATGCGCTCGACGAGAAGAGTATCAAGAGGGCGAACGCCAACCTTCGAGACAACAGCGAGTTCGTCAATCTGAAGCAATCGGCGCTGGCTCGTTCGAGAGCTGATTGGCTGATCGGAATGAACTTGTCGAGGGCGTACACGCTTGCCGCCCGTCGAGCGGGGCATCGGGATGTGGTGTTGCCGATCGGTCGAGTGAAGACGCCGACGCTGGCATTGATCGTTCGTCGCGAGCGCGAGATCAAAAATTTCAAGCCCGTCGATTATTATCTGCTCCGCGCGGAGTTTGAGCATGCGAACGGATCATTTGTGGCGCAATGGAAGCCGTCGGAGGATTTCATGTTGAAGGCGGCGAAGGCGTTTGATCCCGAAGGTCGATTGATCGACAAGCAATTGGCGGACGAGATGCTCAAGAAGTTCAAAGCCAAGCCGCACGACGGTCAAATCACTCTGTATGAGACCAAAGAGAAGCGGGAGGCGGCGCCGTTGCCGTTCTCGCTGTCGGCGTTGCAGGTGGCGGCGGGCAAACAATTCGGCTACGATCCTCAACAGGTGCTCGACATAGCTCAACGGCTCTACGAGAAGAAGCTGACGACTTACCCGCGTTCGGATTGCTCGTTCCTGCCGACCAATCAGTTCAAAGACGCGCCGACGATCCTGAGGAATTTTGAGGCGGTGCAACAACTTCGACCGTTGATGTTGAAAGCCGATGCGAAGTTTAAAAGTCGGGCGTGGAACGACAAGAAGATCAGCGCGCACCACGCGATCATTCCGACGCTCAACACGCTCGACCCGCGCATGATCTCTCCCGCCGAGCTCAACGTTTACTTGCTGATCGCTCGGGGATATGCGGCGCAGTTTCATCAGCTGTTCGTTTACGACGAGACGAATGTCGCGGTCGATTACAAAGAGGAGAAGTTTGGGGCGCGCGGCAAGGTGATCAAGCAGCTTGGTTGGAAGGAATTATATCCGACGAAGAAGAAGCCCGCCGACGACGAAGACGCGGAAGTTTTATTGCCGTCGATGTCGAAGGGCGATGCGGTAGAATATAAATCGGGGTCGATGCTCAAGAAGACGACGAAGCCGCCGCCGCGATTCACACCGTCGAGCCTGGTGCAGGGCATGAAGGACATACATAAATACGTCAAGAATCCGGAGTCGAAGAAGCAGTTGAAAGACGTGTACGGGATTGGGACGGAGGCGACGCGCGCGACGATCATCGACGAGCTGATCAAGAGGAAATTTTTGAGCGTGACAGGCAAGAAGAAGGAGCTCGAGCCGACGGAGCAGGCTTATCTGTTGATAGACATGCTGCCGGACGATATGACGTACCCTGATGCGACGGCGATCTGGGAGGACAAGTTGCATTCGATGTCGGAGGGCTCGGGGACGTTGGAAGAATTTCTGTCGGGGCAGGTTGAATTTACGAAGCGGCTGTGCGCGATGGCGAACGACGCGACGGCGAAACTGGTAGGCGATGATAAGATACTGTGTCCGCGTTGCGGGCGAGGGATCATGGTCAAGCGCAAGGGGCGGAACGGAGAATTTTGGGGCTGCACCAATTACCCGTCGTGCCGCATGTCGTGCGACGATCGGGACGGCAAGCCGGCGATCGATCTGCGTCGAGCTCAACGGTCGGGGCAAGCGTTTGATGATGACGAGGAGATCATTTCCTCCGTCGACTTCATGCGACGTAAATGAGATTGAACGAGTGACGATGAAAGTTGGGGCGCCCGCCTGCTCGCGTGAGGCTTGCCCCCGCTCCTTCCGTCGATGCTAAAGCATGAATGGACGGGAAGGGTGACGATTAAAGATGGGGCGCCCGCCGTCTCGCGTGGCGGCTCGCCTCTGATTCTTTTCGTCGATCCCCAACCCTGAACGGACGGAAAGGGCGACGGTGAAAGATGGGGCGCCCGCCCGTTCGCGCGGCGGCTCGCCCCTATTCTTCGGTCGATGCTCAAATCATGAACGGACGGAAAGGGCGACGGTGAAAGATGGGGCGCCCGCCCGTTCGCGCGGCGGCTCGCCCCCTATCCTTCCATCGATGCTAAAGCATGAATGTGCGGGAGGGGCGACGGTGAAAGGTGGGGCGCCCGCCGGTACGCGTGGCGGCTCGCCCCTTATCCCTTCCGTCGAAGCGCAACCCTGAACAGACGGAGCAGACGGTGAAAGGTGGGGCGCCCGCCTATTCGTGTGGCAGCTCGCCCCCGCTCCTTCCGTCGAAGCGCAACCCTGAACAGACGGAGCAGACGATCAAAGATGGGGCGCTCGCCTTTACGCGTGGCGGCTCGCCCCCGCTCCTTCCGTCGATGCTCAAATCATGAA
>JAFUXN010000150.1 GCA_017477125.1 Selenomonadaceae bacterium
CGACCATCAGATGAACGTCGAAAGTTTTATCGGTCAACGGACGCAACGCCTTGACCACGGGCGAGCCGATCGTAATGTTGGGGACGAACGAGCCGTCCATGACATCGATGTGAATGTACTCGGCGCCGCCCTCGACCACGCGCTTGACGTCGTCGGCAAGGTGAGCAAAGTCCGCAGACAGGATCGACGGAGCGATAATCGTCATGGCGAATCCTCCTACGATTTCAATTCAGAAGTGCAGTGCGGACAACGTGTTGCGTCGTCGGCGACAACCTCTTTGCAGAACGGGCACTTGCGGGGCTCGGGAGCGGGCGCGGGCTCGGGAGCCTTGGGCATCAACCGATTGACCTGCTTGATCAGAATGAAGATCGCCGTCGCGACGATCAGAAAATCCAAGCACGTGTTGAGGAACACGCCGTAAGCGATGACGGGCGCGCCCGCCTCCTTGGCAGCGGCGATCGATTCATAGTCGACGCCCGACAGATTGATATAGAGATTGGAGAAATCGACCTTGCCGAGCAACAAACCGAGCGGCGGCATGAGGATGTCGGAGGTGAACGACGAAACGATTTTGCCGAACGCCGCACCGATGATCACGCCCGTCGCCATGTCGACGACGTTGCCGCGCATAATGAACTTCTTGAACTCGTCTAACAAACAAAACACTCCTCTGATTAACGATTGATATATAATTTGACCGCAAAGCCGTGCTTCTTCTTCGCCGCCTTGCAGTACTGACGATAAGATTTCTTGAGCCGTTGCAGTTCGGAACGGTCGAGCCCCGAGCCGTCAATGCGGATCGCCGCTTGGACGGGCAAATGTTTCATCGTATCCAACTCGCCGAGCCGCTCCTCAATGCACTCTTGCGTCGCGCGCGGGAAGCTCATCGCGTGATGAACCATGAACACTTCTTCGAACGCGCGCTTGCGATTGTCGTAAACACAAGCCATCGAGAGATTGCCCTCGCCCGCCGAATACAACTTATCATAGCCGTTCGAACTGCCCTTCAACGAAAGCACGTCGCCGCGCTCATTGATCAGAGAGACGTCGGCATTTTTGACCTCGTCCTGCCAAGTGTCGGCGTCGCGAGCGTAGGAATCGAAATCGACCTCAATGCGTTCGCCGCCCTGCGTGTAGGGATATTGCGCCGCCTCCCGATTGGCATCACCGATCCTAAGCGCCGCCGCTATCGACGCCGTTTGAGCCATCGCCGCCCGATTGAAACTGTAAGTGGCGCCCTCGACGAGCACATCGGGGTTATCCGTCCAGTCAGACGTGTCGAAGTAGATGACCGCCTCGGGATATTTCTCGTTGTAAGCGTTGACCGCCTGATCGATGCGAGTGAAACACTCATTCCAATCGGCGACGGAAGTCAAATCTCGAACGCCCGAACAACTTTTGCTGTGGAGCATGCAATCGAGCGCAACGCGATCGGCATCAACGTCCAACTCCTCCATCAACGAACGGTTCTCGAGCACATGGATCGCCGAGTTCAACGAATGATCCTTGCGAAGTTTGTTGCCGTCGGGATAATCCTTAAAAGTGCCGCCGTCCATGCCGGTGTCGTGGAACAACGCCGCGATCTGCAACTCGTAACGATCGACCGGAGCATAATAAACGTTGGGGCGAGCCTCGAGCACCATATTGATGATGTCCGCCGCCTGTTGAGACTTGATCGCTACCAAATTGGCGTGGTTGATGCCGTGATCGCTGTAGGTTCGGAGCTCTTTAAACTCCCAAGCCCGCTCGCGACCGCGCTCGTAATACTTCGATGCAACCTCCATCGCTCGACGGGACTGATCATCGAAGTCCTCTGCGCTGACGACGTTGAGGATCGCGACAATCAACAGCAATGTGATCGACAGCGCTCTTGATATCAACGACCGCATGATCATTTAACTCCGTAGTAGTGCAACAGCGCTTGAGTGCCCTCGTTGCCGATGCCTTCACTCTCGAGCTTGCGCAACTGGCTCAACACCATCGCAAGGATCGGCATCGATGTGCCGTAGGCGGTGCCGGTCTCTGTTCCGATCGCCAAATCCTTCGCCAGATGCTTGAGCATGAAGCCCGGGTTGAAATCGCCGTCGAGCCCCTTGCGCACCACGCCCGTCATTTGGAAACTGCCCGCGGCGCCCGTCGAGATCGCATCGTAGACCTTATCGATGTCGAGCCCCGACGCCTTGGCATAAGCGAACGCCTCACACACGCCCGCCAACGTCCCCGCGATCGCTATCTGATTGCAAGCCTTCGTCTTCTGACCTGCGCCCGCGCTGCCCTCATAGACGATGTTCTTGCCGATCGCTTTGAAGATCGGTTGAAGGGCATCGAAGTCCGCTTGATCGCCGCCGACGAGGATCGTCAACGTAGCGTTGCGAGCTCCGACATCGCCGCCGGTCACGGGAGCATCGACCGCATGGATTCCTCGAGCCTTCGCCGCCTCGAAAATTTTCTCGGCAAGGATCGGTGATGAGGTCGTCATGTCGATCACATAGGCGCCGCTCCGCGCGGAGTCGAGTATGCCGCCGGCGCCGAGATAAATCTGCTCAACGTCCTTCGGGTAGCCGACGATGGTGATCACCGCGTCCTGATCGCGAGCGCATTCACCCGCCGTCGAACACCAATGCGCGCCGCGATCGATCAACGGTTGCGCCTTCGATTTGGTACGATTATAAACACTGACTTCAAAGCCGGCGTCCATGAGGTGACCCGCCATGGCGGAGCCCATGATGCCGGTGCCGATGAAGCCGATTCGTTTGATTGCTGACAATGTGCCTGCCTCCTTTCGAGCGGCAAGTATATCACGCGCTCATGTCGATTTCAACATAAAACTTCCGATTGCCAACGGGCGAGCGTCGATATATAATGAGCCGTCATTTTTGCGAACAGGAGGATTACAATTTGGCTAATGACATAATGATCATCAATGCGTTTGTGCTCTACATCGGCGTTATGATGGGCATCGGCGTCTACTACTACCGTCAAACCAAAAACATGAGCGATTACTTCTTGGGCAATCGACGGTTGGGAGCATGGGTTACTTCCCTCTCCGCTGAAGCGTCCGACATGAGCGGTTGGATGCTCATGGGCGTGCCGGGCTTTGCGTACCTGGCAGGTTTAAACTCCGCTTGGATCGCCGTCGGCATTGCGATCGGTACGTGGGCGAATTGGCATTTCGTTGCCGCTCGTCTCCGTCGATACACCGAACTTGCCGGCAACTCGTTGACCCTCCCCGAGTTTCTGCAGAACCGCTATAAGGATCACAGCGGACTGTTGAGGATCGTGCCCGCCATCTTCATTCTGATCTTCTTCATTCTCTACACGTCGTCGGGCTTCGTCGCCGCGGGCAAACTGTTTGAGACCGTCTTCGGCATTCAATTCCAGATCGCGATCTTCATCGGCGCGGGCTCGGTCGTGTTCTACACTTTGATCGGAGGATTCCTCGCCGTCTCGAGAACGGATTTTATCCAAGGCGTGATGATGTTCTTCGCGATCCTGCTCGTGCCGATCTGCGCGGCGATGTCGATGGGAGGATTCGGCGACACGTTTCATGCGATCGGTGAGCTCAACGCCACGATGTTTCAACCGTTGACCAAACCCGACGGCTCGACCATGGGCGCAATCGAATTGATCTCACTGCTCGGCTGGGGCATCGGCTACTTCGGTCAACCGCACATACTCGTCAGGTTCATGGCAATCAAGTCGACCAAAGAAATCCCTCAAGCGATCAGCATCGCAATGACGTGGGTGACGTTATCGCTCGCCGCCGCGGTCGCCGTCGGAATGATCGGCACCGTCTACCTCGATACCACGCTCGAGGGCACCAACTCCGAAACCGTCTTCCTGCTGATGACCAATAAATTGTTCCCGCCGATCGTCGCGGGACTGGTGTTGTCGGCGGTGCTGGCAGCGATCATGTCAACGGCATCGTCTCAATTGTTGGTGGCGGCGTCGGCATTCGCTCAAGACTTTTACAAGACGCTGATCCGCAAAGACGCCAATCAGACCGAACTCGTTTGGATCAGTCGCGCGTCGGTGCTCGTGATCGCATCGATCGCGGTGTTTCTCGGATTCAATCCCGACTCGTTCATTCTCGACATGGTTGCTTACGCTTGGGCGGGATTCGGCGCGGCGTTCGGTCCCGCGATTCTCATGAGCCTGTTTTGGAAGAGGACTACTCGCAACGGAGTGGTGGCGGGCATCAT
Organism: Selenomonadaceae bacterium; assembly: GCA_017477125.1. Classification (GTDB taxonomy): domain Bacteria; phylum Bacillota; class Negativicutes; order Selenomonadales; family Selenomonadaceae; genus Quinella. Next base: position 4,203 of record JAFUXN010000150.1, read on the forward strand.
TGTCGGCGGCTCGACCGTTTTGATTTGGAAGCAGTTTGAGCTCTTCGGGCTCTACGAGATCATTCCGGGATTCATCTTCGCGTTGATTGCGATCTACGTCGTCAGTCTGATGAGCGAACCGCCCGCGAAGGAACTCGTCGACACCTTTGATAAAGTCAATCACAGCAATATCTGAACAACGGTCGGCGGGCAGAGGGGCGACGTGGAAAGAAAGGGCGCCCGCCTCCCTAATGGGGCGGCTCGCCCTTACCCCTTTCGCCGGAAGTATATTCAGTGCTCTAAACGTTGTGGGGGCGAAGGCGGCAGCGGTCGAAGGGCAACGGTTGAAATACGGGCGCCCGCCTCCCTGATGGGGCGGCTCACCCTTTCCGCTGTCGACAAAAATATATTCAGTGCTCTAAACGTTGCAGGGCGGCGAATAAAAAAGCGTCGGGCGTCCCGCGACGAGACGCCGACGCTTCCTTCGATGATATCAAGGGTTGAAGGGTGATGGGTGAAATACGGGCGCCCGCCTCGACATGGGGCGGCTCGCCCTTTCCGCTATCGACAGCCATACATTCAGTGCTCTAAACGTTGCGGGGCGGCGGGTAAAAAAGCGTCGTGCGTCCCGCGACGAGACGCCGACGCTTCCTTCGATGATCCCAAGGGGCAAAGGGTGACGGTTGAAGACGGGCGCCCTTTCCTCTGTCGACAGAAATATATTCAGAGCTCTAAAAGTTGCGGGGCGACGGATAGAAAAGCGTCGAGCGTCCCGCGACGAGACGCCGACGCTTCCTTCGATGATCCCAAGGGGCAAAGGGTGACGGTTGAAGACGGGCGCCCGCCTCCCGCTTGTGGCGGCGCGCCCTTTCCTCTGTCGACAAAAATATTTTCAGCGCTCTGAACGTTGCGGGGTGAAGGCGGCACTTCGACGGTTCGTTGAGCGGATCAAAAAAATTTTTTTCAACGGCATATTGACTTTTTGTCTATTCGATGTTAATATGCGTGGCAGAAGGAAGGAGTGATGACATTGGCAGAGGAGAAGAAGGTTGTCGCCAATACCGACGGCGACACGGCAGAAATAGATCTCGGGTCGAAGGAAGCGGTTGGAGGTGAAGCTCCCGTCGAAGAAAAATCCGTCGATCTCATTGCGCAGCTCCGCGCGGAGCTCAAGGACAAGGACGACCGATTTATGAGATTGAGGGCGGAGTTCGACAACTATCGCAAGCGCACGACCAAGGAGAAGACCGAATTGGCGGCAACGGTCGAGCAATCATTCTTGAAAGATTTATTGCCGCTGCTGGATAATTTGAGCCGCGCCTCGAAGGCAGCGGAGACCGCCGATGAAACCGTCGACGTCGAGACGCTCCGAAAGGGCATAGAGATGATCAAGTCCGACGCGATGGCGGCGATGGGTAAGCATGGGCTCGAGCCGATCGAGACCGAAGGCAAAATGTTTGATCCGAATTTCCATCAAGCGGTCGGTCGAATCGCCGATCCCGATAAGGAGGACGGCATGATCGCCGCCGAGTTCCAACGCGGCTACACCGCACGCGGCAGAGTCATTCGCCCGTCGATGGTGCAAGTCGTCAGCAACGATTAACACAGGTTCTCGACCAATCGTCTTACCGGTGGCAGTCGACGACTTGATCGAGCGGCTTCGGTCGACGACTTGATCGAGAATGTAGAATTTGTTTGGAGGCAGATATCATGGGTAAAGTTATAGGTATAGATTTGGGAACCACCAACAGCGTCGTCAGCGTGCTCGAGGGCGGCGAGCCGACAGTCATCACCAATCCCGAGGGCAGTCGCATCACCCCGTCGGTCGTCGGTTTCACCAAAGACGGTCAGCGTCTGGTCGGTCAATTGGCGAAGCGTCAGGCGGTCAGCAACCCCGATCGCACGATCGCATCGATCAAGCGTCACATGGGCGAGGCGGGCTATAAAGTCACGATCGACGGCAAGGCTTACACGCCGCCCGAAATTTCGGCGATGGTTCTTCAGAAGCTCAAAGCCGACGCCGAAGATTATCTCGGCGAGAAGGTAACGCAGGCGGTCATCACCGTTCCCGCATACTTCAGCGATTCGCAACGTCAAGCGACGAAAGACGCGGGCAAGATCGCGGGTCTCGAAGTCCTTCGCATAATCAACGAGCCGACGGCGGCAGCTCTTGCCTACGGTCTCGACAAGGACAAAGACGAAACCGTTCTGGTATTCGACTTGGGCGGCGGCACGTTCGATGTGTCGATCCTCGAGCTCACTGAGGGAACCTTCGACGTGCAGGCTACCAACGGCGATACACATCTCGGCGGCGACGACTTTGATAAGAAGGTCATGGATTGGATGGTCGCGGAGTTCCAAAAGGCTAACGGCATCGACCTGTCGAAGGATAAGATGGCGGCTCAACGCTTGATCGAGGCGGCGGAGAAGGCGAAGATCGAGCTGTCGAGCATGACGCAGACCAATATCAATCTGCCGTTCATCACCGCCGACGCCTCGGGACCGAAGCATCTTGATCTGACGTTGACGCGCGCGAAATTCGACGAGCTCACTCGCGATCTGGTTGAGCGCACGATGGAGCCGACGCGCAAGGCGATGAAGGACGCGGGCTTGACGGGCGATCAGATCAACAAGATCATCTTGGTGGGCGGCTCGTCTCGAATCCCCGCGGTGCAGAATGCGATCCGTGAAATCCTCGGCAAGGAACCGTCGAAGGGCATCAACCCCGACGAGTGCGTGAGCGTGGGCGCAGCGATCCAGGGCGGCGTGCTCGCGGGCGAAGTTAAAGACGTGCTCCTGCTCGATGTCACTCCGTTGTCGCTCGGCATTGAGACGCTCGGCGGCGTGTTCACCAAGATCATCGATCGCAACACCACGATCCCGACCAGAAAATCTCAAGTGTTCTCGACGGCAGCCGACAATCAACCGTCGGTCGAAATCCATGTGCTGCAGGGCGAGCGCGAGATGGCGAAGTACAACAAGACGCTCGGGACGTTCATTCTGTCGGATATCCCGCCGGCTCCGCGCGGAGTGCCGCAGATCGAAGTGACTTTTGACATCGACGCCAACGGCATCGTCAACGTGAGCGCGAAGGATAAGGGCACGGGTCGCGAGCAGAAGATTACGATCCAATCGTCGAGCGGCATGAGCAAAGAGGATATCGATCGCATGGTCAAAGAGGCGGAGGCGCATGCGGCTGAAGATAAGGCGCAGAAGGATTCCGCCGACGCCAAGAACGAAGCCGAACAGACCGTCTATCAGGCGGAGAAGACTTGCAAGGATTTCGAGGGCAAGGTCAGCGACGAGCTCATCAAGGACGTTCGCGATCAGAAAGAGAAGTTGCAGGCTCAATTGAAGGACAATGCCGACGCGGCGACGCTCAAGCAGTCGGTTGAAAATGTGCGGCAGGCTCTCTACAAGTTGAGCTCGGAAGCATATAAGGCGGGCGCTCAGCAGCCGAATGAGGGAGATCAGGGCGCGCAAGAGCAGTCCAAGCAGAACGACGACGGCACCATCGATGCCGAATATACCGAGGTCGACAAGGACAAGAAGTAAGATCGACCCTCGATCGATAAAATGCATTGAGAGAAAGAACGTCGGCGGGCGACCGTCGGCAAGCATCACGGGAGGGGATAGGGCACAGACTCCTATCCCCAATTTTTATGTCAGAAGAGGTGATTGACCTTGGCTGCGGAAAAGGATTATTATGCAGTGCTCGGGATCAATAAGAATGCGACCGACGATGAGATCAAGAAGGCTTATAAGTCGATGGCAAAAAAATATCACCCCGATCTCAACAAGACGCCCGAGGCGGCAGAGAAGATGAAGGAGATCAATGCCGCTTACGACGTACTGAAGGATCCCGAGAAGAGGGCGATGTATGATCAGTTCGGGACGACCGATCCGAGCGGCGCCTACGGCAGAGGCGGCGGCGGTGGCGGACCTCGAGCCGAAGACATATTCGGGAACTTTGGAGCCTTCGGCGGCGGAGGTTTCGATGACATATTGAGGAATTTCTTTGGAGGGCAAGCGGGAGGACGCGGGCATCAACAACCGCAACCCGGTCCGGCGCGCGGAGCCGATCTCCGTTATGACTTGGGGATCACGTTTGAGGAAGCGGCGTTCGGCAAGGAGACGACGATCAAAGTGCCGCGGTTCGAAGCGTGTCCCGACTGTCATGGATCGGGGGCGGCGCCGGGCTCGACGCTCGATATATGTCCCGAATGTCATGGCATGGGGCAGAAGCAGACGGTGCGACAGATGGGATTCATGCGCATGCAGACGTTTGAGACGTGCAATCGATGCCACGGCGCGGGCAAAATTCCCAAGCAGACGTGTTCGCATTGTCATGGCGACGGCAAGATCAAAGTCACGCGCGAGATATCGGTGAACGTGCCGCGCGGCGTCGACAACGGGACGCGATTGCGGATAAGCGGCGGCGGTCAAGCGGGCGAACGCGGAGGGCAGCCGGGAGATCTGTTCGTGTATATCAACGTCAAGCCGCATGCGATCTTCAAACGCAACGGCAATGATGTGCATTGCGAGGTACCGATCTCGTTCGTGCAGGCGGCGTTGGGCGCGGACGTTGAGGTTCCCACCATCGACGGCAAGATCGAGATGAAGATTCCGCCCGGGCTCCAATCGGGGACGACGTTGGTCGCGAGGGGCAAAGGCATACCGTTCATGCGCGGCGAAGGTCGGGGCGACGAGCACGTGACGATCAAAGTGTTGACGCCCAAAAATTTGACCGAGCGTCAGAAGAAATTGCTCAAGCAGTTCGAAGCGGATTGCGACGATCAGACGGTGCACCCCGAAAAAAAAAGTTTCATAGATAAACTCAAAAGTTTTTTTTCGTGAACAACTTGTTCGGTCTCTTTCGTTGAGAGGGAGGTCGAACTTTTTTTATGCGTCGAAGAGATCGCGACCGTTCGATGTCAGGTTCAGTCGATGAATACTTACGTCGGTAGAATCGATGCCGAGTACCTTCAGCACTTCGATCGGCTTGACGCTGCCCTCTGCCGACACTTTGATCTCAACCGTCAATCGCAAGCGTCCGCCGTCGATCGCAAACTCGATCGGTCGCATGACGTAGCGCTTGATGTCGAGCTCACGAGTTTTCTTCGGCGTCACCCGAGTGAACACGATCGAGCTCGCTCCGTTGAATCGCTCAACCGCCGCTCGAGCCGCCGCCTCCTCGCCGTCGAACCCAACCGTGATCTCATACTTCGACGCATCCGCCAACGCCATCAACGCCGGCGCCTTCCCCGTCAACATCTTCAATCGAACGATCTCCGCTCCGCGCGGAAGTTGAGCGTTCAATCGAGACATCACCGACGCCGCATCGATCCGATCCGTCAGCTCAAAATCAAAGTACTCCGCATCGGACGTAGTGCCCACCGCCAACGCCGACGCAAATGACATCTTCATGTGCGGATTGAATCCTTGAGAGTACGCCACCGGCAATTTCGATCTGATCAGCGCCCGACGGTACACGTCAATATAATCCAAGTGCGACAGGATTGCGATCTCGTCGCCTTTTTTGATCTTCGCCCGATACGTAAATCGCTCGTCCGTCGCCGCAACCTTCGATCGATCGCTCTCGACCGTCGAATGATCACCGTCGGCAATCCGATCGATCACTCGAACCGCCAACGTCGGGCACACCCCGCAATCTTGACAGTGCGTCCGCCGACAATCGGCAGTCAATTGACCCGACATCGCCCGCTCCCACTCGTCGACCAAAAAATTTTTCCTCACGCCCGGCGAAGTGTGATCCCAAGGCAGAGCCTCATAAAAATCCCGCGCCCGCTCATTGAAATATTTCCGATCGATCCCGCAACGTTCAAACGCCGCGTTCCATCGCTCCACATCAAAATGATCCGACCAGCCGTCGAACTTCGCTCCAAACCTCCACGCCGTTTCGATCACATCAGCCAACCGTCGATCGCCGCGCGCCAACACTCCTTCCAACGACGAGAGCTCGGAATCATGATAATTGAACACGATCGCCCGATCGCGAATGTTGTCCTTCAACAGTTGCTGCCGACGTCGAAACTCGTCAATCGGCACTTGCGCGAACCATTGAAACGGCGTCCACGGCTTGGGCACGAAACACGACACACTCACCGTCACCCGCACCCCGCGCTTGCCCTTGATCGACACGTACAGATCGACCACGCGCTTTGCCAGCCGCGCGATGCCGATGATGTCTTCGTCGGTCTCGGTCGGCAGCCCCATCATAAAATAGAGCTTCACCGATTGCCAGCCCTTTTCGAACGCCGCGCCGCACGCCGTCAGTAAATCTTCCTCCGTCACGCCCTTGTTGATCACGTCGCGCAACCGTTGAGTGCCCGCCTCGGGCGCAAACGTCAAGCCCGATTTCCGTACCTGCTGAAGGCGATGCGCCAGATCGATCGAAAAGCTGTCGATTCTCAACGACGGCAATGAGAAGCTCACCCGCTCGTTTCGAAAATCCGTCATGAGATCGTCGACCAGCCGTCGAAGGCAAGAGTAATCTGCCGACGACAGCGACGTCAATGAAATCTCATCGTAGCCCGTCGCGTCGATCAACCGTCGAGCCATCGAACGCAAATTCTCCTCCGATCTCTCGCGCGCAGGTCGATAGCTCATGCCCGCTTGACAGAATCGGCAGCCGCGAGTACAGCCTCTGAACAGTTCGAGCATGATCCGATTGTGGACGACGTCAAGATACGGGACGATCGGGCGCTCGACGCTCGAAACCAAATCCATGTCACGCACCACGCGCTTATAAACGATCGGGCGCGCCTTCGGATCGAGTGTCGTCAAGCCGATAAAATCTCCGTCGAGGTATTGCGGTTGATAAAAACTCGGAACGTAGATGCCTTCGATGCTCAACAGCCGCCGCAAAAATTCTCGTCGCCCGCCAACTTTGCCGCCGCGTTTCCAATCGATGAAGCAATCGACGACCTCATTGAGAACTTCCTCGCCCTCGCCCACCACGAAGAAATCAAAGAAGTCGGCGACGGGCTCAACGTTGTAAACGCATGGACCGCCGCCCACTATGAACGGCTCATCGTCGCCGCGCTCGACCGATCGGATCGCAATGCCCGCAAGGTCGAGCATGTTGAGCACATTGCTAAAGATCATTTCGTACTGCAACGAGAAGCCCAGGAAGTCAAACGCCTTGATCGGCTCCTTCGACTCGAGCGCGAACAACGGGATCGATCGCGTGCGCATCTCCTGCTCCATGTCGAGCCAGGGCGCATACACTCGTTCGGTCGCGCAATCGGATCGTCGGTTCAAAATGTTGTAGAGGATCGCCAGCCCCAAATTCGACATGCCCACCTCGTAGACGTCGGGCAACGCCAACGCAAACGTGCATTCGACCGTCGAATGATCTTTGATGACGGCGTTGAACTCGCCGCCGGTGTATCGAGCGGGCTTTGAAACTTTCTGCAGTACCTCTGACGGGATTTCTATTCTCAATCGGAATAACTCCTCACCATAAGAATTTTTGCTGTCGGAAATGGATATTCATCAGGATCGTGATCGCCATGATGTTGGTCGTCAACGAGCTCACGCCGTAGCTCATCAGCGGCAGAGGTATGCCCGTCACCGGCATGATCCCCGTCGTCATTCCCACGTTGACCAGCACATGGAACGCCAGCATCGAAGTGATCCCGACCGCCAACAGCCGCCCGAACATGTCAACGGCGTCTCGAGCGATCTGAATCCCTCTCCACAAAACGATCAGATACAATACCAACAGCACCACCGCCCCGACGAATCCGAGTTCCTCGCCCACCACCGCAAATATAAAATCTGTGTGGTTCTCCGGCAGGAAGTTGAGTTGGCTCTGCGTGCCTTCGAACAGTCCCTTGCCGAACAGCATGCCCGAGCCGATCGCGATCTTCGATTGAATGATGTGGTAGCCCGAGCCCAACGGATCGACGTTCGGATCGAGAAATACCATGATGCGCATCTTCTGATAGTCCTTCATGAAGTGCCATAGGATCGGAGTCGACGCCAGCGCCGCGACGAATATGCCGACGAGCAATTTGATCCGCACGCCGCTGACGAAGATCATGCCGAAGAAGATCGCCATGAACACCAAAGACGTTCCCAAGTCGGGCTGCTTCAACACCAACAGGAACGGCACGCCGACGTAAGCGGCAATCGGCAACAAGTCGTGGATCGAATTGAGCCTGCCGATGCGATCCTCGAGCACCGACGCCAGGCAGATGATCATGATCAGCTTGGAGAACTCCGACGGCTGCAAACTGATCGGACCCAATTGAATCCAACGTTGAGCGCCGAGCGCCGTCTGCCCGAACAGCATGACCGCCAACAGCATCACGAGGTTGAACACGTATAATCGATTGCCGTACTGTTGAAGTCCGCGATAGTCGAAGTTCATGAAGAAGATCGCCAGCACGATGTTGATGAATGCAAACAGCCCTTGCCGTTGGACAAACCAGAAGCGTTCTTCGCTCGGCGTGTTGACGTGCGTCGCGCTGCTGATGATAACGATGCTGTAGATGACGATAGCGAGCGCGGCGATGAGCAACTCGAAATCGATCTTGCGGAAGAGCCTCTTGGTATCGGGCGATAGTGTTGCCACTCTCTGACCACTCCGTTCGATTGAAACTAAAATTGATGTATTATAGCACGGTGCAAAAATTTTTATCAAGCGTGGGCGGGTGGCGGTCGATTGACTTTTGCATGGTCGGCTGATAAAATTTTTTCCCGATGTGTAACAGAACGATCGAACGCGGATTTATATTTTTGGAGCTGGCGATTGGGCTGCCGCTGATCATAATGATGTTGTGGGCGATGTCGAATTTATTTGCGGGCACGTGGAAGGAGTGCCGCGATCTTATCGCCGACTACACCATGCAGATCGAGGTCAACAATGCCATGCAGAGGATCGTCAGCGATCTCAACGTCGCCTCTCATGCAGATTCCATGTCCAACGGACGACTGATGATCAACTCGTACGTCTATGACTATAATAATAAAATGATCTGCGTTGAGAAATCTCCCATTTACTATTTCAAAGATCACACAGACAATGCTGCTACATCTTACGATGCGATCTATCGTCAAAGGAGCCTGAATGCAAAGGCTCAGCCGCTCACCGGCATGGATATTCTTTCCGATGTCAACATAATAATTTTTAAGCGAACACCAATCGACAAGAACTTGTGGGACATTGAGATCATCGCCGAAAGTCGAGTGAGCGGGCACAGGTATCGGCTCAAGACGAAAGTTTATACGGGAGGCGCCGACCAATGAATGAGAAGGGCTTTGCATCGTTGACAGCGTTGATGGTGTTGTTGATGTTGGCGTATCTGATCCGAGGAACGGATTACACCGCGGGACTGTTCGTCGAGATGACAAACAACTTCGAGACGGAGAACCGATTGAGGCTCGTCGCCGAATCGGTGCTTGCCGGTGAGATTGTATCCTTCGATGGCAAAACTGTCGATGACGTGAAGGCTGCTTTGCAATCTTATCCGAAGTCTTTAACGCGAAAAGGTGTCAGCAGAATCCTTGTCAATTACAATCTGCTTCCCAATGGTGAGCTTCTGCTCCTTGTGGTCGTCAGTGAAGATAAATATTTTAATGAGCAGTTTGGAGCGTTTTATTCGGTCGCAGCATTTTTTGAACCGAATGGCGACGGCAATTATAAGTTTAAGGGCTACGTATATAAAGGAGTATGATGAAGAATTTTTTCAAGCACCGCATTGATGAGGTGGTGGGCGTGTACTTCGACGGCGCAACGCTCAGCGCGGTTGATCTTCGACTGCAGAAGAGCGACGCCGACATCAGCCGCATCGTCGAGAATGATGAGGTGGTCGATGTCGATTACGTATTCGATGCCGCTCGCCCCACCGACCATTGGGTGCTGCTCGACACCTTTGAGGCGCCTTTCGACGAGATTGTTATCGGTGACGAGCTCGACGTCCGCGCGGAGAAGATCGCTGAAAAAATTTCCGTCCTGTGCTCAACGCGCGGCTGGTCGACGTCGGTGATGGCGTTATGCCTGAACCGATCCGAAGTGGTGATCGAGCTCGATGATTTCTCAAACGTTCCCGCGACGGAGATCGCCAACGCCGTTCGATATCGGATTGCGACGGCGGGCAACTTCGACATCGACGGATTTTATTCGGCGCACATTGATCTCAACGGGCGGACGTGGATGGAAGGGATTGCGAAGGCTGATGCTCAATGTTGGATCGACGCTTGGCGCAAGAATGAGATGAACTTGACGGCGTTGACGGCGATGCCCGCCGAGCTCAATGAGATCGACGGAATTGATCCCAACGGCGTGGAAGTGTCGGCGTCGATGGCGGGAGCGATCTGGGCGGCGAGGAGCGCGGCGTTGAAGTCAGCGCCCAACTTCTTGTCAGACGAGCTTGAACGCCGTTCGAGTTGGGATTTTAGAAAGTTTGCGGCGTCGGTGGCGGCGATCGCGTTGCTTGGATTGACGGCGCTGTTCGGCGTTGATCGTTGGCATTACCATGAGACATCGGCGGCGTTTGCGGTTGAGAAGCGCGGGCTCGACGAGCTTGAGCGTGAGCGTCGGCTGAAGAATTTTATCGAAAGTGATCTCGCCGAACTCAACGAGCGGCGTGAGTTGGTGGCGGAGCTGTCGAAAGAGGTATTTCCGTGGCGGAGCGTGCTGATCCATTTTGGAGTGATCCACGTCAAGGGGGTGTGGCTCGACGAGATCAGGAGCACGGAGGACAAATCGATCGAGATCAGAGGCGAGGCGTTGAGTTACGAGGCGATGAGCGAATACATAAAGACGTTGGAGGCGGATCGGGAATTTTTCCGTCGCGAGCCGCAGATCGTCAGTTCGCGGTCGTCGCGTTCGGGCTCGACGGTTGAGTTTGTGGTTCGATTGTCTCTATTATGATTGGAGGAAAGGGCATTGCGTTACGAGCGGGAGCTGTTCATCGCGACGCTGATGTTGTGTGTGTTGAGCGCGATGGCGTATTGGCACTTTTATCATCAGCCGCTCGAACGCGAAATGCTTCAGCTTGAGCTCAATCGTCAGCAGGCGGCGCGTCAGACGATCGACATACTCAACTTTAAGAATGAGCATGGAAATCTCGATGATTACATGTTCGAGCTCGAGGAGCAGCGGGCGACGGTCGATCGCATTCTGCCGACGCAACTTTACCAAGGCGAGTTCATCAATTATCTGCAGACGACGGCGCTGGCGAACGGAATCCGATTGCTCTCGTTGACGCCGGGCTCGATTGGACGCGACGAGCGATTGACGATCGTTCGATTGTCTCTA
>JAFUXN010000151.1 GCA_017477125.1 Selenomonadaceae bacterium
CAATTGATCGGGACGACGGTAGCGGATCGCAAAGAGGTGCCGGGCGTGATCCGATTGTTGACGCAAGCGCCGGGCTTTGCCGATCTCAAGCAGTCTCGTGAGAAGGGGCAAGCGGACTTATCGGCGTTTCAAGTGCGGATTTACATTGATCCGTCGAGCGGCGCCATGCCCGGGCAGACGATAGGAGTGAAGTTCTGATCCGCGCGGATCATTCATGTTGGCTGAGAGCAGTTCGGTTGAACTGTTCAACAAAGGCATATATGAACTCCTTTCTAAAGGAAAAGAGCTTGGGATCATCGGGGCATGCGAAAAGATATGGGTGACGGCGGAAGATGAGAAAGTCTGTCGCGATTGTGTGTTGATGTCAGGGAAGGTTGCCACATTCAATGAACGGTTCCGTGACTATCATGGGAATGTTATAGGATTATTTCCGCCGTTGCATCCCCATTGTCGTTGTGTTATCTTCTATCGAATGTTGTTGCCGCCCGGGCTTGACGATCTGACTCCGGAAGCGATGTCGACGCCGAACACTCCACCATATCCCTTGGGGCATGTCGATGCAGGAGACAGCGAATTGATTTCAGCGGTTCTCAATCATTACGAAGGAAGGATATCTCCTCAACCGATTGAGAATGCGATCGTCATCACGGCAGACGGCGAGGTATACCATGCGACGGGCGATTTAAATTCTGTTGATCCCATTTTGGGATTGGGAAGCAAACTCAACGGTGCGACAGTGACTCATAATCATCCGAAGGATTCGGAAGGTGATTATTCGTTTAGTGGTGACGATATAGATCTGTTTAAAAATGAAAATCTCGACAGACTTCGTGGCATCGATGAGTATTTTGCATACGAATTAAATCGCAATCCAAATGACTCAGATTTTACAACTCCACTCACTACTGAAGAAATGCTGGAAATGATGGAAAAGCCTTTTGATTCCGTTCATATGGCTGTTGTGATAAAAGCACAAATTGAGGGGTGGGGTTACAGGAGGTGGCGTCATGAATGACAGTTTAGAGGAACGCAGACGGTTGGCAGATATTGAATCTGAAGAGGCGAAGAAATGGCTGGTAGACGAGATGGACAAAGTTAGCGAGCAATTGAATCGCGAAGGTGCTGTTCGCGGTTTGGACACCAATCGCGAGGCGTATGCTTATATCTATGAAACGTTCCGTCGGCGCATCAAAGAGATCGGTGAAAAATACAATCTGCCCGACAAGAGCAGACGGTTGGAGACATGAATGATTTTCTTGAGTTCGACGAATTAAAACGGTGGGTGTTGGAAGAGACGCGCAAGGTGAGTGAGCGGCTCGACCGCGAAGGCGCCGTCAGAGGGCTCGACACCAATAGAGAAGCGTACGCCTACATTCATGAAACTTTTGATCGGCGCCTCAAAGAAATAGTTGCAAAGTACAAATCGTTGAAACAAGAGCAGCCGACACGGAACGGAGGAAGCATTCAATGATCAACGACATCAGGGATTTCATTTCGGAGTGGCAAGGGCGCGGCGACGAGAAGTCCGACGCTCAATCGTTTTGGCTCGACCTGTTGAGAGTGCTCGGCGCCAAACAACCGTCGGCGCTCATCAAATTCGAGGAGAAAATCGAGATCAACGGGCATACGTGTTTCATCGACGGTTGGATCGAGAAAACCAAGGTGCTCATCGAAAACAAATCGCGCGGCATCGATCTCGATAAGCCCGCTCAACAATCCGATAAGACACTGCTCACACCCTTCGAGCAGGCGAAACGTTATGCCGATCGTCTGCCGCGCCTTCAACAACCTCATTGGATCGTCGTCTGCAACTTCGACGAGTTCCGCATCTACGACATCAGTTCAATGCCGCTGTTCGCCGACGTCCCGCCGCCCGATCCGACCGTCATTTTGTTCAGGCATCTGGCGTTGTCGGTCGACCAATTGAAATTCTTGATCGACGAGAAGAGCGCCGCCGTCGAGGACGTCAAAATCTCCAAGAACGCCGTCGAGAACATTGAACGGATACGCGAAGGCTTTGCTCGCAAGATGCTCCGTCCGCGCCGTTTCAAGAAAGACGATCGCGTTTTCGATCTGCTCAACGCCGATCAAAAGACCGTCTTGAATGCCTTCTGCGTTCGATTGGTCTTCTGCCTCTACGCCGAGGACGCCGCGCTCTTCAAACACAATCAGTTCGTCGATTACATCATGCGTTTCGCCGACAGCGAGCGAGTGTTCGCCGAGCTCTTTGACACGCTCAACACGCCCGTCGACCGTCGCGATCCCAATCTCCCCGTCGAGCTCAACGCCTTCCCTTATGTCAATGGCGGGCTGTTTGCCGACGGCTCGATCGATGTGCCGCCCTTCGACGCCGCCTTGTCTCAAAACATTTCTCTGCAATCCCGTCAAGGCTCCGACGATCGAAAGCGCCAACGGCTCAATTGGTTCACCATCAACCCGACCATCTTCGGCGCGCTGTTCGAGTCCGGCTTGAATGACGACCGTCGACGCGCGGGCGGCATGCATTACACTTCCGTTGAGAACATTCACCGCGTCATCGATCCGCTGTTTATGGACGCGCTCATCGACGAGTTTCAATCGATCAAACGCCGTCGCAAACAAAATCGACGTCAGCCTCTCGAAGATTTTCAAGACAAGCTGGCGTCGTTGACGTTCCTCGATCCCGCGTGCGGCAGCGGCAATTTCCTCACCGAGACTTACATCAGCCTTCGACGTTTGGAGAATGAGGTTATCGACGAGCTCATTGCGCTCGACGTGCCCTGTACCATCAAGGTTTCGATTGATCAATTCTACGGCATTGAGATTTACGATTTCGCTTGCGCCATTGCTCAGACCGCGCTTTGGATTGCCGAGAGCCAGATGTTTTACGACACCGACATCGTCACGCGCGAAAAGACTTCTCTGCTGCCGTTGAAGCACTCCGCGCGGATCGTCTGCGGCAATGCGTTGAGGGTCGACTGGCATGACGTGGTGCCCGAAGGCGGCGTTGACTACATCATCGGCAATCCGCCCTTCATCGGTTACTCCCATCAATCTCCCGATCAGAAATCCGATCTGTTGTCGACGACAGGACTCAACAATAAAAAACTCGACTACGTCATCTGTTGGCACTACAAAGCCTCCGCCTTCATGGTCGACAATCAAACTCGTACGGCATTCGTGTCGACCAACAGCATTGTTCAAGGCGAGCAGGTGTCGGCGGTTTGGAAGAAGCTGTTCGAGACGATCCACATCGACTTTGCGCACAGGACATTCAAATGGACGACCGACGACGATGCTCTGAATAAAGCGGCGGCGGTGCACTGTGCGGTTGTCGGTTTCAGTGTCGCGCCCAATGACAGACCGAAGATCATTTTCGACGGTGACGAGAAGATCATAGCGTCGAACATCAACGCCTACTTGATCGACGGTCCGAATTATTTTGTCGATAAGCGAACGACGCCTTTGTGTGACGTGCCGAAGATGATGAACGGCAATCGTCCTGCCGACGGCGGCGCATTGATCATTGAAGCCGATCAGTATGAGGAGTTCATTCGACGGGAGCCTCGCGCTCAAAAATTTATCCGTCGACTGATCGGATCGGAAGGTTTTATCAACGGTAAGGATCGATGGTGCCTGTGGCTGGTGCATGCGACGGAGGACGACCTTCGATTGCCTTTGATCGCTGAGCGGCTCGAACGGTGTCGACAATCTCGATTGAAGGGAGCGCCCGACCGTCAAAAGCTGGCGGCGACTCCTCATCTGTTTCGCGAACAAATAAATCCGTCGACAGCGATCGTTGTTCCGACGGTTTCTTCGGAGCGCCGAAAATATATCCCGATGGGATTTATCGATGCCGATGTGATTGTCGCCAACACAGTTCAGATCATTCCCGACGCCGATCTGTTTCACTTTGGAGTGTTGATGTCGAGTGTGCACATGGCTTGGATGAGGACGGTCGGCGGTCGGCTCAAATCTGATTACAGTTATTCAGCGTTCATCGTTTATAACAATTTTCCTTGGTGTGGTCGGACGGTTGAGATCGAGCAGACGGCTCAAGGTATTCTCGACGCTCGAGAGCTTTACCCCGATTGGACGTTGGCGGCGCTCTACGATCCAAACACCATGCCCGACGAGCTCCGCGCGGCGCACGAGGCGAATGATCGGGCGGTGATGTCGGCGTACGGCTTTGACCCTTCCATGTCGGAGGCGGAGATCGTTGCTCGATTGATGAACATGTATCAGCGCTTGACATCAGGCGCTCACGCTGATAAAATTGCAATATAAAAGGACGACCGATGAATTGCTGATCGTCGGCACCGTCCGCTAACAGATTCCCTCATCTGACGTCGTGTGGGGACGCGGCGCAGCAGGCTCTCGCGACGGTCTAAGTTATCTTAGTACGCCGTAGAGGGTAGCGAGGAACGTACCCAGATTTATCAGGGTGTTCCAATCGATTTTTTTCGGCGTGATCGCGATCGTCAGTTGCAGGCTGACTTTCAGATCAAACTTACTCGAAACGATCTTCATAACTACCACCTCCTTCATCGGAGGAGCCGACGTCATCAGTCGTCGATGGATCGGATTGTAGCATGAAGCAAAAAAATTGTCCACGAGTTTTTCATCGTCGGGCGATTTTTTTATTTGACCGCAACAAAAAAGCGCCGCCCCATTTCGGAGCCGCGCTCAATTTCGTTCTCAACAGTCGAAGTCGATGATGTTGCCGCTCACCGCATCGAGCTTCACCTCGTACTTGATGCCGTTGGCGTAGCACTTCACCTTGTAGATCGGTTTGAAGTCCTCCGTCGGTTGATGCTTGTCGCCGCACTTGAGTTTGATCGAGTGGAACGTGAGCTTCGATTCGTCAATGCCGATCGCCTTCGCCGCCACACTCTTTGCGCGAGTCTCGTCGATGAGCACGACGTTCTTCTCCGCCGCCTGCTGACGGATCATCGCCGCCCGAGCCTCCGCCTTCGCATGATCCCGCTGCTCATGAGCGTAGCACGCGCCGCCCGCGAGCATGGTGCCGACGAGCACCGCCGCGCCGAGTTTTTTGAGCATGCCCTTCGACCAAAATTTTTTCGCCTTCGACGTGATCTCGTTGAAATCCATGATGATGTTGCCTCCTTCGATGTGATTAACCAGATTGACTTTCGACGGTCACATTGTAATATGCATTTCTAAACAAAATCTAAAGCGGGCGAAACAAATTGATAAAATCGGAGGCGAGTGCGATGCGATTGCAGGACATCTCGATCAAGCGGCGGATCATGCTGGCGAACTTTGCGATGGTGCTGGTGCCGTTGTGTTTGCTGATCCCGATCGTCGGGCTGCTGTTGAACGGCTTGCATCACTCGAGCGCGGCGCGGCTGACGGAGCTGACGTGGTTGTGGCCCGAGAAGGGACCGATGCTGACGGTGCAATATTTGATCAGCGAGTTGCGCGTGAAGGTCGAGAAGGACAAGAAGCTCAAGAGTATTTTAAAGACGTGTCGGCTGCTCGAGGCGCAAGGGATCGCTGTGGTCATTCGACGGCGCGACGAGATATTGTATGCGACGGAAGGGATATCGGCGTTGGGGCTCGAGCGGCAGGTGGCGCGATTGGCGGGACGCAGTCAAGTGATGGAACTGTGGAACGACGACGGATTTATATTTCGGTGCGTGTCTCGACGGAGCGGATTGAGCGTGTCGGCGTTCGGGAGCGTGCCGTTCATGGTGCAGGGCGAAATATCTGAAGGGCTGGCGAAAGGCATCATCGAAACGATCCTGATGGCGGTGGTGGCGTTAGAGATCGTGGTGGTGATTGTGCTCGGTCGATACCTCTCGCAGCTGTTGTCCCGACAGATACTCAAGTACGAGGAGGGGCGCAAGGAACTGATCGCGGGCATCTCGCATGACTTGGCGACGCCGTTGACGGCGCTGAAAGGATACATCAGCGGGTTGCGCGACGGGATCGTTCGGACGGAGGAGAAGCGGCAGCACTACATTGCTCGAATGTATGAGACGACGGAGAGCATGGAGCGGCTGGTCGAGAGTTTGTTCATGTTCTCGAAGCTCGACCTGGGGCGCGTGGAGTTTCTGGTTGAGCGGGTGATGCTCGGGGAGTACTTTGCGGATTTTGTAGAGGATCGGGCGCCGACGTTTTTGACGCGCGGGCTAACGTTGCGATTGACGAGCGACGGAGCAAACTGCGCGGTTGAGATCGATCGAATGCAATTTGGTCGCGTGATTGGAAATTTGCTCGAGAACAGTTTAAAATACAAGCGTGGCGACGCGGTGACGGTTGAGCTTGACGTTCGACGGTCGGGCGACGAAGTTCGGATTGCGTTCAGCGACGACGGCATGGGCGTTGAGGCTGATCAATTGCCGCGGCTGTTCGAGAGTTTTTACAGAACCGATGCGGCGCGGAGCAATGTATCGAAGGGCAGCGGCTTGGGCTTGGCGGTCGTGAAGCGGATCGTCGAGGCGATGAACGGACGGGTATGGGCGGAGGCGTCGGCGCTCGGCGGGCTGTCGATCGTCATGACGTTTCCGTTGAGTGAGGAGGCGGGCGAATGAAGCGGGTGTTGATCATAGAGGACGACGAGCGGATAGCGGAGGTCGAGCGCGATTACCTTGAGGCGAACGAGTTTGAGGTTGAGACGGTGATCGACGGACGGAGCGGATTGACGGCGGCGTTGAATGGCAACTTTGATCTGATCCTGCTCGACGTCATGCTGCCCGGGCTCGACGGGTTTAAGGTTTGCAAACAGCTCCGCGCGGAGCTTGAGACGCCGATCCTGCTGGTGTCGGCGAAGCGCGAGGACATTGACAAGATTCGAGGGCTGGGCTTGGGCGCCGACGATTACATTGTCAAGCCGTTCAGTCCGAGCGAGTTGATAGCAAGGGTGAAGGCGCACATCGCGCGATACGAGCGGCTGACGGGCTCGAAGGCGACGGTTGAGAATGTCATTCGAGCGGGCGGCTTGGAGATCAATGTTGATGCGCGACGGGTCTTCGTCGACGGTCGGGAGATCAAGCTGACCAATCTCGAGTTCGAACTGCTCAACTTCCTGGCTCAACATCCGAATGTGGTATTCAATCGGGAGGTGCTGTTTGAGAGGATATGGGGGCTTGAGGCGTTGGGCGACTCGGCGACGGTGACCGTCCACGTCAACAGGCTTCGCGACAAAATTGAGCCCGATCCCAACCGTCCGAAATACATTGAAACGGTTTGGGGCGCGGGCTATCGATTCAATTCATGATCACGTTGGAGGTGATTGCATGGAACAACCGCATCGACCGATCACGTCGGTGAGCTCTATGCTTGACGAGTTTGCTTTCCTGTTCTCGGGGCGCGGCATGCCCTATGAGAAGGTCTGCATGACCGTCGCGATGATCGTCACGATACTGCTCACGGTGCTGATGGGCGGAAACTTTGCGAAGGACGCGCCCGTTGCGATCATCGACCTCGACAACAGCCGATACAGTCACGAGCTCGCGTCGAAGATCGATGCCTCGGAATATATGCGCGTCACCGACATCATCAACTCGCCCATGAACGTTGAGGAGCTCTTCTATCGAGACAGCGCGGTTGCCGTCGTTTACTTTCCGCGCGGCTTGGAGAAGGATCGCTTCAACGGTTCGGACGGCTCGATCGGGATTTTCTACGACAACACGAACACTGCTCAATCAGCCGATGTCAAGGCGGCGATGAACAAGCTGATTGCGATCGACAACGCCATGCATTCGACGGGCGCGAGCGGCGCGATCAGTCTCAACACGCGCAATCTGTTCAATCCCGCGGGCTCGACGTCGAACACTCAGACGCAGGGATTTCTGTTCTTCTTCGGGTCGATGTTTTTTGTGTTCGCGACGATCGGCATGGTTCCGCGCCTTCGCATGACACATCAACTCGATCGCATATTGGTCGAGGGCACGCCGTGGGATCTCGTCGGCAGATTGGTTCCTTATGTCCTGTGTTTGGTCACGTCGTTCTTCGTGGGGCTGGCGATATTGCGCGTGTGGGGCGACCTGGTATTCAGCGGCACGATGATAGAATTTCTGATTATCCAAGTGCTGTTCGCGCTGACGGTGGGCGTGTTGAGTCTGCTGTTCGGTTGGACGGCGCCCAATCCCGGCATCGCGTCGAGCCGCATGATCTTGTTCATCCCAGGCGGATTCATATTGGGCGGCGTGACCTCTCCGCTGTCGCATCTGGCGCCGTGGGTGGTGGCGGTCTCGCACATCTTCCCGTTGACGTGGGAATTTCACTTCACGCGCGACATCATTCAACGCGGCGCGCATCTGTACGAAATCTCATCGGAGATCGGCGCGTTCTTCATATACATGGCGATCATCGCGATCGTATTCAGTTTGAGGTTTTATCATGATCGGAAGGCGATCTTCTCAACGGTCAAAGCGGAAACACTCAAGCATTTGGAGACGCCGGTCGAAAAGACTTGGCAGGACATCAACGTTGAGAAGATATTGGTGCCGACGGACGGGTCGGGTCAAGCGTTCAAGGCGGTCAACCAAGCGATCCACTTTGCGGCGGTATGCGATGCGAAGATCACCTTGTTAATGTGCGTGGAGATCGATCAAGATGTTGCGGCGTTCGAGCAGGTATCGATGGGCGGCTACGTGCCGAGCGAATTGAAGGCGGCGGCGTTGCAGTTCCTGACGGAGCTGGTGCGAGTGATCCCAAATGAGATCGGCGTTGAGCTCCGCGTTGAGGTTGGGGAGCCTTCGGAAGTGATCTGCGGCATGGCTGAACAGGAGCGCTTTGACATGATCGTGATGAGCAATCAAGGATTCGGGAGCGTAGCGTCGGAGGAGAAGGTCGGGCATGTGTCGAGCCACGTGATGGCGAACGCGACGTGCCCGGTGATCATCGTCAAGGGCATGCCCGACGATTGGCATGACGATGAGAACTACATCGAAATCGGCGTGCAAACGTAAATGATTGATGGGAGGAAATTATTTTGAGCAGAATGCCTGTAGTGTTTTCGGGGCATGGCGATCCGATGATCGCGTTGAGAGAAGATGATGTGACGAGAGGAATGCGCGCGGTGGGAGATCGGATCATCAGCGAGCACGGCAAGCCGAAAGCGATCCTGGCGATCTCCGCCCATTGGTTCACCAAGGAGCAGCTCGTTCAGAGCACCAACGCGCCTCAACAGATTTATGATATGTTCGGCTTCCCCGAGGAGCTGTATCGTGTGAAGTACCCCGTCAAGGGCGACTTGGCTCTGTCGTATCGCGTGGTGAAACTGTTGGGCGAGCGGGTCAAGGTCGACAACGGTTGGGGCATCGACCATGGGACGTGGACGGTGTTGATCCACATGTTCCCCGACGCCGATATCCCCGTCGTTCAGCTGTCGACGCACATCACGGCGCCGGCTCGTCAACTGTATGAGCTCGGGCGGCAACTGTCGGTGCTGAGGGACGAAGGCTATCTGATCTTCGGGAGCGGCAACGTTGTTCATAATCTGCGCGAGATCGAGTGGGACAATCCAAACGGCTCGGACAAGACGTTGGCGTTCAATCGGAAGATCAGGGAGGCGATCACGAGTGGCGACATCGAGACGGCGATCAATTACGGTTTGCTCGACGATGCGAAGTATGCGATCCCAACGCCGGAACATTATCTGCCGTTGATCTACTGTTTGGGTGCGGCGGACGGAGCTCGAGCCGAAGTGTTCAATGACGTTTGCAATTTGGGGTCGCTGTCGATGACGGGCTACTTCTTCGACTAAAAAAGAAGGCGTCGCCGCTTTCGAAGTGAGCGGACGACGCCAACTTCTTCTGCCGCTCCAAAAAATTTTTATGGTGAAGGGCGAGCCGCAGGTTGAATAGGCGAGCGCCCTTTTTTCATCGCCCCTTCAATCGTTGAGGCTCAACTCATGTTCATGGCGCGCCGCTTATGATAAGGGCGAGCCGCCACGCGAATAGGCGGTCGTCCTTTCCTGTTATCTTCGCCCCTGTTGGGGCTTAACCAATCGTCTAACCGGTGGCAGTCGACGACTCGCTTAAGCGATATGTAGAGGGCGGGCGCCCGTTTTTCCCGTCGCTCCCAATCATCAGAGCTCAACTCATGTCCAGGGCGAGCCACTCATAATCAGGGCGAGCCGCCGCGAGCGGGAGGCGGGCGCCCCTTTTTCTCCGTCGTCCCTTCAATCGTTAGAGCTCAACTCATGTTCATGGCGCGCCGCTTATGAGAAGGGCGAGCCGCCACGAGCGGGAGGCGGGCGCCCTTTTTTCGTCGCCCCCAATCGTCAGCGCTCAACTCATGTTCAGAGCGCGCCGCTCATAATAAGGGCGAGCCGCCACGAGCGGGAGGCGGTCGCCCGTTCCTTTCATCTTCGCCCCTGTTGGAGCTTAACCAATCGTCTGACCGTTGGCAGTCGACGACTCGCTTAAGCAGGATATCGGAGGCGGACGCCCTTTTTTTCCGTCGCCCCTTCAATCGTCAGAGCTCAACTTATGTTCAGGGCGCGCCACTCATAATAAGGGCGAGCCGCCACGCGAATAGGCGGTCGTCCTTTCCTGTTATCTTCGCCCCTGTTGGGGCTTAACCAATCGTCTTACCGGTGGCAGTCGACGACTCGCTTAAGCGATATGTAGAGGGCGGGCGCCCGTTTTTCCCGTCGCTCCCAATCATCAGAGCTCAACTCATGTCCAGGGCGCGCCGCTTATGAATAAGAGCGAGCCGCCTCGCGAGCAGGCGGGCGCCCTTTTTTCGTC
>JAFUXN010000152.1 GCA_017477125.1 Selenomonadaceae bacterium
GCCGCGAGCTTCGTCGCGAACGATCTTGCCGTCCTCGATCGCAATCACTCTCAACCTCATCGCGTCGACGATCGTCTTGTCGTGCGTCGCCATCACTATCGTCGTCCCCGACGCGTTGATTCGTTTGAAGATGTCCATGATGTCCCAGCTCGTTTCGGGATCGAGATTGCCCGTCGGCTCGTCGGCGATCACCAGCGCAGGATCATTCACTATCGCGCGCGCGATCGCTACTCTCTGTTGCTCGCCGCCGCTCAACTCGCTCGGGAAGTTTTTATATTTACTGCTCAGCCCCACGATGTCGAGCACCGTGTTGACGCTCCGTTGCATCAATCGACGCGGCGCCTCGATCACTTGCATCGCGAACGCCACATTTTCAAACACCGTTTTATCGGGCAGCAGTCGATAGTCTTGAAAGATCACTCCCAGCCCGCGCCGAAGGTAGGGCACTTCGCTCGATTTCATCTTCACCACGTTCTTGCCGTTGACCAAAATATCTCCGCTCGTCGGCAGCTCCTCGCGCATCAGCAGTTTGATGAACGTCGACTTGCCCGCCCCGCTCTGCCCGACGATGAAAACAAATTCGCCCTTGTTGATGTCGATGTTGACCTTGTCGAGCGCGACCACCTTGTTGGGATAAATCTTCGTGACCTCTCGCATGTGGATCACATTGCATCTCCTCCTTCGACCACAGTATATCACAGTCCGGCAAAAAACTGTCGACAGTCAACGCACAATGGATTATAATCTCGTGCGTGGGAGGCGAGCCATGAAAATATTTTTGGCACCGATGGCGGGCGTGACCGACGCCGCGTTCAGGATTCTCACTCGAGAGGTGACCGGCACGCGTTCGTTGATGTTTTCGGAGATGATCAGCTCGACGGGCATTCATTATCGAAACGATAAGACGCTCGAAATGCTGTCGATCGTCAGCGCCGAACAACCGATCGCAATTCAACTGTTCGGCTCGAAACCCGAGTACGTCGGCGAAGCGGTTGAGTATGTCTCGACGCTCGACGGCGTTCACTCGATCGATTTCAACATGGGTTGTCCCGCGCCGAAGATCGTCAAGAACGGAGAGGGCTCGGCGTTGATGAATGATCCCGCGCTCGTCGAACGATTGATCTCAACAATGCGTCGCTCGACGACGTTGCCGATCAGCGTCAAGATCAGATTGGGGTTCGATCGGATCAATGCCGTCGAGATCGCAAAGATTATTGAAGGCTGCGGCGCCGATTGGATCACCGTGCACGGTCGGACGCGGACGCAATTTTATTCGGGGCGCGCCGATTGGAATGAGATCGCGAAGGTCAAGGCGGCGGTGTCGATCCCGCTGATTGCCAACGGCGACGTCCGCGACTTTGATTCGTTCGACGAGATCATTCGGGTGACGGGCGCCGACGGAGTGATGATCGGGCGCGGGGCGTTGGGCAATCCGTGGCTGATCGGTCGGCTTGAACATTACGTTGAGACGGGTGAACGATTGCCGCCGCCGTCGACCGCAGAACGGATTGATGTGATGCGTCGGCATTTGGATTTGCTGATCGAGTTCAAAGGTGAGCGCGTCGGCATTCGGGAGATGAGGAAGCATGCGGCGTGGTACACCAAGGGAATGATCGGCGGCGCGCTCCTTCGCGATCAATTCAACCGCGCGGAGTCCAAAGCCGATTTCATTTCGATCATCGATAAAAATTTTTGGGAGTGATTAAATGTCAGAGGACAAGAAGGCATCCGTTTGGAGTTCTTACGCCTATGAGGACAAGATTAAACTTGAGGAGCTTGCCGAAGGCTACATCGATTTCATAAGTCGTTGCAAGACCGAACGCGAGAGCGTCAACGAGACGATCCGATTGGCGGAGGCGTCGGGCTACAAACGTTTCGAGATCGGTTCGACGCTCAAGCCCGGCGATAAGGTTTACGCCGTCTGCATGAAGAAGTCGATCGCGCTGTTCAACATCGGAACCGAACCGCTTGAGCGCGGCATGAAAATTCTCGGCGCCCACAACGATACGTGCCGGCTCGACGTCAAGCAGAATCCCGTTTACGACGACGGCGGGCTGGCGTTCCTCGATACGCACTACTACGGCGGCATCAAGAAATATCAGTGGGTGACGCTGCCGCTGGCGATGCATGGCGTGGTGGTCAAGAAGGACGGCACGGTTCTCGAGATCGTGATCGGCGAGGCGGCGGACGATCCCGTGTTCTGCGTGACCGATCTGCTGATCCATCTGTCGCAGGATCAACTCGAGAAGAAGGCGAAGGTCGTCATCGAGGGCGAGAAGTTAGATATCCTCGTCGGCAATTACCCGCTCAAGGACGGCAAGAAGGAATCGGTCAAAAAAAATATCCTCAAGCTCATCAAAGATCAGTACGACATCGACGAGGAAGATTTTTTGTCGGCGGAGCTGGCGCTGGTGCCCGCGGGTCGAGCGCGCGAACTCGGATTTGATCGGAGCATGGTGCTCGGCTACGGTCAAGACGATCGCGTGTGCTCCTACACGTCGTTGATCGCCATGCTCGAAGCCGATGAAACTCCCGCTCGAACCAATTGCTGTTTGTTGGTCGACAAGGAGGAGATCGGATCGTACGGCGCCACCGGCATGCGTTCGAAGTTCTTTGAGAATATCGTTGCCGAATTGCTTGAGGCGTGCGGAGATTATTCCGAGCTCAAAGTGCGTCGAGCGTTGCAGAACTCGGTGATGCTCTCGTCCGACGTGTCGAGCGCGTTCGATCCGTTGTATGCCGATGTCTTTGACAAGAAGAACGTCGCCTACCTCGGCAAGGGCATGGTGTTCAATAAGTTCACGGGCTCGAGAGGCAAATCGGGGTCGTCGGAAGCGAACGCTGAATTTGTCGGCAAGCTCCGCGCGGTGCTCGACGATCGCAATGTTCATTACCAGTTCAGCGAGCTTGGCAAGGTCGACAAGGGCGGCGGCGGAACCATCGCGCACATCATGGCGGTCTACGGCATGGAAGTGATCGATAGCGGCGTGGCGGTGCTGTCGATGCATGCACCCTGGGAGGCGACCAGCAAGATCGACATCTACGAAACCAAGAAAGGATATTCCGCTTTCCTCGACGCCATGTGATCCCGTTCCGTGATCGGTTGTCGATATAAAATTAAAAGGGCGCCCTCCGATGTGGGGGCGCTTTTTCAGTTCCCGATCAAAAACTGCAATACGCCGTCGAAGGTGTGCGTGAGGTTGTCGTAAAATATTTTTGGACGATCGATCACCACAACCGGCAGTCCCAATTGAGCCGCCGCCTCGATCTTCTCGTCGATGCCGCCCACCGTCCCGCTGTTCTTGGTAACGATCACGTCCGCGCGGAACTGTCGAAACATCGCCATGTTCATCTCCTTGGTGAACGGTCCGAGCATCGCCACGATGTTCTTCGGCGTCAAGCCCAACCGTTCGCACTCGCTCAACACCGTCGACGTCGGCAACACACGCGCTATCAGATTCGCGTTCGGCAACCGCTCAACAAATATCTTCAACGATCGACTGCCCGTCGTCAGGAAAATGTTGTGCCCGAGCTTGCCCGACAGATCCGCCGCCGCCTCGTAATTGTTCGCGTGGTAAATTTTATCGTACGTCAATTCATGTTCGAGCCGCTCATATCTGATGCACGGCAGTTCATTCTCCCGACACGCCTTCATCGCGTTCGCCGATACATTCTCCGCATAAGGATGACTGGCGTCGACCACCGCTTCGATCCCGTGCTCGATCAGATACGCCGCCAACTCCTCCGCGTCGAGCTTCCGATCATTGATCTTCAATCCGTGATAGTACTCAAGCAGTTGACGCCCGTAGCTCGACACCACCGACGCCGTCACGTCAAAGCCCTTCGACAACAAAAAACCGGCAAGTTCGCGTCCGTCCTCTGTGCCGGCTATGACAAATATTTTTTTCATCGCATTCACTTCCGTCCGAGATAATGTGTGACGAATTGTTGCGCCGTTCGCCCGTTGCGACCCGAGTGCGTCATCTCCCAACGTAAGCCTTCAATCCTCAACGCTTCTCCGTCGAGCGAGATGCCGTTCTTGCCGAGCATGTGTTTGATGATCGCAAGGTACTCGTCCTGCGTCGGCGCGTAGTAATGAATGATCAGCCCGAACCGATCCGACAATGAGATCGTTTCGTTGGCGCTGTCGTCCTTGTAAAGCTCCTCTTGCTCGTCCCGCCGATCGCGCCACGACTCTCTGATCAGATGCCGCCGATTGCTCGTCGCGTAGATCAATACGTTCGACGGTCGCGTCTCAACGCCGCCCTCGATCGCCGATTTCAAATACTTGTATTCGCTCTCGTCCTCCTCGAACGACAGATCGTCGAGAAATACGATGAACTTGCGGCTGGCATATTGACGGAGCTCGTCCATCACCGACGCCAGTTCGATCAGTTGAGGCTTGGTCAATTGGATCAATCGCAGCGAGCGATCGTAGTATCGATTGACCAGCGCCTTCACCGACGACGATTTGCCGGTGCCTCTCGCCCCGACCAGCAGCACATTGTTGGCGCCCTTGCCGTCGAGAAATGCTTCGGTGTTCTCGATCAACTGCTCCTTCTGATGCTCGTAGCCGATCAAGTCTTCGAACTGTTGAGCGTCGAAGTGTTCAATGCCGACGAGCTTGCCGCCCGACCACTTGAACGCTCGATATTCAGCCATGTCGCCGTAGCCGAACCGACGATAGTATTCGATCAGCGCGTCGGAAACTTGCTTGGAGGTGGCGGCGCGGTTGAGCATCGATACCAATTCGGATTGAGTTGCACTCTTGCGCTCGACGGTCGGCTTGTAATTGTAAATGATCATGCGTTTATGGGAGCTTTCGTTGAGCAACGGCATGATCTTCTCGATGTCGTTGACGAACAATTTGCGGAGGCTGTCGCCGAGCTTGCCGCGGGAGCGTTCCATGGTCGTCGATACCAGGTTGGGCTCGCGTGTGAGTAAGTGCAACAGCCAACAGCGGATCAGATTGCCGCGCATGCCAAATCGTTCGGCGCGCTCGACGAGCAGGCGGATTGCGGTAACGGAGTCGTCTTGTGCGAGGGCTTGAAGTACGTCGTCATTGATCAAATTTTTGAGTACGAGCAGTTCATTGAGCTCGATCAGATCCATTGCTATCATCTCCGTGCAAATTTATATCAGACTCCGCCGCGCTTGTCAATCGCAATCAACCACCCCTGATGATCGTATAGACGACGGTAAGGAACATCGCTCCGATCCCGATCGCAAACGTCAAGCACAGGTTGCGCACCTCGCGCCCCACTCCTTGAATTTCGTTGCGAAGCGAAGCCATGTCGGCATCTTGTTTTTTCCTCAAATCGGATATTTCCTTCGCCCGCATCTCATTCTGTTGCCGCATCTCTTGTTTGAAGTCGCGCATCTCCGCTTTGAAATCTTCCATCGAACGAAGAAACGCATCAAACTTTTCATCGTGAATCGCTGCCTTCGTCTCGAGATTGCCTACCCGCGTCTCAATGTTCTCTGCCATGGTGATCAACTCCCTTACTTCGAAACGATCGTATAGACGACGGTGAGGAACATCGCTCCGATCCCGATCGCCGCCGTCAAAAACAAATTGCGTACCTCTCGAGCTATGCTCTGCATGTCGGTGCGCATCGCTTGCATGTCTTCGTCGTGCTTCTGTCGAAAAACACTGATCTCATTCGCCCGCATCTCATTCTGCTGACGCACTTCCTGTTTGAAGTCCTGCATTTCTCTTATGAACGCATCAAACTTTTCATCGTGAACCGCTGCCTTCGTCTCGAGATTGCCTACCCGCGTCTCAATGTTTTCTGCCATGATGCTCAACCCCTTCCTGATGATTTATTCGACGGCTCGTCCCGTTTGATCAATGCGTCCAGAACATGCCAATCAAGATTGCCACCACGATCCCAACGAACGTGATCAAAAGCGTCCGAATTTCCTTCGACGTATCTCTGAGGTCTTGTCGCAACTCCGATATCTCGTTTGCACGCCTCTCATTTTGTTGCCGCATCTCATTTTTGAAGTCTTCATTCGCTCGACGCGCCTCATCGATGAACATGTCGACTTTCGTCTCAATCACGCTTACCTTCGTCTCGAGATTGCCTACCCGCGTCTCAATGTTCTCTGCCATCATAAACATCTCCTTTCGAGGGTTATATTCGACGTTGACGCGATCATTCCCTGTTGATATAATCCGCACGAGAGGTGATCCCTGTGTCCAACTTTGAATCCGTCATTGAAAGGTTCCGCGCGGAGTCCGACTCGACCGTCGAGCTCGGCAATTCCTTCGAGCGGCTCATGAAGAATTTCTTACTCACCGCCCCCGTCTACAACTTCACCGACGTCTGCTTGTGGAGCGACTTCCCTCAACGTGATCAGTTCGGCGGTCACGACATCGGCATTGACATCGTCGCCATCGATCAACACAACGATTATTGGGCTGTTCAATGCAAATTCTATCAGCCCGACATTCGGATCGATAAGCCCGCCGTCGACTCGTTCCTCGCCGCCTCGAGCCGCGCTTTCACCGTCGACGATCACACCGTCAACTTCGCTCAACGGTTGTGGATTTCGACCACCAACCTTTGGAACGATAACGCGGCGAAGGTGATCGAGAATCAGACGCCGCCGTTCAATCGCATCGGGCTTTACGAGCTTGAGAATGCCGACGTTGATTGGCAAGCGCTCGCCGACGGCAAGATCGGTCGCGACGCTCTGCTCAAGAAGGAGCTCCGTCCGCATCAACTGAAAGCCGTCGAGGCTGCCGTCGAACACTACCGACATCATGAGCGCGGCAAGATGATCATGGCGTGCGGCACCGGCAAAACCTTCACGTCACTCAAAATCACCGAACGACTGATCGCTCCGCGCGGAACCGTCCTTTACTTGACTCCGTCGATATCATTGCTCAATCAGACTTTGATCGAATGGACGGCTCAATCGGAAAATCCGCTCAATGCGATCTGCGTCTGCTCGGACAACACCGCCCACAAGACCAATGACGATGTCCCCGTCGACAACCCGATCCTGCCTTCGACCACCGAGCCAGATAAGATCATCGAGCGGATCAAGCCCGACGCCTTCAACGTCATCTTCTCGACCTACCAATCATTAGATGTCGTCGCCCAAGCCCAAGCAAATTCATTACGAATTACGAATTACGAATTACGCATTGATCTCATCATTTGCGACGAGGCTCATCGAACGACGGGCTACGTTGAGAAGGGCGCCGACGCTCCTCTGTTCAAACGCGTCCACGACAATAATTTTATTCGATCCAAAAAACGATTGTACATGACCGCCACTCCCAAACTCTACACCACCGCCCTCAAGAAGTCCGCCACCGAGAAAGACCTCACCCTGTGGTCGATGGACGACGAGACGATCTTCGGCGAAGATTTCTACGTCCTGAAGTTCAGTGACGCGCTCGATCACAAACTCTTGACCGATTACCGCGTGCTGGTGTTCACCGTCCGCGAGCAGGACGTCCCCGACGCGCTCAAAGCTCAATTCAATGTCAGCGACGTGGCGAAGATTTACGGCGCCGCCAACGCCCTCGCCAAGAAACTTTCGCCCGAATCTCAGTACATTCTCCGCGACGACCCCAACCCCATGCGTTCAGCCGTCGCCTACTGCTCATCGATCAAGCTGTCGAAGGACATTGCCAATCTGTTCAATGCCGTCGAGCCCAACATCAAAGCCGATCACGTTGACGGCTCCATGCGCTCCGATCAGCGCAAGGCGAAACTCTCTACGCTCAAGAACGTCGGCGACGGAGCCTGTCACATTCTCACCAACGCTCGTTGCCTTTCCGAAGGCATTGACGTGCCCGCGCTCGACGCCGTCCTGTTCATGTCGACCCGAAAATCTCAAGTCGATATCATTCAAGCGGTCGGCAGAGTGATGCGCCAAGCCGAGGGCAAACATTACGGTTATGTGATCGTGCCCGTCGTCATTCCTCTCAACGCCGATCCCGTCGACGAGCTCAATCACAACAAGGAGTTCGATACCGTCTGGCAGGTGCTCAACGCCCTCCGCGCTCACGACGACAAATTTTATATCGAAGTCAACAAGCTGTCACTCAACAACGGCGTCAATGTCGTCGGCGCCAACAGGAAGCTCATCATCGACGCCCCGCCCGCATTTCAACAGTTGACCCTTGAGTTCGACGAGTACCGTCGCGCCATCGTCGCTCGCATCGTCGAGAAGGTTGGCGACCGTCAGTATTGGGCGACTTGGGGCAGAGATGTCGCCGTCATTGCCGAACGTCATAAGGCGCGCATCAAACAATTGATCTCCGTCGAGGGCAGCCATCGCGACGCCTTCAATCAATTTCTCGACGGACTTCATCGCGACATCAATCCCGCCGTCACCGTCGACGAGGCGATTGACATGCTCGCTCAACATCTCATCACACGCCCCGTCTTCGAAGCGCTCTTTGAGGACTTCAACTTTATGGAGCGCAATGCCGTTTCGCGTTCAATGCAATCGATCCTGAATCTCTTGGACGATGTTGCCTTCGACAAGGAGAATGCCACGCTCCAAAACATTTATAAATCCGTGCAGGAGCGCTGCGCCGACATCAAAGACGCCGCCGAACGTCAGAAGATCATCATCGAGCTCTACGACAAATTTTTCAAGGTCGCGCTCCACAAGACCGTTGAGAAGCTCGGCATCGTCTACACTCCCGTTGAGGTCGTCGACTTCATTCTCAAATCCGTCGATGCGGTGCTCCGCGCGGAGTTTGGTCGGACGCTGGCGGACGAAGGCGTGCACATACTCGATCCGTTCACGGGGACGGGCACGTTCCTCACTCGACTGATTGAGTTGGGGCTGATTGACGGGCGCCTCGGGCAGAAGTATCGTCGGGAGCTGCACGCCAACGAGATCGTACTGCTGGCGTACTACATTGCCTGCATCAACATCGAGAATGCGTACCACGCTCGAGCGGGCGCGGGCGATTATGAGCCTTTCGAGCGCATTTGTTTGACGGACACGTTTCAGCTTGCCGAGCTCGACGACGAGACCAATTTATTCAGCGAGATACTTGCCGACAACAATGAGCACATCAAAGCGCAGCGCGAGACGGACATTCAAGTGATCGTGGGCAACCCGCCGTACTCGGTTGGGCAGAGGAGCGCCAACGACAACGCTCAAAATCAAAAGTACCCGCACCTTGAGCGGCGCATAACCGATACCTACGTCAAGCACACCGACGCCACCAACAAAAACTCTCTCTACGACAGTTATATCAAAGCGTTTCGATGGGCGAGCGATCGGATCGGCGCAAGCGGCGTGATCGGTTTTGTCACCAACGGCGGCTGGTTGGATACGGCGGCGATGGACGGCATGCGTCGATGCTTTGAAGAGGAGTTCACTTCGATTTATGTATTCAACCTTCGGGGCAATGCTCGAACGCAGGGTGAGGCTCGTCGTCGAGAGCGGGACAATGTGTTTGGCGAAGGATCGCGGGCGCCGATTGCGATCACTGTTTTGGTGAAGAACCCGACGGTTGAGCGTAGGGCGGAGATACATTACGTCGACATCGGCGATTATTTGGATCGACGGACGAAGCTCAACAAGATTGCGTTGTTCGACAACTGTTTGAGTGGGCGGTTTGCGACGGAGGCTCAACGGATCGTTCCGAACGACAAGCATGATTGGATCAATCAACGTGGCGATGCCTTTGACGACTTCATTCCCATCGAGCCCGATAAAAAATTCGACGCCTCCGCGCGGAGTTTCTTCTCAACATACTCTAAAGGCATTATGACTGCCCGCGATGCATGGTGTTATAATTTCTCTCGATCGGAGCTCGAACAAAACATGAGGCGGACGATCTCCTTCTACAATGAACAGCGCGGGGCGGATGAGATCGATCGGGACTCAACACAGATCAGTTGGGCGGACGGTCTCATTCAACATTCAAAGCGCGGCACAGAAATTATTTTTGACGAGGATCGGATCGTTGAGAGCATGTACCGACCGTTTTGCCGTCAACTCTTATACTATGATCGGATTCTCAATGAACGAACGTATCAGATGCCGAAAATATTTCCGACGGGTCGAGAGGACAACCGATTGATCTGTGTGACAGGGTTGGGGAGCCAAAAAATGTTTTCGGTGTTGATGATCGATCTGTTGCCCGATGTGATGATCGATTATGCGGCGCAATGTTTTCCGCAGTATTGGTACGACGGGTCGGGTGCTCGGCACTCGGGCGTGACGGATCACATTCTGCAACGCGCTCGAGAGCGGTACGGCTCATCGGTCTCCAAGGACGACATATTTTATTATGTGTACGGGTTCCTGCACGAGCCGTTGTATCGGGAACGGTTTGCGAACGAGCTGCGCAAGTCTTTGCCGAAACTGATCTTGGTGTCGCGTGCGGAGGATTTTTGGGCGTTGTCTGGTGCGGGGCGCGCGCTTGCCGACCTTCATCTGCACTACGAAGCTCAGCCTGCTCCCGACGGCGTGGAGGTTGAGGGCGCGTTGTTTGGCGATTATCGAGTGAGCAAGATGAAGCTGTCGAAGGATCGGCGCACGTTGACGTACAACAATTCGATCGTGATCCGAAACATCCCGTTGCGTGCGTATGATTATGTGGTGAACGGGCGCTCTCCGTTGGAGTGGGTGCTCGATCGATACAGAGTGAAGGTCGACAAGGCGAGCGGCTTGGTGAATGATCCCAACCTTTGGTGTGAGGAGCATTCCGATCCCGATTACATCTTGCGCCTGATCTTGAGCCTGATCACGATGAGCGTCAAGACGATGGACATCATAGACGCCCTGCCTCCTCTCGATCTCGACGGTTGACAACTGACGGTTGAAAGTGATATCATACAGGCACGGTTACTGAACACAACCGGACGTCCATGGGTCACAAAAAAGAACCCCCGAGGAGTTCGCGGCTCCAAGGGGGTTTAGTAATTGGACATTTAACCTTAACGGTTATTCAGCCAATCGCGGATTGACTTTATGGCGTAGTCGACCGCTTTGCAAACGTAGTGTCCTACTACCGTTGCGCCGACCGCCTCGATGAACGTCAAGACGTCCATGCGTCACACCTCCCTCCGATGAAAGTCACCGAAAGGTGCGAGCTCATTATACTACGTTCAATATCTCTGTTCAACAGTTGACAGCGGGCGACGAGCGTGGTAATACCACTTCGGAAGTCGAGGGCAGGGTTAGGTAGTTCCGAAGTGGTTTTATATAAAAAAGCCCCCGAGGAA
>JAFUXN010000153.1 GCA_017477125.1 Selenomonadaceae bacterium
AAAATTCGATTGGGCGATCGGTTTGTCGATCATCCGCTCGAGGCAAATATTTGGCAACTGCCGACGCTCGAGCAGGCTGATTACCTCGAAGCCATTGCCAACGCCGGTTGCAACAGTGGGACGCCGATGCCTGAGAAATTCATCGAGTGGATCTATTGGAAGCTCGGTGATGTGATCGCCGACAATTACATGATCCCTTACAATAGGAAAATGTTCGGCGACAATCTGGAACAGCTTGGAACGTATTGGCTTGAGAAGTTGCCGAGCGTCAGCTTTAGAGAGACGCTCCTCTCTTGCTTGAACAGAAAGGCTTATGGCAAGCAGCCGGCGCATGCAGAGTTTTACTACCCCAAGAAGTTCGGCTACGGTGAGTTGTGGTCGAGAATGGCGGCAAGTATTTCCGATCGAATTGAGTACAACAAGAAGGTCTGCTCGATCGATTTCGACTCCCACGTTGTGAAAACCGACGACGGAAGCTCATATAAGGCGGATAAGATCATCACGACGATTCCTTGGTTGGAATTTAGAACACTCAACGGCATGCCCGACGCGCTTAAGTCCGATATCGGTCGGCTCAAGCATACCGCCGTTCAGATAAAATACTTCCCGACTAATCTCGAAGGCGATGCTCATTGGAGTTACTTCCCCGATCCGAGCGTCTCGTACCACAGAATTTTGTACCGCCACAATTGGCATTCCGATTGGAAAGGTCATTGGACGGAGACTCGCGCCGAACGGGTGTCGGGCGCGCTCGAAGACGGCAAGACGAGTTTCCTCAATCCGTATGCTTATCCGTTAAACACCATCGATAAACCTAAAATCATGCGGCGATTGCTCGATTGGTGCAAGCTCAATAATGTCTACGGGCTCGGGCGTTGGGGAGAGCACAGTCATTACAATTCCGATGTGGTTGTGAGGCTCGCGATGTCGCTCGCAGAGAAAATATAGATTAACCGCAACGAATTGGTCAATCTGAAGGGTCAAGTCGAAAATCATATAAATTTGAAGTTGAGTTCACACGTTTATCACCCGCAAAGATTATAATCCCATTAAACTTAGATTAAAAAATTTACAGAGAGGAAGTGGCGTATTTGTTGAGAGTAGTGCGAATGGTGATGGCGATTGCGATGGTGATGATGTTTACCTGCTCCGCTTCCGCTCAGCCCGCCTTCGAAGAGGGCGATCAGGGAACGGACATTGCAGAGATTCAAGGGCAATTGGTTGACCTCGGCTATGACGTGGTTGCCGACGGCGATTTCGGTCCGGCGACGGTCGATGCGATCAGAGAGTTTCAGATCTCGCAGGGCATGGAGCCCGACGGTCTGATCGGTCCGGCGACTTACGAGGCGTTGCTCGGAAGAGACATGCCCGACATCTCCCGCGGCTCAAGTGTCATCGCGCGCCGCATCGTTCAAACTTCCATGCAGTATATCGGCGTGCCGTATGTCTTCGGCGGCACCACTCCGTACGGTTTCGATTGCTCGGGTTATGTGCGCTACGTGTTTGCTCAAGCGGGCATCTCGTTGCCGCGCATGGCTGACGAGCAATATTATTATGGCAGACCGATCTCGACTGCCGAACTTCGCGCGGGCGATCTCGTCTTCTTCAGCACCTACACTTACGGTCCGTCGCACGTCGGCATCTACCTCGGCGACAACACATTCATCAACGCAAGCTCGTCTCGCGGAGTTGTGGTTGACTCGCTCGGCAATTCGTATTGGAGTTCGACTTACATCGGCGCGCGTCGCGTCTTATGATCGATTGTTAATGTGATTGAAGGCTGCTTCGGCAGTCTTTTTATTTTGCGTTCAACCGTCGGCGTGATATAATCAATCGAATTTCATTGGAGGAGATCATAATGCAAAAATCATTCCCGCTCACGAAGGCGCAACTCGAATCGCTCATCAAAATATATCCGACGCCCTTCCATCTCTACGACGAGGCGACCATTCGTCGCAACATCAATCGGCTCAAGGCGGCGTTCGATTGGGTTGCCGACTTCCGTGAGTACTTCGCCGTCAAGGCATGCCCCAATCCCGCCATCGTCAAGGTGCTCGCCGACGAGGGAGCCGGTACCGATTGCTCGTCGCTCGCTGAACTGATCATATCGGAGCGCGCGGGAGTGATCGGCGAGAAGATCATGCTCACCTCAAACGATACGCCCGCCGACGAATTTATCAAGGCTCGTCAACTCGGCGCGATCATCAATCTCGACGACATCACGCACGTTGAATTTCTCGACCAATGCGCCGGCATGCCCGATTGCCTGTCGTTCCGTTACAATCCCGCCGACATCATGAACGACGGCAATGACATCATCGGTCGACCCGCCGAAGCAAAGTACGGGCTCACTCGCGCTCAACTCTTCGACGCATATCAACTCGCGCTCGATAAGGGCGTCAAGCGTTTCGGGCTCCACACCATGATCGTTTCGAACGAGCTCGAGACGGCGGCGTTCGTCAGAACCGCGGAGATCATGTTCGAGCTCGCGATCGAGATCAAGGATCGATTGGGAATCAAGGTCGAGTTCATCAACCTCGGCGGCGGGATCGGATTGCCTTACACTCTCGAGCAAAAGCCCGTCGATCTCAAAGCGGTCGGTCAAGGGATCAGAGCGAAGTACGATGACATTTTGAGGGCGGCGGCAATGGAACCGGCATTGGCATTCGAGAGCGGGCGAGCGATGACGGGTGACGCGGGCTGGCTGGTGTCGACGGTGCTACACAAGAAGGAGACTTATAAAAATTACGTGGGGCTCGACGCGTGCATGGCGAACCTCATGCGTCCCGCGCTCTACGGCGCTTATCATCACATCACGATTGCGGGCAAAGAAAATGCGCCGCTCGATCACGTCTACGATGTGACGGGGTCGCTGTGCGAGAACAACGATAAATTTGCGATCAACCGTCGGCTGCCGCAGATCGATCGCGGCGACGTCGTGATCATTCATGACGCGGGCGCGCACGGGCATGCGATGGGCTTCAATTACAACGGCAAGTTGAGGAGTGCGGAGCTGTTGTTGAAGACGGACGGGACGGTTGAGATGATCCGTCGGGCTGAAACTCTCGATGACTACTTCGCCACGCTGAAGTTCTGACGTCATGGAGATTTATAAAAGACTGTCCGCCGTCAATAAAAAATTTGCGCGCTCGGTGATCGCGTTGGGTATGTTCGACGGAGTGCACATCGGGCATGCCTCGATCATCAGACGCGCCGTTGAGCTTGCTCGTTCGATTGGCGGCACTTCGATGGTGTTCACCTTCTCGAACCACCCGCTGTCGATCCTCGCGCCCGAGAACCAACCGTTGATGATCGGCTCGAGATCGCTTCGACGCAAACTTGTTGAGGAGCTCGGCATCGATGTGCTGATCGAAATCCCGTTCACCGCAGAGCTGTCGAAACGATCGCCCGAAGATTTTCTGCAACTGCTCAAGGAGAAGTTCGCGCCGTCGATCGTCGTGACGGGACCCAATTACACGTTCGGGCGATTCGGCAAGGGCAACGGTCGCATGCTCATTCGAGAGGGCGAGGCTTACGGATTTCGAGCAGAGGTTTGTCCCGCGATCACGGTCGACAAGAAAACGGTGAGCAGTACGCGCATTCGGACGCTGATTGCCGCTGGCGATCTCAAATCGGTCAATGAGCTGCTGGGCAGACCGTTCACGTATGTGTCGAAGGTGGTGCATGGAGATCGTCGCGGTAGGCGGTTGGGATTCCCGACGGCGAACCTTGAGATCGGTGAGGGGCGGGCGATGTTGCCCAACGGAGCGTACGCGGTCGCCGTTGAGCTCGACGGGAAAATTTATTGCGGCATCGCAAATGTCGGCGACAACCCGACGTTCGGCGCGGTCAAGCGTCGGCTCGAGGTGTATATTGATCGGTTCAACGGCGATCTCTACGGTCGAGAGTTGAGCGTAAAATTTTTGGAGACGCTCCGCGCGGAGCAGAAGTTCTCGACGGTCGATGAGCTCGTCGCACAGTTGAGAGCCGACCTCGAACGCGCCCGAAAAATATATGCATCAAGGACGTCGAGCACAGATCGCTAATGAGGGGCGAAGAAAGAATGACGCGCCCGCCTACTCATGGGGCGGCTCGCGTCTATCCTTACGTCGGTGCCGAAAATATTCATGGGGAGCGAAATCGTTAGGAGGTTGATATCGATGTGGAGAGTACTGCTCGTTTGCCTGATGATGTGTTTCATGGTCGTCGCCCCGTTGAACGCCGAAGATCAATCCGTCGAACCCGCAGATAACTCGTGGTGGGAGAACAATGTGATCGTCGCCACCGGCTACGGCGTCCCGCCCGAAGGCATCGCCAACACCGCCAAGGCTCGTCGTCTCGCTCATAAGGCGGCGATGTCCGACGCTTATCGTCTGCTCGCCGAACAAGCCGGAGCCGTTCGCATCACCGCCAACGAGACCGTCACCGTCAAGGAGGTCAGCGCGGTGATCAAGGGCGCCAAGATCATTTCCGAGGAATATGACGAGTACGATATCTGCACCGTCGTCATGTCCGTGCCCGTCTACGGCGTCAAGGATTCGCTCGCGCAAGCGGTGTTGAGGCGCGTCGACAAGGAAGATTTCCCGACCGTCGAACCCGATCAAACCGTCGAGGGCAATTATACCGGTCTGGTGATCGATTGCGGCGATCTTGAGCTCAACCCCGTGATGCTGCCCGCGATCCTCAACGACAGCGACCAATCGATTTACGCTTATAACAATCTCGATTATGAAAAGGTGATCGCCAACGGCATGATTGGTTACGTTGAGCTCGGCGCCGACGACGAGCCGATCACCGTCGAGCCGAAGGTTGAGGAACCGACCGCCGTTGAGCCGACGACCGAGCAGCCGACGGTTGAGGAGCCGACAATCGGAGCTCGAACCAAAGTGTTGAGTGCCGACGCTCGAGGCGATATGTCGAGGGCGGGCGACAATCCGTTGGTGGTGAAGGTGGTGGGGCTCAACGCCGATAACAGTTGCCCGATCGTTTCGTCCGCCGACGCCAACAAAATTTTGTCAGAGAACCGTGCGTCTCAATTCCTCAACAACGGGTCGGTGGTGTTTATGAGCAATCGCATCAGAGGAGTGCGCTACTGATCCATGAAGACGAACACTCGCAATCGGCTGTTGAGATCGCTCGATGCATTTCTGATCGCGACGCTCATCACGACGATCGCCGCCTGCGGTTGGCTTGACGATCTCGATTACAGGATCGCCGATCGATTCTATCAGCAGCCCGAGCCGCGCGATCCGAACATCATTGTGATCGGCATCGACAAGATCACGTTGAGCAAGTTGGGACCCGAGGCGGCGATTCCGCGCGGATATTTTGCTCGCGCCATCGAAAATCTCAACCGCGATCCCAACGCTCGCCCCGCCGTCATTGGCGTGGATATTCTCTTCACCGGAGAGAAGGCTGCCGACCCCGAAGGCGATCGTCTGCTCGCCGCCGCCGCCGCTCGATTCAACAATGTCGTGGTCGCGTCGGAAGCCGACGTTGATGACGAGCTTGCCGACCCCAACGATCCCTACGCTCCATGGGATCAGGATTGGGCTTGGATTCCGCCTTATCCCGGTCTCGCCGACGCCGCCGACACCGGGCACATCAACGCGCCCAATGAGGACGACGGCATTGTTCGACATGATCTTCTCTACGTCAACACCGTCGAGCGCGGGCGGCTGTATTCGTTTGCTCGAGTGATTTATGAGAAGTGGTGTCGAGCGCGGAACGTTGAGCCGAAATCTCCGCCGTCGACCGCGGGCAACGGGCTCTACTATCTGCCGTTCACCGCCAAGAGTTACTCGGTCGGGAAAAATTTTTGGGATCTGCTCGAGGGCGATATCGATCCTGAGATTTATCGAGACAAGATCGTTTTGATCGGTCCGTATGCGCCCGGGCTCTTGGACAGCATGCCCACCGCTTTGGATCGTTCCGATGTGATGTACGGCGTCGACATTCATGCCAACGCGCTCGACGCATTTCATAAGGGATTTTTTCCGCGCGAAGTCGAACGCGCTCCTCAATTGGTGTTGCTGTTCATCGTGAGCTTCGTCGCGGAATTTTTGTTTCGCAACGGGCAAATGCGTCTCATCACGGTCGGCTGGTTGATCGTCACCATCGGTTGGATCGTCCTCTGTCACGTCTGCTATCGATACGAACTCCTCATGCACGTCATTTGGATTCCGCTCGCAGGCACCATGATCTTCGTCGGCGCCGTCTCTACCAATTACATTCGCGCTCGCAACGATCGGGATCGGGTTGCCTTGACCTTCGGGCGCTACGTCGATCCCACCATCATGGATCAATTGATCAACGGCGATCCAAAATCGCTCGACGTCGGCGGCAAGCTGAGCAATATCGCGGTGCTGTTCGTCGACATTCGCGGCTTCACATCGATGAGTGAGCAGTTGCCGCCCGCGACGGTTGTCGAGATTCTCAATCGGTACCTGACGTTGACGACCGAATGTATCAGACGACATCACGGCACGCTCGATAAATTTGTCGGCGATTGCACGATGGCATTTTGGAACGCGCCTCTCGAGCAGGATCGTCCCGTGCACCGCGCATGCCGTGCCGCTCTCGATATGATTGAAGGCTCCAAGCGTTTGCAGGACGAGCTCCGCGCGGAATACGGTCGCGAGATCAGTTTCGGCGTCGGGGTGCATTGGGGGAGCGCGGTCGTGGGCAACATCGGCACGGAGTTTCGCATGGATTACACCGCCATCGGCGACACCGTCAACACCGCCGCTCGCTTAGAGGCAAATGCCGCGGGCGGGACGGTTTTGATCTCGAGGGCGGTTGCTGACATGTTGGGCGCCGACGCCGACGTTACTTCGCTCGGCAATTCGATCAAGCTCAAGGGCAAGTCGGCGGATTTTGAGATATTGAAACTCAACTCGTTGAGGGAGGGATGAACATTGAGAATGACGGTGTTGGGCGCGCGCGGGTCGGTGCCGGTCGAGGGCGCGGCGTTTTCGATCTGCGGAGGAGCAACGTCGTGCTTCAAAGTCGAGGCGGGCGACGAGGAAATATATTTGGACGCGGGTTCGGGGATCGTCAGCGCAAAGCCGTCGCCGCATTCCCGCTTGACGATCCTGCTCACGCACATGCATTTGGATCATGTGGTGGGGCTGCCGTTCTTCTTGGCGCTCGGTCAACCGCGACGACTGATCGACATCTACGCTCGCTCGTGTTCGGGATTGACGCCCAAAGAGGCGCTCGATCGATTGATCGCTCCTCCGTTCTGGCCGGTCACTCTCGAACAATATCCGTCGGACGTCAAAATTCATGTGCTGCCCGACGAGACGTTGATGCTCAACGATGTCGCCGTCGATGCGATCGAAAGCAGTCACCCGAACGATTCGATAGTTTATCGGCTGACTCGACGCGGGCGTTCGCTCGTCTACGCCACTGATTTTGAGCACAATGCTCCCGATCGAGTTGAGGCGCTGATAAAATTTGCCGACGGTTGCGATCTGCTCCTCTACGATGCTCAATACACCGTTGAGGAATATGAGCGATATCGGGGCTTCGGACATTCGACCGCCGAGGTTGGGATTGAGATTGCGGCTCGAGCGGGCGCGAAGAGGCTCATGCTCGTGCACCATGCTCCCTGGCGTACCGACGATCAGATTGCGGAGCTCGAACGTCGATTGAGCGAGCGGCATGAAAATATTTCGTTCGCGAGGATTGGCGACGAGATTGAACTGTGAGGAGGCAGCGCGATGAACAACGTGACGTCGGCGGAACAAATTTTGAACAACATCTTCGACATCATGCAGCAACTTTACGATGAGATGCGGTTGAAATCGTCGGCTCGAGGAGATCATTTGCATGTGTTCGACATCTTTGCGGAGTTGGGGCGGACGTTGGCGGACGCAGATCGAGCGAGCTTCTGGCGTTGGGACAAACCGACGCACAAACTGATCACGAATGCGGCGACGGGCATTGATCAGATCATCATCGACGACACGACGGGGCTGGTGGGTCGAGCGCTGGCGGAGAACCGAACGATCGTGACGAACGATCCTTACAATCATCCCGATTTCAATTCTGCGGTCGACAAGCGGACGGGCTACGTGACGAAATCGATCCTGGTGATGCCGGTGTCGAACTGTCGTGGAGAAGTGATCGGCGCGTTCCAAGTGATCAACAAGTTGGGCGATGCGGGCTTCGACGAGGTTGATGACGCCAAGCGGTTATCGATAGCGGCGTTCATCTGCGGCATGGCGTTGGAGTCGGATTTATTTTTGGCGGACTCTCAACACGACAAGCTGACGGAGTTGAAGAATCGATTTGGACTCTACAGCGATTGGCAGACGACTTATCAACGGATTGAGCGGTTGGCGCTGGTGATGTGCGACATTGATCACTTCAAACGGGTGAACGACACGTACGGGCACAATGCGGGCGATGCGGTGCTCAAGAATGTGGCGCGGATATTGAGATCGACGGTGGGCGATGTTGGTACGGCGTATCGATGGGGCGGCGAAGAATTTGTGATCGTATTGAAGGACGTCGGGCTTGACGGTGCGGTTGAGATTGCAGAGCGCGTTCGTCGAGCGGCGGAGGCGTCTTCATGTTTGTTTGATGGTCGAGAGATCAGGGTGACGATGAGCTTTGGGTGTTCGGAGCTCGATCGGGCGCACTCGATCGATGAGAATATCAAAGTCGCCGACGAACGTCTGTATCGAGCGAAGGAGGCGGGGCGCAATCGGGTCGTCGCCGAGTGACGATCAAAAAGTACGAGCGCCCGCCTTCGAAGCCGGCGGCTCGCTCGGTTTCATTTTGCCGCTCAACCTTAACGGAAAATATTTTTGGTGTGACGCAGAAAGAAGGCGGCGGTCGCCCCGCGACATGGCGACGCCGCCCTTTTCCTTCGAACTGAAAAACGTTGAGGCGGCTCTCTCTCCTCCCCTTTGCCGCTCAACCTTAACGGAAAATATTTTTTGTGTGACACAGAAAGAAGGCGGCGGTCGTCCCGCGATATGGCGACGCCGCCCTTTTCCTTCGAACTGAAAAACGTTGAGGCGGCTCTCTCTCCTCCCCTTTGCCGCTCAACCTTAACGGAAAATATTTTTTGTGTGACACAGAAAGAAGGCGGCGG